>NZ_JBBOWV010000001.1:0-375000 GCF_038007305.1 Solibacillus sp. FSL W7-1436
ACTATTTACTATCATCCATTTTCAGTACAGCCATAAATGCTTCTTGTGGAACCTCTACTGAACCTACTTGTTTCATACGTTTTTTACCAGCTTTTTGTTTTTCAAGTAATTTACGTTTACGTGAAATGTCACCGCCGTAACATTTTGCAAGTACGTTTTTACCCATTGATTTAATTGTCGAGCGGGCAATAATTTTTTGACCGATCGCTGCTTGCACCGGCACTTCGAATTGTTGACGTGGAATAAGCTCTTTTAATTTTTCTACAATTACTTTTCCGCGTTCATATGCAAAGTCTTTGTGTACGATGAAACTTAACGCATCGACTTGTTCACCGTTCAATAAAATATCCATTTTGCTTAACTTAGAAGGCTGGTACCCGATTAATTCGTAATCGAACGACGCATAGCCTTTCGTATTCGATTTCAGGAAATCAAAGAAGTCGTAAACAATTTCCGCTAAAGGCATTTCATAAACGATTTTAACACGTGTGTCATCGATATAATCCATCCCCGAGAAGTTACCGCGTTTTTTCTGACAAAGCTCCATAACAGCACCTACATAATCGTTTGGTACCATAATTGTTGCTTTTACGTACGGCTCTTCAATGCGGTCGATTTTTTGCGGATCCGGCATCATTGACGGGTTATCGACTTTTAAAACCGAACCATCCGTTTTTGTCACTTCATAAATTACAGAAGGTGCAGTCGTGATTAGATCAATATTGAATTCGCGCTCAATACGTTCCTGGATAATTTCCATGTGCAATAGCCCTAAGAAACCGCATCGGAAACCGAAACCTAATGCCTGAGAAGTTTCTGCCTCATATTGTAATGCAGAGTCGTTTAATTCCAGTTTTTCAAGTGCTTCACGTAAATCGTTGTATTTTGCTGTGTCAATCGGATATAGACCGCAATACACCATCGGATTTAGTTTACGGTAACCTGGTAGCGGCTCTGTAGCAGCACGGCTGCCAGCATATGTTACAGTATCACCTACACGTGTGTCCTGAACATTTTTGATTGATGCTGTTAGGTAACCAACATCTCCTACAGTCAATTCTGCTTGAGGTATCGATTTCGGTGTATGAACCCCTACTTCGATTACTTCAAATTCTGCACCCGTTGCCATCATTTTAATTTTATCTCCGGCTTTTACAGTACCATTTACAATACGGATTGAGATGATAACACCTTTATACGCGTCATAAACAGAGTCGAAAATTAGTGCTTGTAATGGAGCATCCGGATCGCCTTGTGGAGCAGGTACTTTTTCAACGATCTGTTCCAGGATATCCTCGATCCCAATTCCTGCTTTTGCAGAGGCAAGTACTGCTTCAGAAGCGTCCAGCCCAATTACGTCTTCCACTTCAGCGCGAACACGCTCAGGGTCTGCAGCAGGCAAATCGATCTTATTGATAACCGGTAAAATTTCCAGGTCATTGTCCAGTGCCAAATATACGTTAGCCAGTGTTTGCGCTTCAATTCCCTGTGCAGCATCAACTACTAAAATGGCACCTTCACATGCCGCTAATGAACGTGATACTTCATATGTGAAATCGACGTGTCCCGGTGTGTCGATCAGATGGAAAGTATAGATCTCGCCATTTTTAGCATTATATTTCAATTGGACAGCATTTAATTTAATTGTAATTCCGCGCTCACGCTCCAGATCCATCGAATCCAGCAGCTGAGACTTCATTTCACGCTGTGTAACAGTTTGTGTTGATTCCAAAAGACGGTCTGCAAGTGTTGATTTCCCGTGGTCGATATGTGCAATAATCGAGAAATTTCGGATATTTTCTTGTCGTTTTAAACGTTGTTCTCGGTTCATGTATAATTCCTCTCCTAATTAGAAAAAACACCTGAGCCCATTAGGGTTTGGTGTCACTACATATGTAGATTATTCATCCATTTACTTTTCTACTAAAATACAGCCTCTATTCTCCATAATTTGAAGTAATGGAACAATAGAGGCATAACTTATTTTAAATTATACTATGAATTGTAGTGAAACGACAACAGCGAACCTTCACCTGCAATAGGAAAACCGTATTTCGCATCAAACATCTGCAAAATACGGTTTATCATATTCGAGCGGGCAGCTATGCTGAAATAGCTCAATATCTCTTACACTACCCGCCTGCTATTTGAATATCAAATAATACTTACACTGCTGATTCAACAAAAGCAACCCGGATTGCCTGCGCTATAATCGCCATTGTTCGCTGAAGCTCTTCTTCCGTGTTGTCGATACCGCCAAGTTCAATTAACAATACATTAGTCGCAAGATCCTGATTGTAAACACCGTCAACACCAGTACCCGACTTTTTAATAATACCGCGTGAAACGCCTGGCACAATACGGTTCATTTGCTCACTTAGCATTGTGGCATAAGCTAAATTCGCTTCATATGCAGGATGTTCCGCGCCGACTACTAAAGCAACCTTTGCATATTGTTCATTATTCGCTGTAAGTGTCGTAACTTTTTTAGGGGCTGAATCCCGATGGAAATCGATTACAAGATCATATTCGCTTCCTTCCAAATATTCGGCCAATACAGGTCGCGCCACTTTGTATGCCTGGTGAAATGTTGCATCAACCTGTTTCATTTCAGTCATCACATCAAAGTCAACAATATGCGGTGTTAAACCATTTAACTCAAGATAGTGCTGCATCATTTCCTGAAGTGAAAAAATATTCATTTCTTCGTCATAAACTGCCTGCATCCCTTTTGTTTTCTTGACGATCGGCTTATAGGACTCGTGTGAATGTGTGAACATCAGCAGTACATCGAATGGATCGGCTTTTGGTTCTTCCGGTACTGTGACAACTGGCTCTGCCGCTGCATAAACAACGTGCGGGCGTTCACTTTTACTTTTTTGTGTAGTCATTTCATTATTTGGAAAAGGGAATTGCCCAATAATGATAGGCAGTGAAAATAAAAATAAGAACAATAATGAGAAGCGTTTTAGTTTCCGCAAACACATCACCCTTTCTCCAATACAATATGGGAAAAGAGTAAATCTTAGAACGTATAACTAGTTTTTATTGTTCAGAAAATAAATTGCCGGTTAATTTCCGGCTTTTTGTTTTTCATCAAGCCATTTAAACAAGCTTTCACCTAGTAAAAATGCATATTGACTTAACCAGAAATCGACTTCTTTCGGTGTAACCATCAAACGCTCGGGATGTGTACTGAATACTTCTTCAAATAATTGTCTGCGGTCTTCCGTCGGCCATGTTGCCCACTGACCGAAAATCGGTTCAACGGTCGTTAAGTCGACTTCCTCATTTACAGGAGTCCAGCTTGTTACGGAAAGCTTGCCGGAAGGTTTTCCTCTTTCCTGTATTTTAGCCGCAATGGATCTGAATGCAACATCGATTGCATCCGCGATTAAAATCGGTGCTTCCACAACGGTCGGAACGCCGATTGCCGTAACCGGAACGCCGAGCACTTCCTTGGACACTTCCTTGCGATGGTTGCCGACACCTCCCCCTGGATGGATACCTGTATCAGTAAGCTGGATTGTACGGCATAAACGCGCACTCCCGCTTGTCGCAAGTGCATCGATAATAATGACGAGTGCCGGTTTAATACTTTCTGCCAATGCATGGATATAATCACTTGTTTCAAATCCAGTTTGACCGGTAACACCTGGGGCATACAATATAAACTTGGGCGAATCCAGTTCCGACTGTTTTTTATGCATGGCATCAATCGTGTACGGGCCGATCGCATCAGGTGTAATCGTCTTGTTCCCTAAGCCGATCACTAAAATTTTCGAATCCTCCGTAATTTTTATATCTTTGTGCAGATCATGCAGGTAATGGATTAAAGATTCCTGCATTTGTTCAAAACCATGGCGGTCTTCGGATGTTAGAGTTGGGATCGACAACGTTATATATGTCCCCTGCTTTTTGCTTATTTTTTCTTCCCCTGTAGCATTCACTTCAACTTTTGTGATTTTGACACGATTTTGTTGAGATTCTTCCATGTGTATGCCACGTTCACGTTCCAATGTTTCCTTTTGCTGTTTTGTCTGATGTTGGACGACTTCTTCTGTTTCATCAATTAAATCTGTTCGATTCCAGTCAATTTTTTTCATATTGCACCTCCACAATTCAGTTTGCACAAACTGTCAAGTAAATATTCTTTGCATTTATGTATTGCAATTCCTTCAATCCTTTGGTAGAATGATTTTTGTTGTATTGACACATGAAATAAGTGAGAAAATACTCATCTCGTACCTAAATCTAGGAGGTGAAAGAAATGCCAAACATTAAATCTGCTATCAAACGTGTAAAAGTTAACGAAAAAGCTAACGCTGCTAACGTACAAGCAAAATCTGCTATGCGTACTACAGTTAAAAAAGCTGAGCAAGCGATCGCAACAGGTGCTGAAAACGCACAAGAACTAGTAGTTGCTGCTTCTAAAGCATTAGATAAAGCTGCTTCTAAAGGTCTTATTCACAAAAACGCGGCTTCTCGTAAAAAGTCTCGTTTAGCGAAAAAAGCTTAATTGTAACTTAATAAAGCCAACTGTGCATCTGCACAGTTGGCTTTTTTCATTGTTTCCAAAAATATAGATTTCTATAGTTTCTTCATTAAAAAAAGTTCAAGATGGCGCTCACGGTTGCCGCCTGTAGTTTTCAGCTGGAGATCCACTTCCGCCAGACTATAAAGCGCCTGGAGCAAACGCTGGTCGGATGGGCGGTTTCTTTGACCTGAAATGACCTGAACCCTGTAAGGATGAATTTTAAGCTGTTTCGCAATCTGTTGCTGATGATAGCCCTTTTTTTGCAAATAAAAAATATTGTTCATCGTCCGGATATTATTTGCCAATAGACCTACGAGTTTGATCGGTTCTTCTTTTTGACGTAAAAGATCATGATAGATTTTGAGAGCCTCTTCCTGATTGTGGTCCAAATAGGCATTCAGCATTTTAAACGCATCATGCTCAAGCGTTTTCGCCACTAAATCCTCAACAAGTTCACGTGTAATTTCATGATCCTCACCTAGATACAAGGCCATCTTTTCTATTTCCATCTGAAGCTGGAGCATATTCGGACCGACCATTTCAAGCAGTTTACCGACTGCTTCATCGGTAATCGCTTTTCCATGGTGCTCTGCTTCGTTTTTTACCCATACATTTAAATCGTTGTTTTGGGGTGTTTCTGCTGCGATTACTGTACATTTTTCTTTCATAAGTTTCGTGACTTTTTTACGCTCATCCAACTTTTCGTACGGCGCGATAAATATGGTGATGGCTGTATCAGTAGGATGCTGCAGCCAGCTTTCAAGACGCTTTAAATCATGGTCAATCTTTTCCTTGCCTTTTTCAGTCGCTCTTAAAAATGATGCATTTTTAGCTATTATTAATTTACGTTCCGAGAAGAACGGAATCGTATCTGCTTCATCAATAACATAATCGATCGGCTGTTCACTTAAGTCAAAGGTCATGACTTCCGCTTCTTCATTTTTTTGAAGAGCCGCCTTCAATTGCTTAATTGTTTCATCTACAAAATAGGATTCTTCTCCTACAAGCAAGTAAACCGGTGCGAAATTCCCCTTTTTAAAATCTTGCCAAACTTTTGTAATCATATTGGGAACCTCCTTTACTTTCGTAGTTCTAAGTATACCATTTTTTACGTTATTGAGGATGTCCAGTTTCGCATCTTCATATGCCTTGAAGAACAATTCATATTGTCGATCTTCTATCTTAGGATTTTTTGAAACTCCTTCCGATCCAATAAACCAATAAAAGGAATAATTAGCATTTCATATAGCATTTTCAGTTAGAATATTCTATAATTATTGAAGATTAGGAGGGATACTTATGGCAGGACATCAAGATCCAAACTATGTAGCTGAAAACCCATTCGAAGGTCGTGGCCGCGCGATGAAAAGCAATGACTTCCCGGATGCCGGTTACGGTTTCGCCATCGGTGGCGGATTCTTCATCGTATTGTTTATTATCGCAACAATCGTAGAAGCAGCTACACGTCTGTAATTCCTTAAAAGCGGGATGGTTTCTTGTTAAAAATAAGAAACCATCCCCTTTTTTATTTCATATAAAGTAAATTCGATTTTTCGATGTACATTTGACTTTCTGAGACAGAAATTTCTACCGTACCATCTAATCCTGTTGTCGCATACGGGATATTTTTCTCCTCAAACAGTTTGACAACATCAATATGCGGATGATTATAGCGGTTATTTTCACCTGCCATAAATACGGCAAATTTAGGGTTTATTATAGTTATGAATTCCTCGGTGCTTGATGTTTTACTGCCGTGATGCCCCGCCTTCAATAGATCGATATTACGTAATTTCTCGTTATAAAGACGAATCAGCTCCCGCTCGCCTTCCTGCTCCAAATCCCCTGTAAACAATGCCCGAAATGCCCCATGCTTTACGAATAGAACGAGTGAATCATTATTTCCTTCATATTCAATTTCCAATGGCCATAAATATTCAAATGCTGTTTCCCCGATTTGCCACTTATGACCAGCCATTTTCTCGATCAGTTTCGTATTTGTGTTCTCCAGCTCATGCAGAAAATCGTCCATAACCGCCTCGGTGATCGAACCTGGTGTCACATGAACCTCTTTTACAATCACTTCCCGCAATATCTCTTCAGCCCCCTCTACATGATCGGCATCCGCATGCGACAGCATAAATGTATCAATCGTTTGGATTCCTCGCCCTTTCAAATAGGGAACGACAACTTGACGGCCAACTTCATAGGGACTTTTCCGCTCTTTCCATTTTTCCTGTTCAAACCGCAACAAGCCTCCTGCATCAATGACAATGACTGATTCTCTGCGCGGCAATTCAATGACAATACAGTCCCCTTGACCGACATTGACAAAGGCAATTTTCAGATCATTGTGAAAAACTGGCTGTATATGAAATATAATGGCAGGCGCCATTAAAGCAAAGATGACTTTCTTTAACGGGGCTTTCCGGTCAAGCAAATAAAAAGCGAAAAAAACCGAACCGTATAAAATGACAAGCCACATCTTCGTAGGTTTCCCAGGGTTCCACATTTGGACAATCGGCTGCTGAACGAAGAGAATGAAATTTGTCAGCGCTGTACGCAGCGGCTCATAAATAAGAAAGAAAATGGAGTCAAACGGGAATGGCAAAAAAGTCAGTACAAGTAACAACAGATTGACTGGTAAAATAATAAAGGAAAAAAGAGGGACGAAGAAAATATTCGCGATAAAAGAGGAAAGGCTGATTTCGTAAAAGTGGAACAGTAACAAAGGATATACGAGAATTTGGCAAACAAATGTAATATAAAAAGATTGTACCCAAAAATTTGAGTAGCGTGCCAAAATGCGGCTCGAATATACTAAGCTGTAAGCGGCCAAATAAGACAGCTGAAAGCCGACTTGAAAAACCGCACCAGGCTCTAAAAATACAAACCCGACAAAGCTGAGCGACAATGCATCATCCATCGGTATTTTCCAGCGCACATACTGCGCAAGCAAAATGAATTCCACGACACTGACCGCGCGCCAAATAGAGGGGGCCCCTCCTGCTAAAATTGCATATAACGGCAATAAAATAAGCAATAATACCGTAGCGACTTCCCTACGTATTCTCAAGCGAAGCAATATCTGAAAAAAGAGGTATGAGACAAGTGCGACATGCAAACCCGAAATCGCGAATAAATGGGTAATCCCAAGCTTTTGATAAGCGCGGTTTAATTGTTCATCGACATTTTCCTGGAAACCGATCAATAGAGCTTGTGCCTCTGCTGCAAGAGACGGCGGGAAAGTTTCTTCAATATGTTTTTTTAAGCGGAAGCGCTGTTCATAGATAGACTGCATGAAGTTTTTATTTTGCCGAAAATATTGGAGCTGTTGGACTTCAATGATCCCTCTTGCATGTTTACTTTGCAAATAGCGGGCCATAGAAAAGCCATAGCGGTGTGGGGGGAATGATGGGGATACTTGCTCCCCGGTTACAATAAAACTTGTACCAGCAAGCTGCTGTGCCTCGAAACGTTGTTTTTCTTTTTCTGTTTGCAATTCATAGGTGACATATACTTTGTTGCCGGATTCATCAAGCATGAACCCCCTTAGTGTCACACCATTTATATTGTACTCGTCAGTCCATGTCAATAATGCGGGTAGTTCAACCGGGATTGAAAGCTTATTGACTTCATAGGAAAAATAGCCGTAACTTCCAATGCCAACTATTAAAATAAACAACAGATGAATGTTTGCCAGTCGCTTATATAGACTAATTAACATCAATAACGCCAGCAAGAAAAGAAGCCTTCCCGATTCCAATGCAGCAAGTGCACTGATACAAACCGACAAGGCGTAAAATATCCAGTTATGCTTGAACAAGTTTACCAAATAAAGCATGCATCTTCTCCTCTAATGGGAGCAACTGATCGCGGCTTGCACCTAACTCACGAAGCTTTTCGAGCATCTCAGCAGTCAATGCGAACTTTTCATCTTGCAGAAAGTCTATTTTTGCTTCATCAAACGGGATATGTTCAACATGTACATCCGCTTTTTTGAACAGTTCCATTGCGTACATATTATTTTTATAATCTTTTGCATAATACACATTTTTGATGCCGGCCTGAATGATTGTCTTCGTACATGGGAGGCATGGGAAATGTGTGACATACAGATCTGCTCCATTTGATGGCGTACCATATTTTGCACATTGCAGTAATGCATTCGTTTCGGCATGTACTGTCCGGACACAATGGTTGTCCACAACGTAGCACCCTTCTTCGATACAGTGTTCGTCACCTGAAATCGATCCATTATATCCGCCTGCAATAATGCGCTTTTCCCGTACAATTGTCGCTCCTACCGCTAGACGGCTGCACGTGCTTCTTAATGCGAGTAAATGACTTTGCGCCATAAAAAATTGATCCCAAGTAATTCGCTCCATATGATAACCCCCAAATGTTTTGTCACATACCAGTTTATACGTAGTTCCTGACATTCGCAATGTAAGTTCGGTCAGAAATTTCAATTTATTTTACGTCGATTAAGTCCTTTAACTGCTCAAATGTCTTATCCCCGATTCCCGTTACTTTTTTTAAATCATCAATGACTTGAAAAGCCCCATGTTCATTCCGATGCTGAATAATCGCACCCGCTTTGGATGGGCCAATTCCTGGAAGCTGGGTTAACTCTGCTTCCATCGCTTTATTTATATTAATTTTCCCGGACGTACTTTCACTGCCGGAGCCGGTTGCCTGACCTGCCTGTATTATCTGTTCCATTACTTCTGCAGGCTCATCGCCCGTTTTAGGTATATAGATGACCATTTCATCCTGAAGCCTTTGAGCATGGTTAACGAGCACCGGATTGGCATCGTCTGTGTATCCGCCTGCTGCTTCAACGGCATCGACAATTCGTTGTTCTTCGGATAATGTATACACCCCCGGATATTTTACCGCACCTTTCACATCAACCATTACTGGCCTATGTTCAGTTTCGATCTCTGTTTCAGGATTTATGGAAGGTTCATCAAGAGCAGGAATTGTCATTTGGTCAATTGTTTCAATCGAAGCACTGTGTGGCGAATCATCGAGGAATAATAAGTAGATTAATACCGCAGCAACGACTCCGCCCAGAATCGCGAGCTGCTTTTTATACTTCTCCAGAAATGGCTGCAAAATAAAAAACACCCTTTCATAAAGAAGGTTTTATATATGGAGCTTACATCCACTATACAAATTCCGCTTCTTTATGAAAAGGTATTTCCATCTAAACTGCCGAAACTTACTTTTTCAGCAATTTTATTTAACCGCCCGAATAAAAATTCGCTCACTTTCATCAGTCGGTTGGATTGTCTTCCAGTCTGCCGTCACTTCAACATGAGAAAAACCGATTTCCTTCAGCCATTTCACATATTGACCATATTCAAATGTGCGCTGATAATGTTCTTCATCAAAACGTTCATACAGCCCGTTTTCTGTTAGTACAAAAAATGTCATTTGATGATACACCGAATGAGGTTCTTCACCCGGCTCAGTATGCCAAACATATGAAATTTCGCCGTCATCATAAGTAAATGGACCATCCAGAAAAATATCGTCCATTTTAAATAACGAGTGTACATCAAAAAATAGCTGTCCGCCTTCACGAAGACTGTCAAATATCCGTTTCAATGTTTCCACGACATTTTGCCGACCTTTAACATAATTGATCGAGTCAATTGGAATAATCGCCACATCCAGCTCGCTGAAACCGTCGAGTTCGTCCATTGACATAGCATATAGAGGCATTGATACTTTTTCATCTTCCATACGCGCACTTGCAATGGCAAGCATTTCTTCCGATAAATCAATCCCTGATACAGCGTAACCCGCTTTATGCAGCATTAATGCAAGCGTTCCTGTACCACAGCCAATATCGAGCAGATTTTTATAGTTCTGTGCAGGTGCATATGTCTGAATCCATTCTACATATTCCGTATACGGGATATCTGTCATCAATTCATCATAAACTTCCGCAAAACGCTCATAACTATTCATTGTCCATTTGTGGCGCGTCTAATTGTGGTGCATCTCCCCATAGACGTTCAAGGTTGTAATAGGCACGCTCATCTTTATGGAAAATATGTGCAACGACATCACCCATATCGACTAAAATCCAGCGTGCAGTATCAAAGCCCTCAAGCTTACGTACTGTGTAGCCCGCTTCTTCTGCTTTTTCTTTAATTTCACGTGCAATTGCCTGTACTTGGCGCTCTGAGCTACCTTCTGCAATGATGAAATAATCAGCTAACAGTGAAATCCCCTGCATATTTAATGCAACGATATCTTCTCCTCGCTTGTCATCGATTGCTTTGTACGTAATATTTAATAACGTTTCATTCATGTATGTTTATTCCTCTCTTATTAAGCTGTTGTAGCATTCAATTGAAACAGGGTAAATTGCCTGCTGTGACGAAACTAAAAAACTGAGCGTATGGGTCACACATGCCCGGAATGCATCCTGTAAACTGATGTCTGCCAATGTTCTTAGTTCCTCAACACCCTGGAACTTACGATTCGGTTCAATCATATCTGCTACATAAATAATTTTCTCAAAATTCGTCATATTCGCACGTCCGGTAGTATGGTAACGAATTGCATTTAAAATGGCTTCATCATTAATTTGAAATTCCGTCTCGACAATCCAGGCACCGACCGGACCATGCAGGATTTCTGCATTCCAGTCAAGCAGACGTTCATCCAGCCGCTGTTCCATTACGACTTGCTTCATCCAGTCAACATCCGCATATTTAGCGATATCATGGAAAATAGCCGCAGTCTCTGCTTTTTCTGGATTTTCACCGTACTGATGTGCTAAACGGATTGCTGTTTCCATTACACCAATCGTATGAATATACCGTTTTTCAGGCATTCGATCTTTAATCGCTGCCAGCATCGTTTGACGATCCATACAAACCTTCCTTTCGAATATACTGTTCAACTGCAGCAGGCAGTATAAACTGTAAAGGTGCCTCTGTTTGCTGTAATCGGTTTCGAATATATGTTGAAGAAAGGTCAATTTGCGGAGCTTCCACCATGCACACGTCGTAGGAAGACTTTGCTTCACTGCCCGGACGCTTCACTCCAACAAATGTGACAAGTTCCATTAACTCATCGATACGGTGCCATGTATGCAAAGAATCGATCATGTCCCCGCCGATAATAAAATAAAACTGAGTTTGTGGTTCACGTTCGCACAATGCTTTCATTGTATCGAATGTATAGGATACCCCTCCGCGCTCAAGTTCATATGTTTCCACATGAAAATACGGAATGCCCTCAATCGCCAGCTCAACCATCCGCAGACGCTGCGCATTTGTTGCTGAGCGGGCCAAATCCTTATGGGGCGGTTTTGCATTCGGCATAAAGCGTACTTCCGTCAAACCAAGCGCTGCGTATACTTCATTGGCCATCATTAAATGTCCAATATGCGGTGGATTAAAAGTTCCGCCAAAAAGACCGACTTTCTTCATTATATTTCACCTTATTTCGTAGCTACTTTTGGCAATACGATTTTTTTGTTGTTGCGTGATTCTTTATATAAAACAACTGTCAACCCGATCAGTTGAACAAGCTCGGCACGTGTACCGGCAGCCAGTTCTTCCGCCACGACATTTTTGTCTTCTTCACAGTTGTCTAAAATGCGTACTTTAATAAGTTCGCGTGCTTCCAATACATCGCGTAATTGTGCAATCATTGCATCATTTACGCCACCTTTCCCCACTTGGAAAATCGGATCTAAGTGATGTGCCTCAGCACGTAAAAAACGTTTTTGTTTACCTGTTAACATAATTTCCTCCTAATTGCGCCGTTAAACGGGCAATCATTGCATTTGTATTTGGATAATGACCTAGCCAGTGTTCGTAAGCAATCGCACCTTGATGCACAAACATGCCTAACCCATTGACAATTGTCGCACCTTTTTGCTCAGCCGCTTGCAAAAAAGGCGTCATTAATGGATTATACACAATATCTGCAGCAATTGCGCCTGCCGGGAACTTTTCAAGCGAAAATGGTAATGCAAAGTCGCCCGTAGTCATTCCTGCTGGTGTTGTTTGAATAAAAATTTCGTAATTCCCCAGGCTTTGTTCTGCTTCTTGCATTGAAACAGCCTGACCGGCATGTAATTCATCAATAATTTGCTGTGCTTTTTCAACTGTCCGGTTGGCAATTGTTATATTCGTATAACCTGTCATTTGAAGGGCATATGCAATCCCGCGTGCTGCACCGCCTGCTCCGATCAGTAAAACCGGTGCATTACGTTTCGTAGTACCGATTACATGCTCAAGTGATTTCACAAATCCCGGACCGTCCGTATTATAGCCCTTTAATTTACCTTCTGCAGTACGCACGACCGTATTGACCGCACCCATCTTTTCGGCAAGCTCGTCAAGTTCATCCAGAAAAGGAATGATCGCTTGTTTGTGCGGAATTGTTACATTCCAGCCGCTTGTCCCCAACAGTTTGAATGATTCAACAGCTTGTTGCAGATGTTCGGGCTTCACGTGTACCGGGATATACGTTGCATCCACATTCGCTTCTTCATACCATGCATTATGCATTTCTGGAGATTTTGAATGTGCAATCGGATCCCCAATAACCGCAAACCACTTTTTCATCGACAATTCCCTCTTTCCTACTACTGTTCATTCATTGCAAAATATCGACTGCGTTCCCTTAAATCAGTGATGGGCGAATGAATACTTCTACGCCTTTTGGTGCGTAGGCTGCTACGACAACATTGGCATGCTGTACGGTAACCCAGCCAAGTCCTGAAATAACTACATCCGTTTTCGGCTCTTTGATCGAAAACTCGTGACGAACTAATGGCGGTAATTGATTAATATGTTTAGACGTTGGAGGTGCCAGTAATTCACCTTTATGCTCTTCATACAATTGGTCCGCACGCTCCAGCTTCGTACGGTGGATCGGCAAATCATTTGCAACATGTACAGTAAATGCCGAACGTTCGCCCTGAATAAAATCAAAACGGGCAAGAGCACCGATAAATAGTGTTTGTCCGGGATTTTGCTGATACACTTTTGGTTTAATTTCTTTTTTCGGCATAATATATTTTAATTCACTTGAATCGATATGGTGTGCCATTTGGTGGTGATTGATAATACCAGGTGTATCATATAAAGATGATCCGTCATCAAGCGGAATGCCGATCATATCAAGCGTAGTTCCCGGGAAATGAGAAGTTGTAATAATTTCTCCCTCACCTGTAGCTTGCTTAATAATACGGTTAATAAACGTCGATTTGCCGACATTTGTACAACCTACAACATATACATCTTTGCCGTTACGGTATTCTTCAATCGCTTCAACGACTTCCTGCATGCCCATTCCTTTATGTGCCGAAACAAGCTTTACATCCACCGGCTTTAGTCCAAGTGCTTTCGCTTCACGCTTTAACCAGTTGATCACTTTCTTTTCTTTTACCGATTTTGGTAAAAGGTCTGCTTTATTTGCTACTAAAAGAACCGGATTATTTCCAACGAATCGGTGTAAACCTGGTAACCAGCTGCCATTGAAATCGAAAATATCCACGATTTTCACGATCAGACCTTGCTGTTGTCCAAGACCGTTTAAAATCCGTAAAAAATCATCATCCGTTAAGCTAACAGGTTGGATTTCATTATAGTTTTTTAAACGGAAACAACGTTGACAAATAATCATTTCCTTTTCCAGCGAGGATGCAGGTGCATACCCTAATCCATTTTTATCTTCAGTTTGAATCACTGTTCCACAGCCAATACATTGTGGCATTTCATTCATTCACTATTTCCTCCTAACTACTATTGCACCTTCATGCAAAAAAACTCGGGTCGCTTTTTAGTCTTCCCAAGGATACTTTCCTTTTCGCTTTAGATCGTTATATACACGACGTTCGACGAAGCGGTTAAATTTTGTAACGAGTCCATCAGAGTCAGCAACAGGACGTACTAAAAACGTATAAAGTTTTTGACGTTTTGCACCAATCACATCTGTTAGCAGCTGATCTCCCAGCATCGCAACTTCATGGCGGCGCAGACGCAGCTGAACAAGGGCCGCATAATATGCTGCACCTAATGGTTTTTTTGCACGGAAAATAAACGGTATGCCATGCGGTTCCGCAAACTGGCGCACCCGTGCTTCATGATTGTTTGAGGCGATGATAATTTTTATGCCTGCTTCACGCATCATTTCAAACCATTGTACAAGCTCTTCCGTCGCATCAGCGCGGTCCCATTCTACAAGCGTATTATCTAAATCTGTTATGATCCCTTTAATGCCTAAATCCTTTAATTTTTCCGGTGTAATTTCATATACACTGCGAATAAATTCATCTGGTAATAAAAAGTTGTACAAAGCCGTAACCCCTAACTCAAAATTTATTTATTCATTATACCATAGTAGCAAAGGCTTCTCCCATTTTTATCTTCGCCCCATTTGTAACATTCTCGGTAAATTCAATTGTATTTTGTTCGAATAACATCACAACGGTTGAGCCGAAAGCAAAATAGCCGATTTCTTCCCCTTTTTTCCACTGTGTTGACGTGTTTGTAAGTTCAATTGAATTCACAAAAGTCGCTCCTACTTTAATGAATGCTGTATAATGTTGTTTTTCATAGTTAATTTCACTAATCATACGATAATTATGACTGATCGGTTTTTTTCCGTATTGCAAGCCCATCTGGTTTACTGGATAAGACTTTTGTCCAAGTATGTATTGTCGCTTAACAACACCATCAATCGGACTATGGATGCGGTGATAATCTGCAGGGCTCAAATAAAAAACAATATATTTGCCGTTATTATACCTCTTTGCCTGTGTTTCATTTCCCATTAGATCAATTAAAGAATATGGCTTATTTTTCACAGTAAACATTTCCTGATCCACAATATTGCCGAATGCTTCTATTTTTGCATCAACCGGACTTGCAAATATATTTGTGCGCACATCTACCGGACGCACTTCTTCTTTCAACTGACGAACAAAAAAATCATGCAGGCTAGTAAATTCTTTTGGAGATTTTGAAACTTCTTGTATGTTAATTCCGTATATTTGACTATAGCTACGAATAAAATTTTTACTTAAACGTGATTGTGCAATCTGTTGTAAAATTTTCGAAGAGATTTTACCATTTGATAGTTCTATCATATTCCGGTATAATTTTTCCTTCATTCTAGGTCCTCCGGTTTTGATTAAGTATTGAAGCTTGCCGCTATGCTTTGGAAGCAAAATAACTACTATCCGCAAATGCGGGATAAAAGTAAATTATATAATGACTGGCCTAACAAAGAAAGGTCTTAATATGAATTAACTATTACCTTTTTTTAATAGAACAAGTATAATAGAATTTAGCCGATGTGCAAGGGAGTGTTTTCCAATGTTTCTACTTCAAAAAGTTGATTCAACGTTTAAAAAAATAAAAGCAAATGCTGCTAATATTATTACAATTACAAATATGTCGTTTGGTGGGGCTGCAATTATGGCTACGCTAAATGAGTATCATAGCTACAGTGTATTATTAATTTTTATCGCTGCTTTTTTAGATCGGTATGATGGAAAAGTTGCCCGTAAATTTAATCAGGAGTCCGAATTGGGAAAACAGCTCGATTCCATGGCGGATATTATTTCCTTCGGTGTAGCTCCTGCCCTGTTAATGTATGAAATGGCATTAATGAACGCAGGGTTTACAGGTATGATGATGCCAGTATTATTTATTGCAGCCGGTGCGCTGCGTTTAGCTCGATTCAATGTGATGGATTCAACAGGTTATTTCGTAGGTTTGCCGATTACAGCGGCAGGTACATTACTGACTATTTCTTATTTCTTTACAAATATGTTATCCGAAACGTTTTATTTAATTCTTTTCCCGGTGTTGGCACTATTGATGGTAAGTACGTTTACATTAAAAAAAGTGTAAGAGCAGAAATATCGCTCTTACACTTTTTTCATTTCTGCGCAAAATTCATCATATACTGTCGAAAAGATGAAAGGATGTTAATTGCTTGAGCGGTTTTGTGACAGCATTGGTTCAACTTTGGCTTGAGCTTCCCGCATTATTAGGTTATTTAAAAGGGCAGACGTTTTATAAACCGTTATCACGCGAGGAAGAAGAAGAAGTCATCAATCGTTTTATTAAGGGGGATGAGAGCGCTCGTGTCGAATTAATTGAGCGAAATATGCGGCTAGTTGCACATGTCGTAAAAAAATTCCATCCTTCACACGATTTGCTTGATGATTATATTTCAATCGGCACGATTGGTCTTATGAAAGCCGTAAGCAGTTTTACACCAGAAAAAAAGACCCGTCTCGCCACATATGCCGCCCGATGTATCGAAAATGAAATTCTGATGCATCTTCGTGCACAAAAAAAAGTGCAAAAAGATGTCTCGTTATTTGAGCCGATTGGTGTCGATAAAGATGGGCAGTCTCTTCAAATCCGTGATTTGCTGCAGCTTGACGAACCTTCAACAATTGAAAAAATTGAACGACAGGAGGATTTTGCCCAGCTGTATCGCTATTTGGATACATTAGATCCGCGTGAGCTCGAAATTATTTCCTACCGCTATGGACTTCAAAACTTCGACCCGCATACCCAAAAAGAAATTGCCAAAAGGCTCAATATTTCACGCAGCTATGTTTCACGTATTGAAAAACGGGCACTTATTAAGCTTTACCAGCAGTTTAAGCATGGAGAGAAAGAATAAGCCCTATGAAAGGCAAACTTCCGAAATACAACAAAAAAATGCCCAATCCTTTAATGTGATTGGGCATTTCTATGCTGATGCCAATTATAGTTTTGTAATGGCGTTTAATACGATTTCTGTTGAGTGTTTTGCTGCAACTGGTAAAAATTCATCAAAAGACATGCTTGATTCTTGTCCTGCAATATCTGATAATGCACGTATGACAACAAATGGAGTTTCAAATTGGTGGCAAACTTGCGCTACAGCCGCCGCTTCCATTTCCACGGCTTTCATTGATGGAAAATCTTTCCGTACTGCCTCAACACGCGCAGGGTTGCTCATAAATACATCGCCTGAACAAATTAGACCTACACTGTAATTATGCTCTCCCACTTCTTTAACTGCCTGTTTTGCAACTTCCATTAATTGTTCATCCGATTTATAAGCTGCCGGCATTCCCGCCATTTGACCGATTTCATAGCCAAAAGCAGTAACATCCACATCATGATGACGTACTTCATCGGAAATGACGATATCCCCAACTTTTAACGCTGCATCAAAACCGCCTGCAGATCCTGTATTGATAACAACTTTCGGATTAAACTTTTCCAATAGAATCGTCGTAGACATTGCCGCATTCACTTTACCGATCCCGCTTTTTAACAGTACGACTTCTTTGCCTTCATATGTACCCGTTGTATATTCACCATTTGCTATTGTTTCTGTTTGCGTATTTTGCAGTGCGTCTCGTAATAATTCTACTTCCTGCTCCATTGCACCGATTACTGCTATTGTCATTTATTCATTCCTCCAATTAATCTAGCTGACTATTCTTTTTTATTGCGAACCTTCCAAAGTTGTTAAAACTTCTACTTGAACCGGTTTCCAGCCTTCATTGTCAACCCATTCTATGCTTACTCGGTATTTTTGCTCTTTGTCCATCGATGTGACAACGGCAATTGCACTTTCCGTACTTCCGTTATTATTCACACGTAGGACAATACTGTTTTCCTGCTGTAAATCAAGGACACTAAAAATCGCTTTTAGTTTTTCTTCGTAATCAATATGCCCTTTTTCATATGTCGACACATGTTCACCTGTTTGTGCCGTCGGATAGGCCGGCCAATTCGGATTTGTAATGACTTCTTTTACGGACGGATCATCAGAAGGACTTACCGTGTCGCCTGATTCAGATGTTGGCTGTTCGGTTTCAGTTTCATCTGTAACGGTATCTTCCTCTTCTACTTCTTCCGGCACATTAGTTTCTGTTTCATTATCTTCCGTTTCTTGTCCAGCATCATCTTCCGGGACATCAGTTGCTACTTCTGCCGGCGAATCCTGCTCTGCTTTGTTTTCAGGTTCTGGCTCTTGTGTAATAATAAAAATTAATGTTGCCACAATTAATACAGCGACAATAGCGATCAAGTAATTTAATCTTTTATCCGCTTTTTGAAATTTCGTCTGTTTTGATTGTTGTTCAGCATACTGTTGTCGTGTTTGAAATCGTCTTTTTCGTTCCATTTCAATTCCTCCTATGCACACCTATTTTAGCATTAGAACAGCGAAGGTTGCACGGAAATTGAACATTGGAAACTCTGCCAAATTTATCTACATAAGAAAAGCAGCTAGCAATTGATGCTAACTGCTTCATAAATTATTTTACTTCTAAAATAATAACTTCCATTTCTCCGCCTGGTGTAGTCAGTTTTACAACATCATCCACATGCTTGCCCATTAAAGCTCTAGCAATCGGAGAGTCATTTGAAATTTTGCCTTCCATCGGATCAGCTTCAGCTGAACCAACAATTGTATAAGATTCTTCAAAGTTTGCACGTTTACCATTGATCAGTTCATCAAATGTAACTGTTTTCCCTAAAGAAATCGTATTTGATGTCTCGTCCTCTGTAATAATGACAGCATTACGCAGCATTTGCTCGATCAATGAAATACGACCTTCCACAAATCCTTGCTCTTCTTTTGCTGAATCATACTCAGAGTTCTCAGAAAGGTCACCGAAGCTGCGAGCTACTTTAATACGCTCTACTACTTCAGGACGCTTTACTGTTTTTAATGTGTTTAATTCATCTTCTAATTTTTGTTTTCCATCAAGTGTCATTGGATATTGTTTTTCGTTTGACATTATTCCCACTCCTTAGTATTAACTTGAAAACGTTTACTTTTGGCGTTTTCTATTTCTATTTCTAAAAATACGTATAAATTCAAAAGTTATTTTCACGTATTTTGTTCATAAATAACAGAAAACCCGACTACTAGTTTACGGTATGTGTAAATCCCTTCTTTTAGAAGAAGTTTACACCGTAATACGGGCAGCCGAATTTTATGATTAATTATTTATGTTGTTCTATCAATTTAAAATGTAAATGAAATTAATGTAAATACTACATCATCATATTACAAGTTTGATTCAGTTTCAAGAATTGTTTTTATTTTCGTTACCATTAAGTCAATTGCAACGTTATTTTCCCCGCCTTCAGGGATAATTACATCTGCATATCGCTTAGTCGGTTCGATAAACATATTGTGCATTGGACGCACTGCTGTTAAATACTGATCGATTACAGAATCAGCTGTACGGCCGCGCTCTTTAATATCTCGTTGAATGCGTCGGATAATACGTAAGTCGGAATCTGTATCCACGAATAATTTAATATCCATCAAATCACGAAGACGCTCGTCCTCCAGCACTAAAATTCCTTCAACGATAATTACATCTTTAGGTTCTACATGAATGACTACATCTGAACGTGTATGCTGTACATAATCATAGACTGGCTTTTCCACTGATTCATATGCAAGTAAACGGTGAATGTGCTCGATCAGCAAATCATTGTCAAATGCAAGCGGATGATCATAATTTGTTTCCAGACGCTGTTCAAACGTCATATGGCTTTGGTCTTTGTAATAATAATCCTGTTCGATTACTACTACTGAATGTTCACGAAATACATCGTATATAGAACGTGTCACACTCGTTTTACCTGAGCATGAACCTCCGGCAATTCCGATTACAACTGGACGGTTTGACATTTAATTATTCTCCTTTCGCATCATATCAAAACGTGATAATGAGCGATCAACTTTAAATTTAACGATTTGTAGTGGGTGGCGGGCAACATCTAGTTCATTGCCTTTTTCATCCCAAAGCTGGCCAACCGTCATTTTGAATGTATCCATATTAGGGCCGAAAAATTCTACCGTATCGCCTGTCTTGAAATAGTTGCGTTGTTCCAATGTAACCATTTGTGATTCGGCATCATAATCCATGACAAACCCGGCAAAATCCCACTTCATTTTATGCGAGTGAAAACCAAACATCTGTTGTTTATAGCTTGGCTCACCTTCAAAGAATGACGAAGCCGTTGCACGGTTTGCACAGCGCGCAAGTTCTTCCAGCCACTCTTTTTCGAATGTAAAGTTATCCGGATCTGCACAGTAGGCATCAATTACTTTACGATAAACGGAAATAACCGTTGCAATATAGTGAATCGACTTCATGCGGCCTTCCACTTTTAACGAATCAATTCCTAACTCAATCATGTGAGGAATGGATTCGATTAATTTCAAGTCTTTCGGGCTCATTGCAAACGGTGCTTCACCTTCGTTAAACAATGCTGTTTCTTCACCGTCTTTGTTTTCATATAAATCATAATCCCAACGGCAAGACTGACAGCAGCCGCCACGGTTCGAGTCACGTGCTGTCATATGGTTTGAAAGTGTACAGCGTCCGGAATAAGCGATACACATTGCACCGTGCACGAATGCTTCAATTTCAATGTCTACCTCTTCTTTCATTTTACGCATTTCTTCCCCGCCGACTTCACGTGCCAATACAACACGTTCCAAACCTTCTTCTTTCCAGTACTTTACCGCTTTCCAGTTGGATAAAGACTGTTGTGTAGAAAGATGGATTTCCAGTGAAGGCGCACACTTTTTACACGTTTCAATAATTAACGGGTCTGCAACGATAATCCCTTTTACGCCTGCTCCCTCGATTGCCTGCAAGTATTCTTCCAAACCATCCATATTTTCATTATGCGCAAAAATATTTGTTGTTACATAAACAACGGCACCATACTTGCTCGCAAATTCAACGCCTTCCTTCATTTCTTCAATTGTGAAGTTTCCTGCGTTTGAACGTAAACCAAATTCCTGACCACCAATAAATACAGCGTCAGCTCCATAGTGTACCGCTACTTTTAATTTTTCCAGGCTTCCTGCCGGTGCTAAAAGTTCTGGTTTTTTCGTAATTACTGTTTTTCCGTTAACTTCTTCACGGATTTTTTCATTTTGAATTAATTGTAGCATACTGCGTTCGTTCTCCTTCCTAGTAAACTGTTTCCTTGTAGATGAAGCCAGTATCCAGTGGACGTAACGCTGGCTGAATCGCTTCGATTTGCTCGAATAGCTCGGACTTAATGTCATCGTACGCATCTTCGCCTTGATCGAAATACATATCGATTGCTTGACGGTAAAGTTTTGTAACCGTTACCGTATAATCAAATGTTTGAAGGACACCATCAATTTTCAATGAATCGATACCCGCTTCAAACAACTCGTTTAACTCTTCGATAATGCACATATCATTAGGCGAGAAAATATGTGTGCCATTCATATCCTCATAGATCGGATATTTATTTTTACGCTCTTTATCGTGGAGGAACATATTTTTGTTTTCTTTGCGATTTTCGATTTCCATCGCTTCGTCACGGTACAGGAAGTAGTTTCCTAAAAGTGAGCGTTTAGATTGAAACATACAAGTCATACCATGTACTTGTACTTCGATTTCATGCTTTGTATTTTCTTTTATTTCAATCACTTCATCGACTGAAAGCTCACGTGCCAGTACAGCACGCTTACTTCCGCGTTCACCCCAATAGTTCACTTGGAAGAAGTTCGTTGCAGTCGTTTCCGGGTTCCAGTGCAGTGGTATTGTTACATTGTTTTCACGCACTGCGATAATTACTGCCGGATCCCCGAATAATAATGCATCTACCCCGATACGCTGCATTTGTACTAAATAGTCATCCAATGCATCTAAGCGATCGTTGTGAAACAATGCATTGACCGCTACATAAACCTTTTTACCTGCAGCGTGAATCAGCTTTGTCGCTTCTTCCACCTGTGCCACTGTAAAGTCTCCAGCCAAACGTAAGCCAAATTTTTGTTCACCGATCACAAAAGCATCTGCACCTGCCTCAAGTAGCGCTGTAATATGCTCAATGGATTGTGGTGTTACTAATAATTCTGGTTTTTTCACACTAATCACCTCTTCAAACAAATTAACAAACCATCACCGACAGGGAAAAAGGCACTCGAATAATCAGGATGTGCCATGATCCAGTCTGAAAATGTTTTTAAGTTGCGGATCATCGTTCTTTTTCTTCTAGGTACTTCTTTTATATCTAAATCTGATAATCCGTGCATATACATATTATCGATGTATAAAACGCCACCCGATGGAACGAGTGTTGCGTATTTTTCGAAAAACTTCATGTATTGCCCTTTTGCCGCATCAATAAAAACAGCATCAAAAGTAGAAGGAAGTGTTTCCGTGTCTACCTCTAACGCATCTCCCTCAATTACTTGTATGCGGTTTGCCACCTCTGACCTTGCAATGAATTCCTTGGCATACTGAACTCGCGACACATCGCGTTCTATCGTCACGATATGACAATCCGGAAGTGCTTGAGCCATTCGGATAGCAGAATAACCTATTGCCGTTCCGATTTCCAAAATCGATTTCGGATTTTGAATGCGCAAAATTTGATTCAGCGATTCAATCCCGGCAAGCTGCATGATCGGAACATGATTCTGTTCTGCGAAGCGTTCCATTTCCATTAGTAATTCATCACGTTCAGGAATGAAGGAAGCAATATAAGCGTCTGATAATTCCATTCGTCATTCTCCCTTTACCTGGTTGTTTGCGCACATCTTTCATTCACAAGAAAAAAGACGAAACGAAGATGTTTGCGCCTACAAAATTGTTATATAAGGACAAAAAATCACAATTTATAATAGCATGAAAAGAAAAGGAATGCGAATAATTTACTGAATTCCATCTTAAAACGGAAATTTCAAGCCATTCGATTCCTTTTCTACAACTTAACTTTCTTAACGTAGATATTTTTCGATGTTCGCTAAATGTTCATCATACGTTTTAGCAAAATGATTTATGCCCTCTTTATCTGCCAGGAAGTATAAATAATCTGTTTTTGAAGGGTTCAACGCCGCTTCAATTGATATTTTTCCGGCTCCCGCAATCGGTCCTGGAGGCAATCCGACGTTTTGATACGTATTATACGGGTTGTCCACTTCCAAATCTTCATACAGCACGCGGTCTTTATGCGAACCTAATGCATACAGTACGGTTGGATCTGTCTGTAAAGGCATTTCAATTTCCATACGGTTATAGAATACACTCGCAATTGTTTCACGATCAGTTTGTGCCGTTGCCTCTTCTTCAAGTAATGATGCAAACGTCAGCAATTCATGAACCGATGTTTCGCGTTCTTCTAAAAGAGGGGTATATTCGGAAACAATCGTATTCATCGCAGTAAGCATTGTACCGATAATTTCCTCAATCGATGGATTTTCCTCAAAGAACGGATATGTTGCCGGATATAAATAGCCTTCTAACGGATGACGAATGTTTTCCTTTAAAATATCTTCTGACAGCAAATCAGGATATTCAGTGATCAATTGCTCCACATAAGCGGCATCCGTCACTATTTTCATGAAGTCTTCTGCTTTGTGAGAAGTATTTTTCTGTACAACATCCGCTACTTGTTCGAGCGTTAACCCTTCCGGTACTGTCATTGTAAATACAGGCTCGCGATACACACGACCTGTCTTTAAGCTTTCAATAATTTCGTCGAGGGTCATGGATTTTGTTAAAGAATAGCTGCCGGCTTGGAATTCCGATTCATTTTTAAACTTAGTATAATATTTAAAAATCTGCGCATTCTTTACAATGCCCTTATCTTCTAAAATGGTTGATATTAATGTAATACCTGAACCCATCGGAATTTCGACTTCAACTTTTTCGTTCGAATCCGGGTCCATCGGTTTCAATGCCGAAGTCACATAGTTGTATCCTGCGAAACCGACAATGGCAATAATCAGAAAAGCTACCAACGCGATAATTCCTACTATTTTACGCACCGTTTTGACTTCTCCTTTGCGCTCTTTCATTTTATTGAACATTTCTTGTTTCTTATTTTCGTCTAGCACGGGAGCCCCCCCTTTTTCTCTTCCATAATGATACATAAAAAAACCTTTCGACACAATATCGAGCCACGAAAGGTATGTAAATTCCCACTATTTGCGACGTTTTATAATAGAAAATGTTCGTTTTTGTCTAATTTTGCCCAATAAAAAACCTTACTGACGTATTCATTGTCAGTAAGGTTCTTGAAATTAGTTTTGTGCTAATGAGTTTAATACTTGTTCGACCATTTCCCACTCTGCATCGGTTTCGATAGGAAGCAGGTCCGCTACTTCACCATTGTCGCCCGAGATATAGGCAGAAGCATATACTTCCTCCAATTGAGGCTCATCGTCTTCCATAATTGCATAGAACAAATAATTTTTTCCGTTGTTTTCGAATCGGTGCAATATTTGGCACATAACTTCTTCGTCATCTTCATTCGTAATTGTGAAGTAATTTGTCTGATCCGCGCCGAATTCCGACAGCACAGTATTCATAACTTCTTCAACCATTGCCCATTCTTCATCAGTTTCAATATCCGAGAATCCGCTCATTTCACCATTCTCATCAAGAATATAGCGAAGTGCCGAAATACCAGCTTCTTCATCACCGATTAATGAGAATAAAACATAAGAATGTTCTTCCGAATCAAATGTAAATACAACGCGGCATTGCTGCTCTCCGCCGTCTTCTTTTTGCAAAATAAAAATATTTTCTTCCATATTTTTTCCTCCCACTTAATGAATAAAACAGAGCAGGCTCATCACCTGCTCTGTTTTATCGTGTCAAATGAATTATTCTTCTTCGCCTAATTCGTCTTCGATTTGATTTAATACTTCTTCGATAAAATCCCATTCTGCTTCTGTTTCAATTGGCGTTAATTCGCCATCTTCACCGTTTTCAGCAGGAACGAATGCAGATGCAAAGATTTCAACTGCTCCATCTTCATCTTCTTCTGCGCCTACTAAAGAATATAATACATATGATTTACCGAACTCTTCTGAATCGAAAGTGTGTAAAATTTCGCAAAGTTGTTCGTTGCCGTTTTCATCGACTACTGTAATGTTATTTTGTTGTTCTGACATGATCGTCACCTCTTCATAATATTTAGGCATTGGTGCCTGTTGCTGCTCAATTCATTATACATAAAGCCTTTTCGGATAAGTACAAAAAAGCCTTATGTAGAGCAACTTTAGTTTTTACTATCTAAATAACCTTGTAAAATCATGACAGCAGCCATTTTATCAATAACTAGCTTTCTTTTTTTACGGCTTACGTCTGCTTCGATCAGCATACGCTCAGCAGCCATCGTTGTCATACGCTCGTCCCAAAGCTTAACAGGAAAACCGAATGTATCTTCCAGCAACTTTTTATAGCTTTCGGAAGCTTCACCTCGAGGACCAATTGTATTATTCATGTTTTTCGGGTAGCCTACAACAAATTCAGTTACATTGTGTTCCTTTACAAGCACTTTAATACGTTCAATACCAAATTCGCCTGCCGCTTCATCGATTTTTATCGTCTCGATACCTTGCGCTGTCCATCCTAGCGCATCGCTAATTGCAACGCCGACTGTTTTCGAGCCGACGTCTAAACCCATAATCCTCATTTATCCGCCTCAGTATTCTTTCTAATATAAAATCTAACGAGTTCCTCTAAAATCTCGTCACGCTCAAGCTTGCGGATTAAATTACGTGCGTCCTGGTGGCGAGGGATGTATGCCGGGTCGCCAGATAATAAATACCCTACAATTTGATTTGTTGGATTATACCCTTTTTCCTCTAAAGCCGTATACACCTTCAGCATCACTTGCTTTACTTCTTGTTCCATGGATTCTTCTGGAAAACTGAATTTCATTGTTTTATCGAAAGAACTCAAGACCAGCACCTCGCTTTCAGCAATGAGGAGATGAAGCACACTCTCCCATCTCCATTTATATCATTATAACTTATTCCTGCAAGCACTTCAAATATGCCAGTAGTAAAATTTAGATATTTAGAAAGATTTTACATGTTCGTAAACAGCATTTAACGCTTCTTCCAGTTTTGCAGCATCTTTTGCACCGGCCATTGCCATATCCGGACGACCGCCGCCTTTACCGCCGCATGCTTCAGCTACTTGCTTCACAATGTTCCCTGCGTGATAGTTTCCACCTACGATATCTTTCGTTACACCCGCGCACAGCATTACTTTCTCGCCATCGACAGCACCAAGAACAATAACGGCTGATTCCATTTTTTCTTTTAAATCATCCATCATTTGGCGTAGCTGATTATTGTCTTTTGCTTCTACACGAGTTGCAAGTACTGTCACTTCACCAATTTTTTGTGCGGCATCCAATACTGCGCCAGCTTGTGCATTGGCAATTTTTTGTGACAGGGAATCATTTTCGCGTTGCAGTTCTTTATAATCTGCTTGAAGTGTCGCCACACGAGTTGCCACATCTTTAGCATTTGATTTTAAAAGAACAGCTGCTTCATTTAAAATCGCTTCTTCTTCTTTAATCGCTTCATATGCAGCTTTTCCTGTAACAGCTTCGATACGGCGAGTACCAGCACCGATACCGCTTTCGGATACGATTTTAAAGATGCCGATTTCAGATGAACGGCTTACATGCAGTCCACCGCAAAGTTCGATAGAGTAGTCTGAAACGGCTACAACTCGGACAACATCACCATATTTTTCACCGAACAGCGCCATTGCACCCATCGCTTTTGCAGAATCGATATCCATTTCCTGAATAACGACTTCGATATCTTCCCAAATCTTTTCGTTCACTGCACGCTCCACTTGTGCAAGCTCTTCTTTCGTTGCAGCGCCAATGTGAGAGAAGTCGAAGCGTAAACGGTCAGGACCTACATAAGAACCCGCTTGTGCTACATGATCACCTAATACGTCTTTTAATGCACGGTGCATTAAATGTGTTGCTGTATGGTTTTTAAGGATCAATTTACGTTTTGCTTCATCTACTTTTGCAGTAGCCATATCGCCGACATTCATTTCACCTGATTCCACTACAACTGTGTGCAATGGCTGACCATTCGGCGCTTTTTGAACATCTTTTACGATGGCCGTGAATCCGTCCGCTTCAATGATACCAGTATCGGCAATTTGTCCACCCATTTCAGCATAAAACGGTGTTTCCGTTAAAATCACTAACGCCTCTTCACCTTCAGAAGCAGTAGAAGTTTCTTGTCCGTTGACAACGATTGCCGCAACTTTTGCAGAAGCTTCAAATGCATCATAAATAAATGTTGACTGCTGTGTTAAATTTGAAAGCACTTCATTTTGCACTTGCATTGAATCCACATCAGCACGGGCATTACGTGCGCGCTCACGCTGTTGCTCCATAGAAGCTTCAAAACCTTCATGGTCAACTGTCATGCCAACTTCTTCTGCATACTCTTCCGTTAACTCAATCGGGAAACCGAATGTATCATATAGACGGAATGCGTCTGCACCAGGGATAACTGTTTCGCCTTTTGCTTTTTGGCTTTCTGCAACTTCGTTGAAAATTGCTAATCCTCCATCCAGTGTTTCATGGAAGCGTACTTCTTCGTTTTTAATAACACGTTGAATAAATGCTTCCTTCTCTTTTACTTGCGGGTAGAAATCATGCATAATCTCTCCGACTGTCGGCACTAATTCAAACATAAACGGCTTTTCGATACCGATTTTTTTCGCATAGCGGACAGCACGACGTAATAGACGGCGCAATACATAGCCGCGGCCTTCATTCGATGGCAATGCGCCGTCCCCGATAGCAAACGCTACTGTACGGATATGGTCTGCAATTACTTTAAATGGTGTATTCACATCTTCCGTCGATCCGAAAATTTCTTTTAAATCCACTTCATGCGGACGTTTGTATGTCCGGTTTGCAAACGTTTCTGTTTTTTCGATGATCGGCATGAATAAGTCTGTATCAAAGTTTGTCGGTACGTTTTGTACTACTGAAACGATACGTTCAAGACCCATACCTGTATCGATGTTTTGCTTTGGAAGCGGAGTATATGTGCCGTCCGGGTTATGGTTGAATTGAGAAAATACAAGATTCCAAATTTCAAGGTAACGCTCGTTTTCCCCGCCTGTGTACATTTCTTCTGCCGGTGCCCCAACACCATATTCTTCACCGCGGTCATAGAAGATTTCAGAGTTTGGACCAGATGGACCTTCTCCGATATCCCAGAAGTTGCCTTCAAGTCGGATTAGGCGCTCTTTCGGAATCCCGATTTCGTTGTGCCATACGTCATATGCTTCCTGATCTTCAGGGTGGATTGTTACCGATAACTTTTCAGGATCGAAGCCCATCCATTTTGGGTCCGTTAAAAACTCCCAAGCGTAATGAATCGATTCTTTTTTAAAGTAATCCCCGATAGAGAAGTTCCCTAACATTTCAAAGAATGTATGGTGACGCGCTGTTTTCCCTACGTTTTCGATATCGTTTGTACGAATCGATTTTTGTGCATTCGTAATGCGCGGGTTATCTGGAATGATACGTCCGTCAAAATACGGTTTTAATGTCGCCACTCCTGAGTTGATCCATAAAAGTGAAGGGTCATTAATTGGAACTAATGGTGCTGATGGTTCAATATGATGCCCTTTTTCTTTAAAGAAATTCAAATAAAGACGACGAATTTCAGAACCTGTCATAATTTTTGTTGTCATGATTTTTTTCCTCCTAATTTTTACTGAAGTCGATGAATTTTGGTACGAATTGATTACACCTTCACGTAAATAAGTGCTTCGTTCACCGGAAATCTTAATGATTCGCTGAAGAAAACAAAAAAAGCCTTCATCCCGGTAAAGGGACGAAGACTATTATTTCGTGGTACCACCCTAATTTATAATGCGCTGTGCATTATATCTCAAGTGCTTGTAACGTAAGCAGACGGCAGTGATTAGCTGCACTCTGGAGTAGCTTTCAGTATTTATTCGGGGAGATTTTTTCAGCCGGGAAATCTCTTTCTGATCACGAAGTCCATACGTACTTGTTCCATCATCGTTTTCATTTTATTATGCTCTTCATTATAAAAAATAGACATCGTGCTGTCAATCGGCATTCCTTAATAATTAAAACGTTTTTTCGTCAGTAAAATTAAAAGAATTGCAGGCACTGTACATATGGTCATTCCCAAGAACGCCAAACCTGGCTCGATTTCATAAAGTGCACCACCTAATAATGTTAGAATCGCTGCACTTAAACTCATTGCAAGGGCCGAATATATCCCCTGTGCATTGGGAATCTGTTCCTGTGGTAAAGCTTTTGAAATATAGCGGATAAAGGCATAATGCGCCATCGCAAATGACAGGGCGTGAAGTGCCTGAGATATGATAAACATCGGCATATTCGGAAATGCGTAGACGAGTATCCAACGAATGCTCGAGCCAATTGCCGCAATAAGCAATAACGAAGAAGGCTTCCATTTTGTAAGAATTGTATCAGCCTTAAAAAAATAAAGAACTTCAAATATTACCGCGACATTTAAAATCATGCCGATATAAAACGGATTGACATTCAGATCCTGCAGATAAATATATCCATAATTATAGTACGATGCGTGTGCCCCCTGAAGTAAAATGACGACAAATAATACGATGATAAAGCTTTTTACTTCAAATAGTCCTTTCATTGAAAGCGTTTTTCCGTTCTCTCTTACAGGCACTAAACTTAAAACTTGAGGTGCAGGCATGAATTGAATGATGAGCAATGCTGCTAAACCTAAAATCATCATCCACAAAATCATTTGCTCCCCGTACATCCCGCTGATCATACTGATGATAAGTACAGCGACGACAAACCCAAAAGATCCTAACGAACGCGCTTTCCCATAATGAATGGATCCATGTTGCATTAATGTGGAAGCACTGCTCTCAACAGCCGGTAATAATGCCGGGTAAAAAGCACTGAACAGCAATGTCATGAAAAATAAGCCGCTGAATGAATTAATCGGTATGTATAGCAGCGTCACAATTAATGAACTTGCCGTAAAAAAGATCAGCACATTTTTGTTGCTCATTACTTTCGATACAAACGGGAAGATAAACATCGTCGATACAGCCCGTGCAACGAGCCCAAAGCCCATAATAATACTCGCTTCCGAAACCGTAAGCCCTTTATCGTTAATAAGCCAACCTGTCCAATACGGCAGGAAAATACCCCATGTAATAAAGAACATAAAGAAGTTTTTTGCGAGCCAACGCTGATTATTCATAGTCTTCATCCTTTTTCGTTTTTATTAAGTTGAATATTAGCATGAGAAATACTACAATAATGTGAGAAATCTCATATTTTATTGGAAGGAGTTGCTCTATAATTTGAGAAAGTTACCATTAGATGAAAGTCTATCATATATCGAACGATACCCGATTTCCCAATATTTTTCATTTGATATTGTTCCATTTATCCACGTGTATGAATTTGATAAAGGCGAATTTATTTTCCATGAGCATTCTTTCCCTGACTATTTGTATTACATGGTTGAAGGGAAAGCTAAATTATATATTACCCATAAAAACGGGAAAATCTCGCTCATCGATTTTATTACAGCCCCAACATTCATGGGCGAAATGGAATTGTTAAATGCCGAACGCTATTCAAAAGGCATTCAGACTTTATCAAAGTCCGTATGTTTTGCCATTTCGATTCAGGAAGTGAAGGAAAAATTATTGGCAGATCCTGTGTTTCTGAAAATGCTCTGTCTTTTTTTAAGTCACAAAGCAACCACAGCAACAGCAAAATATACACAAAACCAGGCCTATCCGCTGGAAAACCGGTTAGCCTCATTTATTCTACTATCATCAGATCAGCAATTCTATAAAGAAAAACATACAGAAGTCTGTGATTACTTAGGTGTATCCTATCGCCACCTGCTCTTTGTGCTTGCACAATTCAGCGAAGCCGGCTATATCACGAAGCAAAACCGCGGGTATGTTCTGGCAAATCGGCCTGAACTGGAAAAACTCGCAGCAGAAATTACGTATTAAAAAAAGACTGCGCTAAAATATTTTTTAGCACAGTCTCTGAAATATATTAAATAAACATACCAGCAATTGCAGCTGATAATAATGATGCCAATGTACCTGCAGCAACCGCTTTAATCGCAAGCTTTGCAATCATTGGACGTTTATCCGGTGCCATTCCACCTAAACCACCGATTAAAATACCCATTGAGCTTAAGTTTGCAAAACCACAAAGTGCAAACGAAATAATAATGCCGGTTTTTTCAGAAAGCTCGCCGATAACCGGTCCGAAGTTAGAGTAGGCAACAAATTCATTTAAGATTAATTTCTGACCGATAAATGAACCTGCACGCACTGCTTCATCCCAAGGAACACCGATTAAAAATGCCAAAGGCGCAAAGACATAGCCTAATAAACCTTCAAGCGTAACATTTTCAAAACCGAATAATCCTGTAATGCCGCCTAAAATACCGTTTAACAAGGCAATTAACGCGATGAAACTTAGTAGCATTGCCCCAACGTTTACAGCTAATTTCAATCCGTCAGATGCACCTACAGCAGCCGCATCAATAACATTTGTCGCTTCAGAATTTCGCTCTAATTTAAAGTCGTCTTCATTTACTTCTTCTGTTTCAGGAATCATTAATTTCGCCATTACTAGCCCAGCTGGAGCAGCCATGAAACTTGCCGCCAATAAATATTCAAGCGGAACACCTAATAATGAATAACCGATTAATACCGAACCTGAAACCGATGCAAGTCCACCTGTCATAACCGCGAACATTTGCGATTTCGTCATTTTATTTAAAAATGGACGAATTACAAGCGGTGCCTCTGTTTGTCCAACGAAAATATTGGCAGCAGCATTTACTGATTCTGCTTTTGTCGTACCTAATACCTTTGATAAGAAACCACCGATAATCTTAATGACAAATTGCATAATTCCTAAATAGTATAGGACAGAGATTAAAGATGAGAAGAAAATAATAATTGTCAATACGCTCATCGCGAATACAAATCCAACACTATCCGGATTTGCTAAACCGCCAAATACGAAGTTAATCCCTTCATTGGCATAACCAATCAGCTTCTGAACACCTTCAGAAAGTTGCATAAGCTTCTCACGGCCGAAAGACCACTTTAATACGATAAATGCAAAAATCAACTGGACAACTAATCCTGAAATAATAATTCTCCATTGAATTGCTTTACGGTTATTCGATAACCCGATGGCAATCAGTACGATTCCCAAAATACCTATGATTCCCCATACGAAATCCATGTATGTGCACCTTCTTTTTTAGTTTTGAAAACCTTTTCATTTTGTAATTTTTGACATCTAACTTCGGACGTCATATAAGTTTTTTTCATACTAACATATCCGCATAAATAATATTAATTAATAGTTTCTTTAAAAATTTCTGATTTTTCCGCAAAAAGTTGTCATTTTTTTAGTATGCCCCGTTTTGTCTCAAAATTTTATTGTATTTAAAACATTTTCCCTCTACTCTTGAACGTAAACACATCATTTAATAAATTTGTCCAAAATAGTACATTTCCATGAGCATTAAAAAAACTAGCCATTCCCATTCAAACATGAACGAAAATGACTAGTTCTATTCTTCATTGAAGTCGTACGGCGAAACATTTCCCATGCCAATTAATGGATGAATATATGGTGCTGTTTCTGCAGTTAAATGATTTGGCAACGATTCTCCGATTTTATGTGAGGCCGAAACATTCAGGAGACCAAGCTGCTCTGTAGAAGGATTTTGCTTCACTTCCTTAACGGACGCTTTTACCTCTTCTTTTTCCGGTAACTCTTCTGCCTTTTCAGCAGTGATAAATTCAGGATTTAATCGCGCCTTTAATGTTGTTAACCGGGTTAAATCATCTGTTTTCGCTAAACCGTTCGCCAATACATCCGGCTCACCGCATAAAATCAAAAAGTTTTTGGCACGTGTGATCCCCGTATACAGTAAATTTCTGCGAAGCATTTTTGAATAGCCGCGGACAATCGGCATAATGACCGTTTGAAATTCCGAGCCCTGAGATTTATGAATTGAACAGCAATAGGCCAATGTTATCTGGTTCAAATCAGCACGCTGATACGTTACTTCGATTCCATCATAGCTGACGATAAGCAAATCCTGCTTTTCCACTGTTTCCTTTGCACGGATGATGGATATCACTTCCCCCATATCCCCGTTGAAGACATTATTATCCGGTTGATTCACCAGCTGCAGCACTTTGTCCCCGATCCGGTATATCGTATCACCGAAAACAAGTTCTTTTCTCATTCCATCATTCGGATTGACAAGCTGCTGAATTTCTTTATTTAAATTATCAATACCTGCAGGACCTTTGTACATTGGTGCCAATACTTGAATATCTCGAATGGCCTGTCCTTTTGCAAGCGCACCTTTTACAACTTGTGTGACAACGCTCGTTACTTGTCCGGCTCCTGCCTGAATAAACGAGCGGTCCGCTGTTTTTGCAGTCAGTGTATCCGGGACTTTGCCTTTTTTTATCTGGTGGGCCATTTCGATAATTGTAGATCCTTCCGCCTGACGGTATATATCCGTTAATTCGACGGTCGGTATTTGCTTGGATGCTAGTAAATCCTTTAATACTTGTCCTGGTCCAACAGGTGGTAACTGGTCCTGGTCTCCTACAAAGACGACCTGCACATCTTCATGCAGCGCTTTTAAAAGCTGATGGGCCAGCCATGTATCCACCATTGACATCTCATCGATAATGATGAGTCGCCCTACAACTTCACGCTCTGTTTCTTCATCCTTTTCCTGCCCGTTAAATCCTAATAGACGGTGGATTGTCATTGCAGGCAAGCCAGTCGATTCTGCAAGCCTTTTTGCTGCACGTCCTGTAGGTGCTGCCAGGACAATCGGAAACGGTTCTTCTTTTTCCGCATATGTTTTTGGATTCAATGATAATCCGTGAAGCTCAGCATATACTTCGACCAAACCTCGGACAACCGTCGTTTTTCCTGTCCCCGGTCCGCCTGTTAAAATCATCACCGCGGAATTAATTGCCGTTTCTATCGCCTGTGCCTGCGTTGGTGCATATGTCACATCGTACTGTTCTTCAATATCGCCAATCGCTTTTCGGATTTCATCTTTTGAAAAACTTTCGGCCATTTTGTTTTTTTCTTTCAATTCGTTGATTTTACTGGCAATGCCCACTTCACTAAAATAAAGTGACGGCAAGTACATACGTGTTTCTTCACCGCATATTTTCGAACCCTCTCGCATTTCGATTGCTGCTTTGGAAATCGCTTCATATGGAATTTCAATGCGCTGACTTTGTTCAAGTATATCTTTCACCATTGGAAGCACCATTTCAGCATCCAGATAGACATGTCCTTCGGATAATGCGGCATTTGTCAGTACGTGAAAAATAGCTGCTTTAATCCGGTCCGGATGATTTCCTGTTATCCCCAGCTTCGCACCAAGTTCATCCGCACGTATGAATCCGACCCCTTCCACTTCCTCAATCAACCGGTAAGGGTTTTCTGTCAGCAGCTGAATTGTTTCTTCACGATACGCCTGATAAATTTTCATCCCGAGCTGTGGTCCGAAGCCCCAGTCGTTCAGCCGTACCATCACCCGTTCCAGCCCCAAATTTTCCTCGATCGTCTGGCGGATATGTAATTTCTTTTCAGCAGAAAGACGGGGAACAGCATCAAGTGCTGACGGATCCTCCAATATTTTTGTAAGAGCATCCATTCCTAGCTTTTCTACGATAGTCTCTGCTGTTTTTCTCCCGACTCCTGTAAACAGGTCACTTGATAAATAATGGACGATTCCCTGCTCCGTTGTCGGAACTTCTTTTTCAAATGTGTCAATTTGAAACTGCATCCCGTATTTCGGATGACTTTTTAACTGCCCTGTAAAGCGATATAGTTCATCATTTACTAATTGAGGAAAATAACCAACTACGATGATTTCTTTTTCTTCATACTGAATATTCGTTTCTTGAATTTTGACACGAACAATGGAGTACATATTCGTTGAATTATGAAAAATTGTTACAATTGGTCGACCTAAAATAAAGAGCTTATTTACGTCAAACAAATTTAGATTTTCCGCCATTTTCATGCCACGCTTTCTAATAATAGTATGCCTATTTTATCATACCCGAAATAACCTGTCCTACAATATTGCAACAGACTTTGCGTCTGATTTTTCTATTAATTTAGCACGGTGAAATGTTATGATACATATAGAATGTAAGAGAAAGTAGTGACGAATATGAATTTTAGACCTTGTATCGATTTACACGACGGAAAAGTGAAGCAGATTGTCGGGAGCACGCTTGGCTATGACAATAAAGAAGTGGTTGAAAATTTCACTTCTGACCAGGATGCCTCGTACTACGCTTCATTATTTCTGCAGAACAGACTGACGGGCGGACATGTTATCATGCTCGGTCCAGGAAATGAAGAAGCGGCGATTTCCGCATTAGAGGCTTATCCGAACGGTCTACAAATAGGTGGCGGCATTACAGCAGACAATGCACAGAAATATATCGATGCAGGCGCTTCTCATGTCATTGTGACGTCCTATATTTTTCATGACGGGCAGATTGATATGCAGCGTCTGCAGCAATTGGTTAAAACAATCGGCAAAGAAAAACTGGTCCTTGATTTGAGCTGTCGAAAACGTGATGGGAAATGGTATGTTGTAACAGACAAATGGACAAAATTCAGTGACTTCGAAGTAAATGCACAGTCAATTAAGGAAATTGAAGAATATTGTGATGAACTTCTCATTCACGCGGTTGATGTGGAAGGTAAACGCAGCGGTATGCAGGAAGATTTAGTACGTGATCTGGCGGAGTGGACAACGATTCCGACAACGTATGCTGGAGGCGTTCGTTCAATTGATGATTTGAAAAAATTCGAATTGCTTTCAGATGGGAAATTACATGTCACTATCGGCAGCGCCCTTTCTATCTTCGGCGGTGACCTGGACTTCCAAACAGTAGTGAATTATTGCGAAGGTAATAAATAGGCTGCACTTTTATTACTGACTCATGTAGACCTTTCATTAATTTCTATTATAAAACAATAGCAAAAACCCATTTTTCGCTCATAGAAAAATGGGTTTTTGCGATGCTCTTACATATTGAACATGAGACGTTTTGCGATCATCTGGAACTCTTCCGGACCGATTCCCGGTGCAAACTCTTCCGGCAAATCATCCAGATCCGGCATCTTAGCACCTTTTGGCGTGCCCTCTTCTACGATGAGCGGAGCATTCGTTGTCGGATGCGGCCCTTTCCAGATTTTATTTATATCCTGATAATCCCCTACGTAATTCCACGTGAATAGTACATTTCCATAACCACGCTCCTCATACTTTCTCGCGTGGTCAAATACATGATTGTCAAGGCTAGGAATCGGAAGCATCCGTGTTACATCAACGCCGGTCGCCATTTCCAGTGCTTTTGCATAGGCCACAACATGTGTCCCGCCGCGCACTAGTAAATAACCGATCATTTCACGAGCTGTCGGATGATCTGTCATTTCATATACACGCATTTTATGTGTCCGCGCTCCGCATTCCAAGAAGAAATTATGCAGCAGGTCGAGCACTAAATTCCCGCTGGAAAATACATATTCCCCATTCCACGGTTTTCCCATCGAATCTACAGGTAAAGCTGTCTGCGCAGAAGCGATAAAGCTCTGCGTATTGCGCATATTTTTCGCATTCATCATCGGCGCAAGATTCGGGTTACCGGAAAACGTCGTATCTTTGCTGAGCAAATTGATTGTCGTCGCGACAAGTTCCACATGTCCAAACTCTTCTGCTGTAATACTCGCCACTAAATCATAAAATGGTTTTAATTTCTTTTTTCCGCGGAAATTGAACGACTGATACATATAGTTATTCAAAGTCGACATTTCACCAAATTTTCCGCCTAATAATTCCTGTACCGCACTTGCAGCATTTGCGTCTCCATATTCAACCTGTGGTAAATCAATAAGTAAACGATTGACGCGTTGAAACAATAAAGCACCCCCTAATTGTCATAGTAAGCTTATGACGATCAGAGGGTGCGTAGACCACATTCATTTCATTTTTTTAAAAATGGCATAATCCAAACTATTTTATCGATACGAATATAAAACGGTGTCTGGCACACATCAAGTACAATATAGTCCGGACAGATTGCGGCCAATACCCCTTGCTGAACACGATTCCCATCTTGCTGGACAGCCACCATCTGCCCTAAATAGTGTTGGATCGCTTCTAGCCAGTACGCGTTTGGATAGGTGTTCATTTGAACCAAAAAATCACTCCTTTGTATGCATACTGTACAATATGCGTAAAAGGAGTGATTCGTTCATCGATTATTTGCCTTTAGATTCAATCGTGATCGTTACAGGACCATCATTAATAAGTGCCACATCCATCATCGCACCGAAAACACCTGTTTCCACATGCAGTCCATTCGCCTTTAATTGTTCATTGAATGCTTCCCATAATGGTTTTGCATGTTCGGGTCTTGCAGCTTCCACAAAACTAGGGCGCTTCCCCTTGCGTGTATCCGCATATAGTGTAAATTGTGAAATAGATAAAATATCACCGCCAGCTTCGGCAATGGAGCGATTCATCTTACCGTCCTCATCTTCCCAAATACGCAAGTCGGTAATCTTTTTCGCTGCATATCTGATATCTTCCTCTGTGTCACTATGTGTAATGCCGACAAGCAGCACATAGCCTTTTTGAATAGCACCTGTTACTTGTCCATCGACTGTAACAGACGCCTGTTTTGAACGTTGTAATATTACGCGCATTTTTTCCCCTACTATCTATTAATTAATTACACGCTGAACGGAGTAAATATCCGGAAGCTGTTTAATTTTTTCGACAACACGATGTAGTCCTGAAATATTCGAAATGGCAATCGTTAAATGAATCGTGGCAATTTTTTCACGATCTGCACGACCAGTAACGGCCAAAATATTTGTTTTCGCTTCACTGACAGCATGCATGACATCATTTAAAATGCCTGGACGGTCGTATGCTGAAATCTCGATATCCACAGGGTAGTCTTTACGGATCTGTGTGCCGTCATTTTCCCACTCCACTTCAATAAGACGCTCCAGGTTTCCGTCTTCCTGGATGTTCGGACAATCTGCCCGGTGTACTGAAACACCGCGGCCTTTTGTAATAAAGCCAACAATATCATCACCCGGTACCGGTGTACAGCAACGCGATAAACGAATTAGTAAATTATCGATTCCTTTTACAATAACGCCTGATTCCGTACGCTTTTTCGGTGTCGGATTGTTCATACTTTTAACGATTTTTTCGAGCGCTTCTTCCTGTTCACGCTCTTTCCGCATTTTTTCCGCAAGTCGATTGACGATTTGCTGTGCCGTGATTCCGCCTACGCCGACAGCCGCATATAGATCATCTTCATGTGTATAGTTGTATTTTTCAATCACTCGTTTAATATTTTCTGTTGTCAAGACTTCCTTCATATCAAACTCTTGCGCCTTAATTTCTTTTTCGACGAGTTCTTTTCCTTTAATAACACTTTCTTCACGCACATGCTTTTTGAAAAATTGCTTGATTTTGTTTTTCGCCTGCGAGCTTTGTGCGATCTTAATCCAGTCACGGCTCGGGCCAAAAGATTGTTTTGATGTTAATACTTCAACAATATCCCCTGTTTTTAATGGTGTATCAAGCGGTACCATTTTCCCGTTCACTTTTGCACCGATCGTTTTATTCCCGACTTCCGAGTGTACGCGGTAAGCAAAGTCAATCGGTACAGAACCGGATGGAAGTTCGATAACGTCACCTTTAGGCGAGAATACATATACCATGTCCGAGAATAAATCGAATTTCAACGATTCCATAAACTCCGCAGCATTCGATGATTCATTTTGGAACTCTAGAATTTCACGGAACCAAGTGAGCTTCTGGTCAATTGTTTCGGCATTTTGTTCTACGGTTTTGCCCTCTTTATATGCCCAGTGAGCGGCGATACCGAACTCTGCTATTTTGTGCATTTCCTTCGTACGGATCTGCACCTCAAGCGGATCCCCATATGGTCCAATAACCGTTGTATGTAGGGACTGGTACAGGTTTTGCTTCGGCATCGCAATATAATCTTTAAAACGTCCGGGCATCGGCTTCCATAATGTATGGATAATTCCGATTACTGCGTAGCAATCTTTAATACTATCGACTAAAATACGCACTGCCAGTAAATCATAAATTTCATTAAACTGCTTTTTTTGAAGTACCATTTTACGGTAAATGCTGTATAAATGTTTCGGACGGCCAAAAATATCCGCTTCTATTTCCACTTCTTTCAGCTGGGAATTGATTTCGTCCATTACGTTATCCAAATAAGCTTCACGTTCATCACGCTTTTTCTTCATCAAGCTGACGATCCGGTAGTACTGCTGCGGATTTAAATAGCGTAATGCCGTATCCTCCAGCTCCCATTTCACCTTTGAAATCCCTAATCGGTGCGCTAACGGAGCGAAAATTTCCAGTGTTTCCTGAGAAATACGACGCTGTTTTTCAGCCGGCAAATGCTTTAATGTCCTCATATTGTGCAGACGGTCTGCCAGCTTAATTAAAATCACCCGGATATCCTGAGCCATTGCGACGAACATTTTCCGGTGGTTTTCGGCTTGCTGCTCTTCCTTAGACATATATTTAATTTTCCCGAGCTTCGTTACCCCATCAACAAGCTTGGCTACTTCTTCACTAAATTCATTTACTAGATCTTCGCGTGTCACTTCCGTATCTTCCACGACATCATGCAAAAATCCTGCGGCTACCGTTTCTGGATCCATTTGCAGTTCAGCCAAAATACCCGCTACCTGTACCGGGTGAATAATATATGGTTCTCCGGAGCTGCGGAACTGTTCTTTATGTGCTTCTTTCGCTACCTCATATGCTTTAACAACAAAGGTAACATGTTCTTCGTTCATATAAGATTTGACGAGCTCGAAAACATCTTCGGGCGCCAATATTTGTTCTTTCGCCATTATGAGTCCACCTGTTCTTTCTATTTTCGCTTTAAGTATAAGTTCAATTGTATAAAAGATGCCTACTAAATGTAAAGGCACGCAGGCATTTAGTTTTGCAGAAAGTCGAAATTTGTAGAATTATTGAACAGCTTCTAATCGATAATCTATGAAAAAAACTATCCCGCAAAGTTTATGCAGGATAGTTCTTTGGATTAATATTGAATTAAAGTTTTAATCGGAATATTGTTGATTTTGTTGCGGCCATTCAATTCTGTAAGCTCGATAATGAATGCTGCACCCACTACTTCGCCGCCTAATTGCTCAATTAAGCGAACAGTTGCTTCTACTGTACCGCCTGTTGCAAGCAAATCATCACAGATTAAAACTTTTTGGCCTGGTTTTACTGCATCTTTGTGCATTGTTAACGTGTCTGTACCGTATTCTAAACCATAATCTGCAGAAATTACTTCACGAGGAAGCTTTCCTGGTTTACGAACTGGTGCAAAACCGATTTCCAATGCATAGGCAACCGGGCAACCAATAATAAATCCGCGTGCTTCAGGACCTACAATGATTTCTGCGCCAACTTCTTTTGCATATTTTACAATTTCATCAGTCGCGTATTTATATGCCGGACCATTATCCATGATTGTTGTAATATCTTTAAAGCTGATGCCCTCTTTCGGCCAATTTTCAACTGTTGTTACGTACTGTTTTAAATCCATTCTTCCTATGTCCTCCTCAAGAACTCAATCGTTCATTAAACCATTGCTTAAGTTCACTGTATGTTGCATATAACAGCTTCTGCTCAAGTTCAATCTGTTGTGAACGCAATTTATATGACGGTGCTTCGGATAATGCTTTTTTTGGTGCATTTTCGTTTACTGTCGTCAAACCATTCTCTATTGTAACAAATCCTAGCTCAAAAAACACTTTTGTCATAAATTTAATTACTTCTATATTTAGTCCAATATGTTCGGATAATTGTCGAATATGTTGTTTCAAGTTAAATGCCGGACGTTTTTTCAGAAATCCGTAATACCATTTAAAGTGTTCCCTTGTCGGCATTCCATTAAAATATGCAGGTTGATCGGTATATAAATGTGCATAGATTCGTTCGATTTGTACAACCTGCAGTAAGTTTTCCAATGTGGATACATTTTCCGGCAAATCAAGCAATACGATATTTTTGTGTAATTTTTCGGCTTCGGTCCCTACAGTGAAATATATTATTTCTTTCGGAATTTCCTGTTCGAAATGTTGTTTTGTCTGTTCGGAAAAAGCAATGAAATCCGTTTTTTCCACGTTGATTTTTGCAAGCCAGTTTGCGGTCTTGCTTTTCCCGCGGTAGTCATACAGCTGCCATTCATTAACTCGAACATCCTGAATCATGAACTGCGGTTTTTTATTGCCCTGCCATTCATTGACCTGCAAATCCCCAACTAATGATAAGGCAACTCCATATGAAATTTCATCGTGTAAGGATCCTTTGTTGAACCCGATCGCATCCAAAGTACGGTACGAATCTTCCACTTCCATCTTCAGATGATTTTCGCCTGAACCGATTTTGCGCATCGATTTTACTTTCACATCCTGAATTCCAAAAACCGGCTTCGGAAATTCTGTGCCGAATGGAGCCAATTTCCGCAGTTCTTCAATCGCTTCAACGGTAATTTCACTTAGCTCAATCGGTACATCAATCTGCATCTTCTGTACAAGCTGCTCTTCGGTTAAGCAAAGTCGGGCCTGTTCGTTTAAACGTGTACGTAGCGAATCCACATGTTCGATCGGCAATGTCATACCTGCTGCCATCGGGTGTCCACCGAAATGCGGTAAAATATCACGGTTTTTCGCCAACTCATTATACAGATGGAATCCTTCAATACTTCTAGCGGAACCTTTTGCGATCGCTTTTTCATGGTTTAGTGAAAGAACGATTGTCGGGCGGTAATACTTTTCGACTAATCGCGATGCAACAATCCCGACAACACCCGGATTCCAGTCTTCACCCGCAACGACCAAAACAAGGGAATCTTTTAAGCCCCCATCATTTTCAATCATTGCGATTGCTTCTTTTGTAATGTCTTCTACAATTTTTTTCCGTTCCGTATTTTTATCATTCAATTCGGTTGCCAATGTATTTGCCTGTAGCGAGTCTTCACTCATTAAAAAATGCACGCCCGGCTCGGCACTGCCTAAACGCCCGATTGCATTAAGACGCGGGCCGAAATAAAAACCGACCGTTTCTTCATTTATCTCTCTCTGGTTTGACCCGGAAGCATCACAAATAGCTTTAACCCAAGGATTTGAAGACTGTTTTAATGCCTGCAAACCGCGCTGAACCAAATAACGGTTTTCACCAACGAGCGGTACTAAATCGGCAATTGTACCGACCGCCACATATTCAAATAGATGGTCCGGCAGCTCGCCATATAATGCATGCGCCAATTTGAAAGCAACACCTACACCCGCCAGCTCCCCAAACGGGTAATGACCTTCGGGGACACGTGGATGGATGATAACGTTGGCATCCGGCAAAACATCACCAGCCTCATGGTGATCGGTAATAATAACATCCAGACCAAGCTCTCTTGCCACATTTACTTGTTCAATTCCGCTTATTCCATTATCGACCGTAATTATTAAATTTACGCCATCTTCATAAGCTTTTTTAAAAAGTTCTTCATTCGGTCCATATCCGTGAATAAACCGGTCCGGAATGACAAAGCTGACATCAGCCCCCAAATCAAGTAACGCATTGAGCAGCACTGTTGTACTAGTAATTCCATCGGCGTCGTAATCTCCATATACGAGAATCTTTTCACCGTTATCCAATGCTTGTTCAATACGTATAACCGCGTCTTCCATCCCAGCCATCAGAAACGGATCGTGATATTGGGTTTCATCAATTTTCAGTAATGGCTTTGCTTGTTCTATCGATGTGCAGCCACGGGCAATTAAGATTTTTGCTGCGATCGTTGAAATATTCAGCTGTTCACTAAATTGTTTTACAAGGTGCTCATCTTGCTGTGTTATTGTCCATAATTTTTGTGACTGTATCATATATATTCACTTCCTCACGCAGTTCATTATAACGGAAATCTATTACGTTTCCCAAAGTTTCTTCTGATATTAATAGAAAAATTGATATGTAATTTCAGGAAGACTGTTGATCAGAATAGATATATTACACAGTCATCAATGGTTTCTTTACTGAATAGGCTATTCAATTAAAAAAAGCTATTTGAAAGTGTTTTTCCAGTTTCAAATAGCTACTATTAATCAATCCGCATCTCTTTTTGTCTTCTTTTGCGGCATGTTCTCATAATCCGGAACCTCTTCTGTTACAAACGCGGAAGCACCCCTTTCACGGAGCTCATTTTTCAAACGTACAATCTCGGCATCCTTTTCATTGATCAGTACCTGTGATGCTTCTAGTTCTTTTCGAACGGCTTTCGTTTGCCGTTTAACTCCGTACATACGGAATGCCGAAAAACAAAAGCTGATGATAAACCCGGTTAATACCGATCCCAGTATAATTAATATCAATGGCCAGCGCGCTTCACCAAAAACATAATTGACTTGTACGCTATCCACATTTACTGTAGCAAAGATGGCAATAATTATAGCAAAAATGAGTCCAACTACCAATGTCCATTGAATTTTCATATTAGTCTCCTCTCATAATTTCATTTAAAAATTTATTCCTTTTTTTCGATGTGGGTAAACAAAAACCGCGTAATTTGCAAAAATGCAATTACGCGGTTTAATATTTCTATACTTGTGGCTCGTCTGAACCCCATTGTTTTTTCTCTTTTTTCACAACGGAAGTACCTTTTTTGTCCATTTCACGGCATTTTAGTGAATACCAAACTTGTGCCGCAATACAGATTGAAGAGTAAATCCCTGTAATTAACCCGATTAATAGAGCGATTGAGAAGTTTTGAATAGAAGGAGCACCTAAGAAAATCAATGCTATTACTACTACAATAACCGTCAATACTGTATTAACTGAACGTCCCATTGTTTGACGAAGAGATTTGTTGACGATCAACGCAAGCTCTTCTTTTGTCGTAATTTTTTCGTGGCGGTCAATATTTTCACGAATACGGTCAAACGTTACAATGGTATCGTTAATTGAATAACCGACAATCGTTAATACTGCAGCGATAAACGTAATATCTACTTCTAAACGCAACATACTGAAGATCACAATGATAAAGAATACATCATGCAGTAAAGAAATAATGGCCCCTAGACCCATACGCCATTCGAAGCGAATTGCTACATAAATAATAATGCCGAGCGCCGCCAATGCCAATGCATAAATCGCATTTTTTGCCAGTTCTTTTCCGACTGTAGCCGATACAGTGCTCAAGCTCGGTTCATGACCATATTTTTCGTTTACCTGCGCTGAAAAATCAAGTACTTCTTGTTGAGAGAAGTCATCTTTATAACGCATTACGGCAATTGTATGATCATCGCCTGAAATCACGACATCTTCATTCGCAAATCCGATTTCATCCAGATAATCTGCAACTTCTTCTTGTACAAGCGCCGTATCGGATTTAATCTCTACACGCGTACCTTGAGAAAAATCAATTCCCAGATTCAGTTTGAAGACACCAAGTACAACAATTCCTGCAACTAAAATAATTGTAGAGATCGCATAGAATTTTTTTCGGTTTCCAACGAAATCAAATTTATCGAATTTCGTTGTTAAATCAAGTGAAGTGATATCTTCATCAAGTGAATGCTGTTTGGATCTGCTAATTCCGAACCATGCCGGATTATTGAAGTAGCCGCTGTTTACTAATAAACCCTGCAACATTCGAGAACCCCATACAGCAGTTACAAATGATAGTAATATCGAAATGATTAAAGTCGTTGCGAAACCTTTAACAGAACTTGTACCGTAATAGAATAATACGACTGCAGCAAGCAAAGTTGTCAGCTGTGCATCGATAATTGCTGATAAAGATTGCTTAGAACCTAGTTTAAATGCATCTTTTACAGAATGGCCAACACGTAATTCTTCACGAATACGTTCAGCAGTTAAAATATTCGCATCAACGGCCATCCCGATTCCTAATACAATCGCAGCAATACCCGGTAATGTTAATACAGCATTGATTCCGTTAAAGACGATCAATACTAAATAAGTGAATACCGATAATGTAACGATTGAGATAAATCCCGGTAAACGATAGTAGATCAGCATGAACAGGAAGATTAGCAGTACGCCGACAACCCCTGCAAATACTGTATCATTTAATGCGTCTTTACCAAATTGTGCTCCAACTGATGTTGAATAAATTTCTGTTAACTTAACAGGTAAAGAACCTGCATTTAATACAGACGCAAAGTTTTTCGTTTCTTCTACTGTGAAGTTACCCGAAATCATAACATCTGTTGTATTCAAAACTTGTGTTACAGAAGCAGCTGACTGGAATTTTTGTTCGCCCGGTGGCTTCTGTTTTTCTTCGGCATATGAATCTACACCCTCTTCAAAATCCAGCCAAACAACTAATAAGTTATTCGGTGCGCCCATATTCATGACTTTCTGTGTCACTTCAGCAAATTTGGACGCGTCTTTCAATGTTAAAGTTACGATTGGCTGGTTCTGTTGGTCAAATGACGCTGCTGCGCCACCTTCCTTCAAGTCTGTACCATCCAATAAAATATTGTCATTTACATCACGGAAAGTTAAATTCGCTGTACTGGATAACAGCTCACGAGCAGAATCCTGATCTGCCAAACCGGCAAGCTGGACACGAATTCGGTCTTCCCCTTCTATTTGAATGCTTGGCTCACTAACACCGAACGCATTTATACGATTGTTTAATGCTGTCGTTGTATCCGCCAGTACACTCTGGGTAATCGCTTGTCCATCAACAAGTGATTCCACTTCATAAAGTACTTCAAATCCACCTTGAAGGTCCAATCCAAGTTTTACATCGTTTAAAACCTTCTCTACCGTTGTGCCCATTCCTGTAAATAGCAATGCTACGACAAGAACGAACGTAATGATACGGTTTGCTAATTTCATTAAAAAATCCTCCTCAATATCACACTAAACGCGGTGTGATGTAAAACGTAAAAATTACCTTCCACAAACTATGTATTCATTTCAATAATTTCCTGAATTACTTTTCAAAAATAACAATACGACCGTTTGAAAAGCACAACAATCTCATTATGAAACAATCTAGTGGAAACTGTCAAATTATTACTAGATAATTTATTATATAGTCCTTCTTCTTTCCCTACTCTTTAAGCGGATGAAATAAACTTTGGAGCTCTTCATTGGAAAGCTTCAAGTTCAGTTCGTTGCGCTTAAAATCCTTTATCTGCATATAGCTTAGCACTTCTGAAGCTGTTGCCCCGAAAATGCCGGATGTCAGCTCATGCAACCGCATATTTTGCACATCTTTTTTGCGCCACACCTTATCGATGCAATATTTCCATAAATCCTGTTCTGTTATCGAATCATATCCATAGTAATGGAATTCCTCGATTTTGTTCGTCAATATAAGCTGTACGTTTTCGTATAGGCTGAAAAATGGAATTTGCATGTCGATCACTCCTGAACTTAGGTTTTAACTGCGATTACTACTGCATACTTTATTGTATATGAACGAAATTAAAATGAGAAGGGAGAAAGCAGAAGTTATTTGGGCTCATTTCTAAAAGGAACATTATTTTTAATGTTTGTCATATTTATTTCAAAATGTCTTGGGTTTATGTACAGAATGCAGTTTATGCGTATAGCAGGGGAGGAAGCAGTCGGTCTCTATATGACGGCTTATCCGACATTTATATTTTTCATTTCGCTTATTCAATTAGGTATTCCGATTGCCATATCGAAGCTGATTGCAGAATACCATGCAAAACGGAAAACAGAGCATGTCACATCCGTAATGAAAACTGCACTCAAAATTTCAGCCATTTCGATTATTCTATTTAGCCCATTCATTTATTTTGCTATTCCTTATATCGCAAAAGTGCTTTTACATAATGAAAACCTTATTTTCACTCTTTATATTAGCCTTTTCACAATTCCGATCGTTATTTTTTCCAGCCTGATAAAAGCATATTTGCAAGGTTTAGCGAAAATTGCACCAACTGCATGGGCGCAGCTCCTTGAGCAGCTTGTACGAATTGGCCTTATTATCTTATTATTGCCTTATTTCATTTCGGAATCCCCTGCATTGACAGCAGCAGCCGCAATGGGAATAACGGCAATAGGTGAAATCTTTTCGTTACTGTTTTTAGCGATTTTTTATAGACGCTCAAGCAAAAAATTTAAAAAGGGATCAACAGACACTTCCTTCACAAAACCGATTTTTAACATTGCATTGCCTTCAGCAGGAAGTAAATTATTTGGTACCTTCACCTGGTTTTTGGAACCGATCATATTCCTGAAAGCACTGACGGTTTCTGGATTGGCTGCAGGTGCCGCGACTACATTGTACGGTATCATCTCAGGTGTGCATATACCATTACTGCTGTTCCCGGCTTTCATACCTGCCGCATTGGCCATCGTTCTGATTCCTGCAGTAAGTAGCGCACTGGCGAGCAGTAATTACCCATTGCTGAATAAACGCATTACACATTCATTACGGCTTTCTTCATTAATTGGCTGTATGGCTGCTACTGTGTTTTTCATTCACGGTGATGAGTTGACAATGGTACTGTTCCATCTCGAGGAAAATCGTGGCTATATGAAAATACTGGCACCTATTTTTTATTTTTATTATATTCAAAGTCCGCTCCACTCCATTTTACAAGCATTGGATGAAGCCCAGGCTGCCATGATGAACTCAATCTATGGGGGAATCGGGAAACTGTTTTTGCTGTTCTTCCTGGCCTCACAACCTGCCATTCAGGAAAAAGGAGCAATTATCGCAATAGGCTTTGGCGTATTGATCACATCTTTTCTTCACATTGCTTCCATTAAGCAGCAAAAGAAAATCAATGTCGGTTTCCGATTTTTCGTTCTGCCTTACGGAATTTTTATCCTTACATCGTTTGTGCAGCCTGTCATTGCCGCTGGATTACCGCTAATCATAAGCTGTTCTATCACTATCGGGATTGTATTACTTCTACTGTTCCTTACTAGACAAATCCGTTTTACGGACTTCCAGTATCTACGTTCAATTTTTTCGCGCTCGTAATTGGACAAACCACTTTCCGTCTTCATAGCTGCAGTAAAAAATATCCCGTATATTTGGATAGCCGTTAATCAATAATTCACGAACGAGCCATTCTTCATCTTTACCAATAATTTTTAAATGTCTTTTATCAACATAGCCATCCAATATGAGAGGCAAAATAAATCCGCCCTGATTTTTTTGGTAAATCGATAGCTTTCCTGACTGCTCCAAAAAAGCGTAGGCAACATCCTGTACAGAACAGACTCCCTGTTCGCGTAATTGCTGGAGCAAGTCATCGAGATTATAGCGCTGCTTTTTCATCTCCATTTCACAGATAAAACCGTCACGAATAACAAGAGAGGGATCGCCTTCAATAAAGTCACGCAGCTTTTTATTTTTTAGTATAATCCAGGAATTTAAATATTGAATCAAAAATAATAAGATAATAGGCAAAACGGCTTTGAAAAACTGCCGATCATAATCGTCCAATGCAATTGCTGCAATTTCACCCATCAAAACAAATATCGCCAAATCTACAATACTGAGTTCACCCACTTCACGTTTGCCCATCAGCCGGAAAACAATGAGTAAAATAATATATAAAACAATTGTTCGAAATATAATTAATGTATAATCTTCCAATTGATTCACCTCTCATACAATAGCTTGTTCTAAATTGCATGAAAGATACAAAAAAGCTTGTGGAAAATAATTTCCACAAGCTTTTTTTGAACGTTTAAACCGATTCTATACGACCAATTGCTTGGCGTTCGAATTTTAAACGTGTATTTCCGTCAACGATTAAATACACAGTCGTATCTTCAATTGCATCAACTTCTCCGTGTAAGCCACCTACAGTAACTACTTTATCACCACGTTTTAAGCTGTTTTGCATTGTAGCAGTCGCTTTTTGACGTTTTTGTGCCGGACGAATTAAAATGAACCACATCGCAACGAACATTACGATAATCGGTAAAAATTGTACTAAACCTTCCATTTTCAAATTGCCCCCTTTCTCTATCTCTTTCTCACTTACCTAGTATAGTATAGAATTGCGCGTTATTGCGCAAAAAACTCTTTTTTTTCTCAAAAAATTATAGTGAATTTCGGATTTCGAACATAATTTTAGAAGTTTTTAGCATTTGGTTTATTGTAACCGTACTTTTCAAAGAACTCTTCTTTGAAATCACCCAGACGGTCTTCGCGGATAGCCTGACGTACATCTTCCATTAATTTAATAAGGAAGCGCAGGTTATGGTATGACGTTAAACGTAAACCGAATGTTTCTTCCGTACGCAATAAATGACGCACATAAGCGCGTGTATAGTTTTTACATGTGTAGCAGTCGCAATTTTCATCGATTGGCGTAAAGTCTTTTGCATATTTTGCATTTTTGATGACCATACGCCCTTCAGATGTCATTAATGTACCGTTACGCGCAATACGCGTTGGTAATACACAGTCAAACATATCAATACCGCGCATAGCTCCATCGATTAAAGAGTCCGGAGAACCGACACCCATTAAATAGCGTGGTTTATCTGCAGGCATCATAGGTGCAGTGAAGTCCAATACTTTATTCATAATATCTTTAGGCTCACCAACTGATAAACCTCCGATTGCATAACCCGGGAAATCCAGCTCCACTAAAGCTTCAGCTGATTTACGGCGCAGCTCTTCATATTCTCCGCCTTGAATAATACCGAACAGTCCTTGCTCGTCAGGTCGTTGATGTGCTTCTTTACAGCGTTTTGCCCAACGTGTTGTACGGTCAACAGATGCTTCCATATATTCGTATGTGGCCGGGAATGGCGGACATTCATCAAATGCCATCATAATATCAGAACCTAAGTCGTTTTGGATTTCCATCGCCTTTTCCGGTGATAAAAACAGCTTGTCTCCATTTAAATGGTTACGGAAATGAACGCCTTCTTCTTCAATTTTACGGAATTTTGATAATGAAAATACTTGGAAACCGCCTGAATCCGTCAAAATTGGACGATCCCAGTTCATGAATTTATGCAGTCCGCCTGCTTCTTTCACGATATCATTCCCTGGACGCAGCCATAGGTGATATGTGTTCGACAGAATAATCCCTGCATTCATTTCTTTTAGTTCTTCAGGACTCATCGCTTTTACTGTAGCCTGTGTACCGACTGGCATAAATGTTGGTGTTTCAAATGAACCGTGCGGTGTATGGACAATACCTAGTCGCGCACCTGTCTGTGCACATGTTTTAATCAATTCATAACGAATTGGTGGTTGTTTTGTTTCAGTCATAATATAAAAATCCTCTCGTTTCTAAAGTAAATACAGTACTTCGAATGAAAACACCTACTAAGTTTAGTAGGTGTTGCACAAATCATTATTGTATATAGGTTTTTGTTTAATTGCAAATTACTTAGTCGGGCGGATAAACATGGCATCGCCAAAGCTGAAGAAACGGTATTTTTCCTTAACCGCTTGTTCATATGCATTCATAATTGTTTCCTTCGAAGCAAGTGCGCTGACAAGCATTACTAATGTCGACTTCGGTAAATGGAAGTTTGTGATGAGTCCGTCGATTGCTTTATATTCATATCCCGGATAAATGAAGATATTTGTCCATCCTTGTGAAGCGACAATTTTACCGTCATTTTTCGAAGCGACCGTTTCCAGTGTACGAGTTGAAGTTGTCCCTACCGATATAACCTTGCCACCTGCTTGTTTAACCCGTTCAATTACAGCTGCAGCCTCTTCTGTCACACTGTAAAATTCAGAATGCATATCGTGGTCCTCAATCGAATCCACACTTACAGGGCGGAATGTACCAAGTCCTACGTGCAGTGTAATAAATACGACTTCAACACCTTTTGCTTTAATCGCTTCAAGCAAAGGCTGTGTGAAATGCAGACCCGCTGTTGGTGCTGCTGCAGAACCGCGCTCTTTCGCATAAACCGTTTGATAACGATCTTGGTCATCCAACTTTTCACGGATATATGGCGGTAACGGCATTTCACCAAGTTGATCTAAAATTTCATAAAAAATCCCGTCATAAGTGAATTTAAAAGTACGGCCGCCGTGATCCAGCTCACCCGTACAAGTTGCTGTCAATAATCCATCGCCAAAAGTAACGACAGTACCTGTTTTTACACGCTTAGCCGGCTTTACCAACGTCTCCCACTCATCGTCATTTGTCTGTTTTAACAGCAATAATTCAATGTTCGCACCTGTATCAGCTTTAACACCCATTAAGCGTGCCGGCAATACACGTGTATCATTCAATACAAGGCAATCCCCTGCATTTAGCTCATCCAAAATATGACCGAATGTGTGATGCTCCAATTCCAGCGAATTCGGATTTACTACCATCAGACGACTCGCTGTACGGTCCAATAATGGTGTTTGGGCAATTAATTCTTCTGGTAAATAAAAATCAAAATCTTCTACTTTCACGTTCAAAACTTCCTTCTATTCATTTTGTGTCGGCGGATAACCGAAATGGTCGTAACAGAGATTTGTCGCAATTCGGCCGCGCGGTGTTCGTTGGATAAATCCGATTTGCAGTAAATATGGTTCATATACATCTTCAATCGTAATGCGCTCTTCCCCGATTGATGCCGCTAATGCATCCAATCCGACAGGACCTCCTCCGAATCGTTCAATCATTGACTGCATCAGTTTATGATCGATATGATCAAGTCCACGTGGATCGACTTGCAGCAGTTCTAATGCCTGTTCAGCAAGACTTGTTGATACAATGCCATCCGCCAGGACTTGTGCATAGTCACGGACGCGTTTTAACAATCGATTGGCAATACGCGGTGTCCCACGGGATCTGCGGGCAATTTCAAATGCCGCATGTTTATCGAGCGCAACACCGAATAATTCGCCGGAGCGGACAACAATTTCCGCGAGTGACTGTTCATCATAATATTCCAGGCGGGATAATACCCCAAAACGGTCACGAAGCGGTGCCGATAAAGCACCTGCTCTCGTAGTTGCACCGACAAGTGTAAATGGAGGCAATTCCAGTCGTATCGAACGGGCTTCAGGACCTTTTCCGACAACGATATCAAGACAGTAATCTTCCATCGCCGAATATAGGACCTCTTCAATCGCTCTGGGCAGGCGATGAATCTCGTCGATAAAAAGTACATCTCCTGCTTCCAGGGAGCTTAAAATCGCCGCTAAGTCGCCTGGCCGCTCAATCGCAGGACCACTCGTCATCTTTACATTTACATCCATTTCATTGGCAATAACGATTGCTAACGTCGTCTTCCCTAAACCGGGTGGTCCATAAAGGAGAACATGGTCAAGACTTTCCTGACGTAGCTTAGCGGCCTCGATAAAGATTTTCAGATTTTCTTTCACTTTATCCTGGCCTATGTATTGCGCTAGACGTTGCGGTCTTAAAGAAAGCTCAAACTGCTGCTCGGCATCTGTTGCTTCACCAGAAAGTACACGGTCTGACATGATTCTCACTCCTTTTTATTTCAATTTCAACAACAGCTTCAATGCCTGTTTAATATAGGCGTCTGTCGTCGTTAACTTTTCGTCTTCACTTAATTGCGGTCTGATTTTGTCTAATTCTTTTTCTGAATAGCCTAATGCCACAAGTGCCAGCATCGCTTCCTGCAATTCATGCTCATTCGGATTCACTCCGAATAATGGCAGTTCATTTTCCGCACTCGGTAACTCCATGTGATCAAGCAGCATGTCCAGCTTCCCTTTTAAATCGAGAATCATTTGACGCGCCGTTTTCTTCCCGACGCCTGGAAAACGGATCAAAAATGCTTCATCTTCCATTTCAATTGCCTGGATGACTGACGTTGGATTTCCGCTCGCTAAAATAGCAAGCGCACCTTTTGGGCCGATGCCAGATACTTGAATCAGCTTTTTAAATAATTCACGTTGCTCCAAACTATTGAATCCATATAAATTTTGGGCGTCTTCACGCACTTGCAATGACACATAGATTTGCTGTTCGCTTGCAGATGTACGGAATGCAAAGGGGTTTGGCGTGTAAAGCATCCATCCAATCCCTTGTTGCTCTAATACAATATATTCTGGGGTAACCCTAGTAACCTGTCCTTTTAAATAATCATACATCGTTATATCCCTCACATTTCACGCTCTATTATAGCATAAGAACTGTGAATTACCGAACGTATGTTGCTTCAAAAAAAGAAAAGACCGTCCTTAAAGACAGCCTTTAATAGTTTATCATATTCTTCTCCATCTAACATCGATTATAAACTGCCAATTAGTTTTGCAATGTATCAATTTGTCTTGCAAAAGAATCATAATGTTTCATCCAGTCATATACAATCGATTGAATAAACGGATAGCAGGAAAGCTTTTGCCGGTCGCTGAGTTTCAAATAGAATAGACATTCCCTTAATATTTCGTTCGGGAAAAATAAATAATGAAGCTTTTCCTGCGCTTTATGCAAATAATGATGGTCATCTACAAGTGGCTGTATTTCATACTGAACATGTGGCAATACGCGATGAAGCCATAAAATAATTTCATCTGACGCCTCTCCTAAAGAGGCTAAATCAAAATCAATTAGTTTCACGTCCTCGCCTTGTAACAACACATTATGATGAACAACATCCCCATGTAAAATTGTTTGCTTTTCACTCGGAACTGTAATTTGAGCCATTAAACCTAAGGCATAGGAAGCATGGTTGACTAAAATATCATAATTGCTTTTTAATAAATGTCTCAGTTCTCTTTCATGATTGATAAAACGCTCGAATCTCCTTGCCCACTTCTCCTGTAATTGATACGTGGACAAGATGCCCGTTTCCGCCCAAGGAATGACTTCTTTTGTTTCATGCAGTTTTTCGATTGCATGGAGGGAAAGCTGCTGATGTTCAAAACGTTTATACTCCGCACTTTTCCCTTCAAACCAAAACTGCTTTATTATATGTGGCTCTTCATTTTCAACAAGTGGAATATGATATGGAAATTGTATATTTTGAAGCTCTCGATGAATCGCTTTAACTTTCTGCGCAACATAACCATTTTCATAGTACTTCATAAAAAAGGACCCTTTATGTGTATCCCACTTCCAGCAATTTTCTTTAATTACTATTGACATGATTTCGGCGGATGTGGCATTGGTGGCATTTGAGGCATGTTATTTGCTGGATATGGCATCATTTGCTGCATTGTATTTTCCGGATACGGCATCATATGTGGGTGACAAGGGTTTGGTTGACGCATCATGTGGTCAATCTCTTCATAATACTGGTGTACTAGGTGATCCCTATCCTGGCAATGATCTTTCTTTAAAGATGACTCTTCATGGAAAATCGGCTGCATCTGCATTTGCATCGGCACCGACATCGGCATTGGCTCCATACACATATTTGGTTGCATTTGCATCGGTGATTCCATTGCCATTTGGTTACATTTCGAACATACAGGCATTTGTGGCATCGGCATTGGTTGCATTGGCATTGGTTGCATCTGCATTGGAGATTCCATTGCCATTTGATGACATTTCGAACATACAGGCATTTGTGGCATTGACATCGGCATTGGCATCGGCATTGGCATATGGTGACACGTTGGACACACGGGCATCTGCGGCATCGGCATTGGCATCGGCATTGGCATTGGCTGGATATATTGTGGTTGTTCGATAAAAATCGGTTGCTGCGGTTGCTGCGGTGGTTGTTGATCAACCGGTTGCTGTGGCATCGGCATTGGCTGCGGTACTGTCACCGTATTTTCAAATGTCGGCTGAACATGTACATGTGTTTGCCAGTTCGGCATTGGCATCGGCTGTGGTTGCTGGAAATAAATAATATCCCCTTGCCAAATTGGCTTTTGCGGCTGTGGCATTGGCTGTGGCATTGGCATCGGAGCTGGTGCTGGAGCAGGCGCTGGTGCCGGCTTAACCATTTGCTCTTTTTTCGGCGCTGGCGCCGGGGCTGGGGCAGGTGTTGGTATCGGCTGCTCTTTAACAGACTTCGGCTGTTCCTTCACAGGCTGCGGCACTTCTTTTTTAGCTGTCGTATCCGGTAAATAGATTTCCATTCCCGGAACAATATAGTCAGGGTTTGCTAAATGGGCATTTAATCGCTTTAACTCATCAAAGCCAACCGCGTATTGTTTCGCGATTTTCCACAAAGTGTCTCCCTTTTGAACAATATGAACGCGCACTTCTTTCCTCCTTTTCTCGTAATAGCATATGCACAAATTGTGCTATTGCCACAATGTTCACGCTTAGCAAGCGGTAAATATGATAAGATGAAAAGGAACCGGTATGCTAATTGAGGTGAATATATTGAAAAAATTATTAGGTGAAGAACGGCGTCTGGAACTGCTTGCATTGTTAAAAACTGCTGATCAGCCGATGACAGGTACAGATTTGGCAAAGCATACAAATGTTTCCAGACAAGTCATCGTCAATGATATGAATTTATTGAAAGCACGAAATGAACCGATCGTAGCAACAAGCCAAGGGTATATTTATATGCACAACGTCCGGCAAACACGCCTTCAGCGAAAAATTGTCTGTATGCACAATCCAAACGAAGCAAAAGAAGAACTTTTCATATTGGTCGATTGTGGCGTTACGGTCGAAAGCGTTATTGTCGAACATCCGGTATATGGAGAAATTACCGCTTCGATTATGGTATCGAACCGCCTGGAAGTTGAGCATTTTGTAAAACGCGTCCAGGAAACGAACGCCCTGTATCTATCCGCATTAACGGACGGTACACACTTGCACGTCATTAGCTCGACTTCTGAAGAGAGCTTGAATCTGGCTGAAGAAAAATTACGCCAGCGCGGCTTCTTAATTGAAAACTAAGTTAAAACAGCTTATTCAAAAGACAGTCGTCCGATGAATAAGCTGTTTTAACTTATGAATAATTCCGTTGTACTCCATATCCGGTAAAGCTTTTCCTGCGATATACACTTAGTGCAATCCCGATGACAAACGAATTTAATAATAGTGACGTAAAACCATAACTGATAAAAGGAAGCGATAATCCGATAATCGGCACCCAGCCAAGTATCATGGCAACAGAATATCCAAACTGCATGCAGTAAAAAGATACCGCTCCAATTACAAGTAATTTCGCATAGGTACGGGGTAATCGGTTCACTTTCCAAAGTATACGAACGGCAACGGCAAATAATACCGAAACGACGACAATTCCTGCAATATATCCGAATTTCTGAATAAGCAGTACTAAAGCGAAGTCAGTATGCCCTTCCGGAATATAACGAATCGTCTCCGCGCCAAACCATCCTGCTTCATTCAATGCATTTTTAACCGCCAGATAAACATAGCCTTCTGTTGTCGCATAGCTGGCCGGATCCAAAAATGCGTAAAGCCGTACAAGCTGGTAATCGTGCAACTGAGGAATGATCAGGAACATGCTGCTTGCTATGAACCCGCTTACCGCTAAACTAGTCACAATTTTTGTCTTGGCGGAATAATCACTGACAAAAAATAAAACCGTCAATACCCCAGCATACAGGAAGGCTGCTAACAAGCTTGGCGCACTTAAAATAAACCATAATGGCAAAACAAATAAGATGATTAACTGCCAGCTTTTAAATTTCCCCTGCGTAAAAAAACCTGCCCAGGCAATGAACAGCATCGGTAAAACGGTCAAAGCCTGAATCTGTATCGGTCCAGCCATTAAATAACTTTGGCCCTGCACTCTAACTGTCGGGAAATAATTTAATATTATTAACAGAATAAGTGCACTAAAATATAGTGCGAGACTGAATCGTTCCATCTTCCGATAATCGGTATACATTAGGACTGCGATCAATATTACGGCACATAGAAAGTGCAGCCATTTATTTCGTATAAAATAATCGGTCATATCGGTTCCAAAAATGATTGTACTGTCGAATGATAAAATCGGGATAAAACTTGCACCTAAAAGAATGGCAACTAAACTAATCAGCAGCCAGTCAACTTTCGGCCGGTGAATTTTATCCATGGATTTTCCGATTTCTGACGGTGAACCCATTTCTTCGATTGCTTTACGTTCTGCTTCCTCCGGTGTATACCCTTTTTTTATCCATGCAATTTTCGAATGATCTATATGGTGCTTTAATTCGTCATATACATGAACCTGAGCTTCCTTCGATCGAATAAAGGCAGTGACTTTTCTTAAGAAGCTTTCACTCTGCATGCATGGGCACCCCCAGTAGACGTTCCTTCAAAGTCAGTTTCACTTGACCTTCTTGCTGTAATTGTTTTTTACCGGCCTTTGTTAACACGTAACACTTAACGCCGTCATTCCAACTGGCAAGCACAATTCCCTCATTTTCCTGTTCATGTAGAATGGAATAAATCATGCCCTCATTGTTGATCACATCCCGAACTCCCCTTACATGGAGTAACTGTGTAATTTCAATACCGGATTTTGCTTCGAAAAGAAGGGATAAAATAACTTTTTTCAACTCATCGACGCTTAACTGGCGCTGAACATGTTGTTTATGCTGCTCTATGAACTTCGTGCTGGAAAATGCAGTGCAATCCATCGCCTTTTTCAGATTTTTTAAACGATCATCCATTTTCTTCACGCTCCAGATGTTTTTTTAATAGCTGCTTTCCTTTTCGAAGTCTTGTTTTTACTGTGCTCTCATTGATTTGCAGTACATCGGCCATTTCCTTCATCGACTGATCTTCGTAATAACATAGATAAATCACTTCACGGTATTTGATCGGCAGCGCCATGACTGCCTTTACCAAGTTAGCATCTTCCTGCTGTTGAAGGACTTCCTGTTCTACGGAAATACTGCTTTCCACTTGCATAAAAACTTCATTATCTTTTGCTTCGACATTTTTGGCATACCAGCTTTTCAGATAATCTTTCGAATGGTTAATGGCAATGCGCCAAAGCCACGTTTTTAGCGACGAACCATTCTGAAATGAAGGAAGCGCCCTGTAGCATTTGACGAAAATTTCCTGGGTCAGATCCTCGGCAACCGAGTTGTTATGTACATATTGCATGACAAGCTTTAATACGTCTTCTCCGTAATGTTGCATAAGTTCATCTATAATCGCTTCATTTGATAAGTTAGCGGTATCATTTATTAAGTAACTTTCCACCGGAATACCTCCTTTCACCAATTAGACGAGCCCCATTATAGGAAAGTTTGGTTTCTTGAACGGAATTTCTAATATATTTGCAGATCTTCTAATATAAATTTTTATGTTCTAATAAAATAGCAATCTTCTAATATATCGGCCGGATGTTCTAATATAGGTTCCTTTTTATCTAATATCGCAGCCGGATTTTCAAATATCCCTATGATTTGTTCTAATATCTCGCAACAATGTTCTAATATAAACGATACGCAAGTCAAGTGCAGAATCTTGTGTAAAATGCTTTTTGGGTTTTTGTATGTGCTCTTTGTTAGTTGATATAGGATTTCTAGGAAAGGGCTAGCCCTTTCCTAGAAATCCTATATTTCGCGCTTTACTATTCACTTTTTTATTCTTCTACATACACGTTTTTATAACTAAACATAGGTGATTTCTTCTTTATCTCATCATCAATATCCATTAATACTGCGCCGATTAGACGGGTTGCCGAGTCATGATTCGGAAAGATTCTAATTACTTTTTCTCTCCGTCTAATTTGTTGATTAATATTTTCTACCCGGTTCGTTGTTCGGATAAAGCGGTGAATCGCCGGTTTAAACTGATAGTATTGTGTCACTTCATCGAAACCTTGTTCCAATACATCCATCGCTTTTTCATATTTATCCACTTCACTGTATTCATCTTGGAGAGCCTGGTATTTTAACTTGGCATCTTTTAATGTATCTTCCCGGAAAATAGCAGCTACTTTACGACGAAAAGCTCGGGTATCTTTTTTCGGAAGTTTTGTAAAAATATTTCGTGTAAAATGGAAGAGGCAGCGTTGCCAGCCTGTCCCTAAAAAGCATTCAGAAATGGCTTTCTTCAAGCCTACATGCGCATCCGAAATAACTAGTTCAGGCTTGTTCAGTCCACGCTCCAGAAGCTCTTGGAAAAAGCCTTTCCAGGCTGTATAACTCTCCACGCTCGCCACTTTAAACCCAATGATTTCTGTCTTTCCATCCGCTCTTAATCCCGCCGCTATATAAACCGCCTTTGACACAATTTTGCGGTTTTCCCGCACTTTGATATACATGGCATCTACATATAAAAACGCAAAGTGACAATGGTCAAGTTTACGGCTGGCCCACTCTTTAATAAGCGGATCCAAACGCTTCGTTAGTGTAGAAATAAAAGAGGCGGATACCGTTTCGCCAATGAGTTCCTCTACGATTTTTGTCACGCGACGTGTGGAAACGCCCTGTACAACCATTTCCATCATCGACAGAATAAAGGCTTTATCCATCCGTTGATGACGTTCAAATAAAGTCGTCGAAAACTTTCCGTCACGTGTACGAGGAACCTTCAGCGTAATTCTTCCAATCGCCAATGTATAATCGCGTTCGTAATAACCATTACGCTGGGTTACCCGTGTATCATTTCGCTCATAAGCTTCCGCCTGAAGATAGGCGTCACGTTCATGTTCCATGTATTGATTGAGCATTAAAATAACCGAAGACTTAATGATATTGTCCATATTCGATTCAAGTATCGCTGCTTCAATTTCTTCTAAGTTTAGGTTAAGATTAAGTTGAGTCATATTAATTCCTCCTAATGTTTTGGTCGCACAATACATTTACCCAGGAATTGATATGACTTTTCACTTTTACACAATTATATATACATATTCGATACGCACATTTTTTCAGCCCTAAACTTACTAAAAAACTCGAATGCGTCTTCAAAATCCATCCAAGTTCTAATAACCTCGTTACTTTTTCTAATAACCGGCTTAATTCTTCTAATAACCGGCACCATTGTTCTAATAAAAGCCTGACCAATCAAAAAGAGCACTCCGCATAAAGCAGAGTGCACCTGAAAATTTTATAAAAATCGTTTTCGCTGTTCTGGTGACGGTAACATGCATTCCTGCTTTTTCCCGAACCATTTGTAGCGGTTTTTGGCAATCCACCGATACACAAGATCCCGAACCGGTTTTGGTACAACAATAAATACATAAAACAACTTCCACAAACCTGATAAATTTCCTGTAATTTTAAGAGCGGCCGTCGATTCCGTATAATGCCGGTCATTTTCTATATACACAATGCTGTCCGTTTTTTCCGGCACATCATACTTTTTCAACAAAGCTGCTCCAATATCACTTTGAAGCGAGGCAAACTGAAACAATGCTTTCGGATCACGTTTTATAATAAACTGTACGCTTGCATCACAGAAATTGCACTCTCCATCAAATAGTAAGATTCGCTTCATGCTTTTCACCTCATTCCGGTGTGACGTATGTATAATATGTCCCGAGTGACTTTACTGTACAGCCGAGCGCAATCAGTTCTTCCACTGCGCCTTTCATCATCGGTTCCTCTTCATCTGCAAGTATATCAGTTATGAAGAAATAATTCCCTAGCCCGGTTTTAAGTGGTCGCGATTCAATCTTGCTCAAGTTCAGTTTACGCCAGGCAAATACCGAAAGTACTTGATGCAGCGCACCGGACACATCTGTCGGTAATGTAAGCATAAACGTTGTTTTCGGCTGTGCCTGCAGCGGTACTAAACCATGTTTTATATTTTGCTTCGATAAAACGAAGAAGCGCGTATGATTAAAATGAAAATCATGGATATTACGTTCGAGTATATGTAAATTATATTTTTCAGCGGCAGAAAAGTTCGCAACTGCGGCGATACAGCGGTCTTCCGTCCGGGAAACAAGCTCCGCTGCGGCAGCCGTTGAAGAATATGATGTCTGCCTTACGTCACCATGATTGTAATATAAATATTTATGGCATTGTGCCAAGGCATGCGGATGTGAATAAATTTCTTCGATTGCCTCGCTATTTTCCGCGAATTTTTTATTTACTAATAAATGCTGCTGGATTTTCGACATGACTTCCGCTGTAACAAACAGTTCGGATTCATGATACAAATAGTCAATTGTCAGCGGAACAGAGCCTTCCAGTGCATTTTCCACCGGCACAACCGCCAGCTCCACTTTTCCTTCTGATACAGCTTCAATACATTCCGGGATGGACTTGTATGGAATATGCCAATCATTCGGGAACAAACCCTTTGTCGCTAAATATGTAAATGATGCTTCCGGACCAAGGTAAGCAACTCTTTTTTCCCAATTTTTTTCTGACATTCTAGAGCACCTCAATTATAAGTTCTAAATTTTCTGTAAATTAACCCTATAAAGAAAGCTGTCCAATATGCCCTGAAACTTATTGGACAGCAATTTTTATTTAATTATATTCTGATGCACTTGCACAGGAACAGCTCACTTTAAAGAAAAGTTAAAGTGCGCCTGAACTGATTACTTCGGCAGATTCGATAAATTCAAGTTGATTCAAGCTGCGAATAAGTTCATCCAGCTCATAAGACATGCTTGTCACATCTAAAGAAAGCGTCACATTGGCACGTCCTTGAATCGGAATCGTCTGGTGAATCGTCAGTACATTGCAATGGGCATCAGATACAGTTTCGAGTAATTTGGCAAGTGTACCTTTTCGATCTTGCAGTTGAATGAAAACCGTTAAAATACGCTCTTGCACAATCGAATGGAAAGGAAAAACTGCATCCCGATATTTATAAAATGCGCTGCGAGATAAATCCACTTCTTTTACCGCATCCCAAATGGATGAAACAGATCCTTTTTGCAATAATTGTTTAGCTTCCAATGTTTTTTGCATCGCATCTGTCAGGACATCTTCACGCACTAAGTAATATCGCTGATTTGCTACGTTTTTCATCGTCATCCCCCACTTAATTAGTCGACAAAGTCAAATTCGAATTCCATTAAACGTACAGTATCGCCATTTTGGGCACCGCGTTTACGTAACTCTTCGTCGACACCCATTGCACGTAACTGGCGAGCAAAGCGTCGAATACCGTCTTCACGGCTGAAGTCAGTCATTTTGAATAGGCGTTCGATTGTGTATCCTGAAAGCACATATGCACCATCATCATCACGTGTAATTTCGAAGTCGCCACCTTGTCCTTCATGTTTGTACATTACAACTGCATCTGACTCTTCGTCGATTACATCATGTAATAAGAATTCAGGCGTTACTTCTAACAGATCCGCAATTTCAAATAGCAATGGTTTTAACCCTTGACGAGAAACCGCTGAAACCGGGAAGACCTTTACATCTTCTCCCACTTTCTTTTTAAACTCTTTCAAGTTTTCTTCGGCATTCGGCATATCCATTTTGTTTGCTACGACAATTTGAGGACGCTCAAGTAATCGTAAATTATACTGTTCAAGCTCATTATTAATTGTTACATAATCATCATAAGGTTCGCGGCCTTCCATACCTGACATATCGATAACGTGAACGATGACACGTGTACGCTCGATATGACGCAGGAACTGCATCCCTAATCCGACACCTTGGTGAGCGCCTTCGATCAGACCAGGTAGATCTGCCATTGCGAATGAACGGCCATCATCTGTTTCCACCATACCTAAGTTCGGTACGATTGTTGTAAAATGATAAGCGCCGATTTTAGGTTTTGCAGAAGAAACAACAGATAGTAATGTCGATTTACCTACTGAAGGGAAACCAACCAATCCAACATCCGCCAGTACTTTTAACTCTAAAATCACTTCCAGTTCCTGGCCCGGTTCGCCTTTTTCGGCTAGTTCCGGTGCAGGGTTGGAAGGTGTAGCAAAACGGCAGTTACCGCGTCCACCACGGCCTGCTTTAGCAATAATCGCTTGTTGGCCATGTTCAACTAAATCGGCAATGACTGTTTTTGTTTCCGCATTCATTACAACTGTTCCCGGTGGCACTTTAACGATTAAATCTTCTGCACGACGACCGTGCATCCCTTTACTCATTCCGTGCTCTCCACGTTCAGCTTTGAAGTGACGTTTGTAACGGAAATCCATTAACGTACGTAAACCTTCTTCTACTTCAAAAACTACATTACCGCCACGTGCTCCGTCTCCACCTGCCGGCCCACCATTTGGTACATACTTTTCACGGCGGAAGGCAACCATTCCATCCCCGCCGTCTCCACCTTTAACATAAATCTTTACGTGATCGACAAACATTTCTTTCACTCCTCATATGTGAATTACATATTTCCAACTTGTATTCGTCTGTTCATATGTTTCCACATTAAAAATATTCTGTTCTATTGAAAATGGCGACTGTTCCCATTTTCCCTTTAAATGAAATAAAATATTCCATTTATCTTCATTTGATTCGATGTTTAACAGTAATTGATGCTCTTCATATGGATCAAGCTTGTCGTAAACATGAATAATTGTGTTTTCCAAGTATTGAACAATCGCTTCATCGTACTTGCTTTGAATTGGTGTACTTACATCACTTGTCATGTTTAGCTGTAAAGCCGGATAACGCCAACATAGGGTATGAAGCCATTCAACTGTTTTCGTTAACTGAAGCCGATTGATATTCGAAAGTATTTTACAATGTTCAGACTGGTCAAAAATCACCTTTTTTGCCTCGTCCACTCGTCCTAAATCTAAGTTCATCTGGATTAAATGAAGCTGATTCAAATAATCATGATTTGCAAAGCGTAATGCTTCACTTACAGTTAATTTTGAAACGGTCATTTCACACACTCCGTATTCCAATATTATTAGTATAACAAGTATTTCATCTATTTTCCTTCCATACTTCATACTCATACATATTCAATACTTAAGAAAATTTCAATCATCCATTTCCATAAAGGCATCTCTGCATTCATCTATGAAATTTTATAAAAACTTAAAAAAAGGACTGCAATAAATGCAGTCCTTTCATTGCAAGAATTATGCTTCTTGAGCTGTAGGGTATACAGATACTTTTTTCTTGTCGCGACCATAGCGTTCAAATTTAACAACGCCGTCAACTTTTGCGAATAATGTATCGTCACCACCGCGGCCTACGTTTGTACCTGGGTAAATTTTTGTACCGCGTTGACGGTAAAGAATTGAACCACCAGTTACGAATTGACCATCAGCACGTTTAGCACCAAGGCGTTTAGACTCAGAGTCACGTCCGTTTTTAGTAGAACCTACACCTTTTTTAGATGCGAAGAATTGAAGATCTAAAGTTAATAATAACATTCTGTTCCACCTCCTAGATCATTTTATATTTCAATTCGATATATTCTGAATAGCTCGCAGTCATTGTGTAGAACTGTGTCACCATTGTGTTCAGAATAACTTGTAATTTAGCGTCTGTTTCATCATTCAGTTCAGCTTGTGGAACAGTTACTTTTAAGTAACCACCTTCAGTACCTTGTTCGATTTCAGGAGTAATTCCTGTAATTTGCGGGATTGCGTTTACTGCACCAAAGGCAACAGCAGAAGCACCTGCACAAACTAAATCACGACCATAGATATCCGATAAAGCATGTCCTGAAATTTCAAATCCATACGATTTGCGATTTTCATCACTATAAATAGTTACTGTAATCATGTTCGTCACCTACTTATTAAGCGTTGATAGCTTCAACTACTAATTTAGTGTATGGTTGACGGTGACCTTGTTTACGACGGTAGTTCTTTTTCGCTTTAAGTTTGAAAACAGTAATTTTCTTTTGCTTGCCTTCTTTAACAACTTTCGCTGTTACAGTAGCGCCAGCAACTGTTGGAGCTCCAACTTTAACTGTTTCTCCACCTACGAATAAAACTTTGTCAAAAGTAACGATTTCGTCAGCAGCCACACCTAGTTTTTCAACATAGATTTCTTGACCTGCTTCAACTTTGATTTGTTTACCACCAGTTTCGATAATTGCGTACATTAAAATGCACCTCCTCTTAGACTCAGACTCGCCCGGAATTGCAGGTGACCTATAAAGGTACTTAAACCTGTTCAGCGCGGTTGCAGTAGCACGGGTGCTACAAACAATAACATTAAAATACTACCACATCGAAATTATCAAGTCAACCGCTTCATTACTATTTTCTCAAAAGCAGAACGGTACTTCCGATATTTCCAATCTCCAATTACTTTGCTCCATAAAAAGAGGCTAATAATCACTAAAGATAATGATTGCGGCAATAAATATAATAGTACGATAATTGTTACCGTAAGTAAATAAAAAGAAGCCGTTAAATAAAATTCGAAAATTTTAGAAAACGGCTGCCGTTTCAAAATGCTGTAACATAGTATTCTGCCGCCATCAAGCGGCCATATCGGTACAAGATTGATAGCAAGAATAAACAGCTGCACTTCTATTAATCTAGTACTCAGCATATCAGGCAGAAACAAACTGATAAAAATTCCGAGACCTGTTGCAACAGGTCCTCCAACAGCGATAATGATCAGCTGCTTATAGGATAATTGCAGTTCGTCCTTAATCGTCATCTCCCCGCCGTAAGGAACAATTTTACATTGCGTTATTTTGGCTCCGACAAGTTTAGCCGCGATAAAATGACCTAATTCATGAAACAATAGCGAAACGATAATAATACTGTATAAGGCAATATCTCCATACAAAACAATTGATAAGAGCAGTAACAAAAACAATGGATGAATCGAAATTTTCATCTAAATCGGCTGTTCCTTTAGCCAGCGAATCGTTTCTTCCATATTTAAAACTTGCCCGTCACGTTCAATCTGTATATAGAGCTCTCCGCTCTTTTTCGTTGCGACAACCGTTCCTTTTGTTACTGTCGTGTATGGCAATACATAGAAGTCGTCCACAAACCCGAATGTAACCGTATCGCCTGTATCATAAACAACCGAAACCGTTTTTCCGTTATACTTTGTATGGCCCGTAAAAACAATCAATCCATCATACAGTGCATTTAATACGAACGGTTCATCATACACGAGTAAATATCCGTCATTAAAACGATCAATCGTTTCAAACAGCTGTAATTGACTAATCGATACATCTGCACTAACAGGGAGCTGCTGGTCTTCATTAGACAACATATTCACAACCGCTTTTCGCATCATGACTAAATCATCCGAACTGTAGACAATGGAATGGATGACACGTTTTGTAGCGATATCCCCATAATAATTACAGCTATAAATAATAACAAAGACAATACTCGCGATGAGCCACTGCCATTTTTTCAAGCTCACCATCCAATCTTTTTGCACTAGTATATGTCAGGAACGACAATACAATTCAAGAACGCATGTACATCGGAACAAAAGTGCTAAAGCGCCCGTTCAGCTCCGACAGACATGCCAAAAGCTTTAATTTCCTGAGCAAAAAAAGCTGTAAAGAATAATTGACACTATCCCTACAGCTTCCTTCTTATTTAAATAATGCTTTCAATTTTGCGAAAACGCCTTTTGGCTGATCATCTTCCAAGGACATTAACGGCACAGAATCACCTAATATACGGCGTGCGATATTACGGTATCCCAATGATGCTTTGTTGTTCGGATTCATTACGATTGGTTCACCTTTATTGGATGAACTGATAACATCTTCACTATCGACGATGATTCCCAATAAATCAATCGATAAATGAGTAGTTACTTCTGTAATATCCATCGCATCTCCGTTGTTCATCAAACTTTTACGGATTCGGTTAATAATAAGCTTCGGCGGTTCGATCGGCTCCTGCTCCAATAGTCCGATAATTCGATCCGCATCTCTTACTGCTGAAATTTCAGGTGTTGTCACAACAATGGCACGATCCGCACCAGCGACCGCATTGCGATAGCCTTGTTCAATACCGGCCGGACAATCAATTAAAATATAGTCAAATTCACGTTTCAACTCATCTATCAAAACTTTCATCTGTTCAGGGTTGATGGCGTTTTTGTCTGTATTTTGGGCAGCAGGCATCAAGTATAGACGCTCATCTACACGCTTGTCCTTTACCAATGCCTGGTGCATTTTACAGCGGCCTTCTATTACATCCACTAAATCATAGATAATCCGATTTTCCAAGCCTAATATAACGTCTAAATTACGCAGTCCGATATCCGTATCGACTAGACAAACTTTCTTTCCTTGAAGTGCCAATGCCGTTCCTAGGTTTGCAGTCGTAGTAGTTTTCCCTACTCCACCTTTTCCTGAAGTTATAACGATTGCTTCTCCCACATTAGCGGCCCCTTCCTTATATAAGGTAGCTGTTTGAGCTCCAGTATCATCAGTATTCTTAGAGAATAATAATTCTTCATCACTCATTTAGCTTCCTCCTTTAAATGTTGATAAATTCGGTCGTACATTTCTTATTTCCTGGATTCTATCATATGCTATTACATTATTTTCTCCAAGATAGGCAAAAATTTGATCGGTATTTTCCAATATATATTGCGACTCGTTCGTCATTACTTCCACATAATTCCCAATTAAAATATGTGTCGGTTCAAAATGTGACGCGGATACAATTGCCTGTTCATTGCCATCCATGCCTGCATGCACAATGCCCTTTAGCTTACCCGCAATATGTACATTACCCCCTGCCTCAATACGTCCGTTTGGATTGACATCCCCTAACACAAGTATATCACCCGTTACACGAATCGTTTGTCCGGAACGCACAATGCCTACAAATGTTTCAAAGCGACTTGTCTCAAGCAGTTTTTGGCTTTCTTCTAATGTAATGACATCGCTTTGGATTTTTTTCACACATAGTTTTTGCTGTTGTTCCACAATTCCAGTAAGCTGGTCTTTTTGCTCTTGTGTACAGTAACGTTTTCCTAAGTGCAGTTGTACATCTATTTTACCATCAAGATGGCCGTCTGTAACTTTTTTTCCAAGTTCTTCTACTAATTCGGTAAAAGAACATTGGTCATCCAAACGAAGTACTAACCCATCTTTTGTTCCTTTAATATGGATAAGTTGTTTTTTCATAGCTTTTTCAAGTCACCTCGCGCTACATAATAACGAAAAGAAAACAACCGGATTTCAGGTCCGTTTTGTTTCTTTCCGTTTTTTAAAATGCTATTGTGCCCGTTGAAATACACGAGCGCTAAGACAATATTTAAACGCCCATGCAAGCATTATCAAAAATAATAGATTACCAATTGTTGTCGGAACTAATCGATTCACTAGAAACGGCTGAAGTGCCATCGTTGTAAATTGGAGCATATAGAAAAATTCATATACAACAAATTCGAAAACAATCATTAGCAATAATGCCAAAATTGTAGAAAATACTAAATGTGGATGAACACGTTTTACACACCATGCTGCAATATAGCAGATAACGGGATATAAAACGGTATAAAGACCAATAATATTAATAAAGAACACATCAAAACAAAGTCCAAAAATAAGACCATAAATCATGGCTTTTTTTCGGCTGTAATAAATGGCTAGAAAGATTAAATATAAAATTAAAAAACGCGGAATCAAATAATAGATCCCTTCGCCCAATTGCAATGGGGAGAATACGGCGAATTCAGATTCCAGCAAAAACAGCAAGACAGCAACGAAGCCAATTAAAAATCGAGCGAGCATTACTCATCCCCCTCATTTTCATCGGCTGGTCCATTTACTAAATCTTCATTTGTACTGCCACCGTCAGAACCATCTACCGAAATTGTTTTACGCTTAGCAATAATAACATGTTCGATCATTGAAAAATCTGCTGCTGGTTTGACATAGGCCATTTTCGTTAAACCGAAATCATCAGTTGTTACTTCTGTAATCTCACCAATCAATATACCTTTCGGGAAGATTCCACCAAGTCCGGAAGACAAAACTTTCCCGCCTTCTTTCAGGTCAACTTTGGAATCGAGACGCTTTAATAATAATTCGTTACGCTCAACGTCATACCCTTCTACTAAACCATGAATTTCCCTATTCTTTTCATCATGTACTACTGCTGATACACGATAGTTTTCATTATTCGTATAAAGCAATTCCACTTCGGAAGTATAAGGTGTTGCGATGACAATTTTACCAACTAGCCCTCGAGAAGTCATAACAGCCATGTTTTTTTCAACACCATCTGCTGTCCCTTTATTTAAAATAATTTTTTCTTCCCACTGATCAGGGTTTCTCGCGATGACCGTCGCCTGAATTGGGTCGAAATCACGCAAACTTTCCTCGATTGATGCGAGTTCACGCAATGAAGAATTTTCGGCCTTTAATGTACTTACTTCCGCCTTTAAGACGGCAAAGTCTTCTAGACGCATTTTTAAGCGCTGGTTCTCTTCATACGTATTTAACAGCGAATCAATATTGCTAAAAATACCTGTTATGTAATTAGCCGGCTTTGCGACAAGTGAATGTGCAAAGCCAACTGTATCTTTAATAATTTTCTCGGGTAATGTTGCGTTATGACGATCACGTAAAGAGAAACCAATCAATGCCACTAGAAAAATCACGCTTACTAATAGGATAATTAACTTTTTATTAGAAAAATGTGGCACTGCCAGTCCTCCTTACTTCAATTGTTGCGCGCGAATTAAAGCGATGTTGTCTAATGCTTTACCCGTTCCGATTGCAACGCAATCCAACGGATCTTCAGCAATAAATACAGGCATTTTTGTTTCATCGCTGATTACTTTATCTAAATTGCGTAATAATGCACCACCGCCTGTTAAAACAATACCGCGCTCCATTACGTCTGCAGATAATTCAGGTGGTGTTTGTTCCAATGTTTTCTTAACACCATCCAAAATAACTACAATAGCTTCATGTAAAGACTTTGAAATTTCATCCGATGTAATTTCAATTGTTTTTGGTAAACCTGTTAACAGGTCGCGTCCGCGAATTTCCATCGTTTCAGCAGGTCCTTCAGCACGTGCTGTACCAATTTCAACCTTGATGCTTTCTGCTGTACGCTCACCAATTGTTAAGTTATATGTTTTACGGATGTAAGCAATGATCGATTGATCCATTGCATCACCACCAACACGAACTGATTCACTTGTTACAATACCACCAAGAGAAATAACAGCAACTTCTGTTGTACCTCCACCGATATCTACTACCATTGAACCTGTTGGCTCCCATACCGGCAAGTTAGCACCGATTGCTGCCGCAAATGGTTCTTCAATTGTAAATGCTTCTTTTGCGCCTGCTTGACGGCTTGCATCAATAACCGCACGCTGCTCAACTGAAGTAATACCATATGGCACACAAATCATGACATTCGGTTTCTTCCAGTTAGAACCCGAAGCTTTCATTGCTTCTTTTAAATAATATTGGATCATTGCTGTTGTAATTTCAAAATCAGCAATAACGCCATCTTTCATCGGACGGATAGCCACGATTGAACCCGGTGTACGACCGATCATATTTTTTGCGTCATTTCCGACTGCTACAATATCGCCTGTTTTTGTATTTTTCGCTACTACTGAAGGTTCACGCAATACAATTCCTTTTCCTTTTACAAATACTAATGTATTAGCTGTGCCAAGATCGATCCCGACATCTTTATTCCCTAATCCAAACAAATTAAGTACTCCCTTTCTTATTAAAACGATTTCTAATTTATGATGCTAGCAAAATCATACGCTCTATTATAACGAATTACATCAAAAAATTATAGTGTTACAAGCACCGAATCGCGACTTTTGTCGAATGTTTTTTTCTACAACACTACTTTACTATTGTATTTCTATTTCCGTTACGAGACAAATAAAATTAATATGTAAGATTTAACAAAATCGCCACATACCTATGACGAATATAACAAAAAAAAGTTGCGATTGCGAAAATTGTCGACGAATTTTTAAATAAGTAATAATTGTTATCGCAATGTAATAATTCCCAATTATGAAATAACTACAAAATAAAAAGACAAACGCTTTAACACGTTTGTCCAGTTACCTAAAAATAACCTTTTTCCTTCATGCTTATAAACTGATGATCACCAATGATGACGTGGTCGAGCAAATCGACTCCGACTATTTTGCCGGCTTCATAAAGTCTAGTTGTGACATCGATATCTTCCGGACTAGGTGTCGGAATGCCACTTGGATGGTTATGGGAACAAATGATAGAAGCAGCGGAACGTTTTACTGCCTCGCGGAAAATTTCCCGTGGATGGACGATGCTGGCATTCAAGCTCCCGACAAAAACGGTTTGCTTATGAATCACCTGATTTTTTACATTGAGGTAAAGACAGACAAAATGCTCCTGCTGTAATGACGTCATATCCTGCATTAAAAAGGTGGCTGCATCTTCCGGCGTGCGGATTGTAAAGCGTTCTTCCAAATCTTTCGATGCAAGTCTTCTTCCCAGTTCGATCGCAGCAAGCAGCAAAACCGCTTTTGCTTCCCCGATCCCTTTAATCTCGGTCATTTCTTCGAGTGTTGCATGCTTTAAATTATGCAATTTCTCGAAGTTGATCAATACCCGATTGGCCACCGTCAATACAGATTCTCTTTTTGTTCCGGTGCCAAGCAATATGGCAATGAGCTCCTGATTCGACAGACTTTTTGCACCTTGTCGGATGAGGCGTTCACGCGGGCGGTCTGCTTCATGTACATCATGGATTTTCATATTCAATAACGGTTGTTGGACCGTCATTTACATCACTCCTAAAATGGTAGTTTTAGTAGTTGTAATGTAAGCATCTTTTGAACTAATGCAGCAATCGGTAAACCGACGACATTATTATAGTCTCCTTCAATACGGTCAACGAGCATGGCGCCACTCGTCTGAATTCCGTATCCGCCTGCTTTATCAAAAGGATCTCCTGTCTGTACATAGGCCCTGATCATTTGCGTAGAAATATCTTTAAATACCACCGATGTTACTTCAACAAATGTATGTTCTGTTCCGTCCGCCAAAATAAGAGCTACTGCTGTCATCACTTCATGTCGATTTCCTGCAAGCTTCGTTAAATGCTCTATGGCTTCTTCCTCGGAAACAGGCTTGTGCAAAATTTGGTCATTAAACACAACAATTGTATCCGCCCCGATAATACAATAATTCGGACATTTCCTGGCCACATCACGTGCTTTCAACAATGCCACTTCTGTCACATATTCCTGAACCGTATCGCCAGTGACGCTTGTTTCGACAACATCGCTTGTCACAATTTCAAACGGGACATTCAGCATTTGGAGCAATTCCTTTCTCCTTGGTGAAGCAGAAGCTAATATTAGTTGTTCAGTTGTAGTAAAATTCATTTCCAATCCTCCTACACACTATAGTAACCGAGAAACGGAAATTTGAACAACAGCCAATTCTTTTTGCAAATATGCGAAAATGACAATTCCATTATGTTTTCAACGATTAAAATGTTACTTTCAAGCAGTCAAGACTCTCAAAATAATTTATAAACATATGCAGACGAACAACATTAGGATTCGTGGAAAGCTTTGAAACTTCTGTCATAATCCCTGTCCAGTCCTCCGGTACCTGTTTTTTGTCAATTGGTTCTGTCTCCTCTGCCGAGAACAGTTTCGAATCTTTCAATGTGACCGGCAGCTGCAGTTCGGCAGGATTCGGACAGCTGCTTGAAATCGTAATTTTTTTGTAAAAACCTGTAGGCACAACCGTTAATGCGGTTTCCACTTTTTCTGTATCCAACCGTGACCAGACAAAATACTGTTCGCCCACTTTAACAACGGCTGCTTTATTTAACGTAGGATAAGTCCCCAAAAATTGTGCTGCACTATCAAAATTTGAAAAAACACCGTGCTGCAATGCAAAATACTGTTGCTGTACTTGCTGCTCCTCAGGTGTTTGAACAGTTGTCGGGATTGTTTCTGCAGCTTCTTCGGTAGTTGAGGGTAGTTGCAGAATAAAAACAAATAGTATGACGCCAGCAAGCCCTGTAATACTTCCAATGAACATTGCTTGAAAAATGGCATTATTCCTTAAAGCTTTCATCGTTGCCACAGCTCCATCTCTTTTTCATATAACAATAGCAAAATAGCGATAAAAAAAGAGGAGACTGCTGTCGCCTCCCCCTAAAAAGTTTTCGCTATTATTCTTCTTTATTTGCATATTGTTTTAAGACCATTCATATTGCCCTATACAGCAATCTGTAAGCTTTTATCGAGTCTGCTCATTGAGGCATCAGTGCATATTTCGTCGAATTTCACTCAGTAAATAGAGTGAACCGGTAACAATCCGTACTGTTTCACCTATTACCGGGCCTTGTAAAAATTCATTTACGTCATCAATTATTTGTTTTTCCTTCGCCTGACTAAGTTCATAAAGAGTCATTGCCTGCATCGCCCGTTCATTATGAATATCAGCGAAATAGAATGCATCACCGACTTCTTCCAATAACCGTAAAATTGTTTTGACATCCTTGTCCGCCAGCAAACCGATGACAAACTCGATTCGCTTGTTTGGAAAGTGTTCTTTTACCGTATCCACTAATGACTGAATACTAGCAGGATTATGTGCGCCATCAAAATAAAGGTTCGGTCGGATTTGTTCAAAACGCCCGGCAAGTAATGCATTGTTCACACCCGTGCGGATCTTTTGGACATCTATCGGCAATTCAAACTTCTTTAGAACTTCAAGAAATGCAGTAATGGCCAATGTCATATTATGTCCCTGATGTTGCCCTAATAGCTGACGCTGCAATTCAGGAATTTCCAGATGCAGTAATGGATAATTATACGCTTCTTTTCCTTCCTTTATCGAAACGAAAAAGTCGGTACCGAACTTGAATAACGGCACATTTTTCTGAACGGCTTCCTTTTCGAAAACTTCCGTAGCCTCATCTGACATTTCTCCGATTACCGCTGGACGATTTTCTTTCAATATGCCGGCTTTATGATATGCGATGCTCGTTAATGTATTGCCTAAAAAATTTGTATGTTCCAAAGCGATGCTCGGGACAACCGAGACAATCGGTGTCACCACATTTGTGCTGTCTTCTCTGCCGCCCATGCCTGCTTCGATTAACACTAGGTCCGGCTTTTGCTCGGCAAAGTATAAAAGCGCCACCGCCGTCAATAGCTCAAAATCTGTCAGTTTTCCGCTAAGTCCTGCTTTCGCCAGCTGCTGAAACATCCGGTCCATCTGCTCATTTGTGATGGGCCGGCCATCAATCTGTATTTGATCATGAACATCTACAATACAAGGTGACATAAACTTCCCGACTGATAACCCGTATTCACGTGCCATTCCTTCAATAAAAGCCAGTGTTGAACCTTTTCCGTTCGTTCCCGCCAAATGGACTACATTCAGCTGTTTTTCAGGCTGACCAAGAAGACGAAGCGCGGATTCAATTGCGTCCAAACCCGGCTTGATGGCACGTTCACTTTCCACTTGCCAACGCTCTTTGTAAACATCCAGTAACGGAATCATGAAATCCACCCTCTTTCTGCAAACAGACTGCGCACTTCAGCAATAAAATATAAAGAGCCGGTAATAACAAGCAGCTCACCTTCAGCCAAATCATTCATTTCTTTTTCAATTAGTTTCTGCCAGTTCAAATGCATAAACTTTTTTGAATGTGTGCTTTGCTCATATAGCTGCTTCGCTGTTGCTGCGCGCGGTAAACTAATTTGGGTGAAATGCATTTCAGATGCCGCTTCATCCATTAATTTTATACTTATACCATGGTCCTTATCCTGTAACGCGGCATAGACGAACTTCACTTTAAGATGTGGTGCAGTTTCCTTTAATGTATCGATGAGAGCAGTTGTCCCTTCAGAATTATGGGCACCGTCCAAAATAATATTGGGACGCACTCTTTCAAAACGCCCTTCCCACTTCGCATGCTGCAGGGCCAGTTTTACTTTTTGCGCATCAAAGAATTCAAGATATAATTGTGCTGCCGTAATGGCAAGCGCGGCATTGGCCATTTGGTGTTCCCCTGCCATGGCAAGTTCAATTTTGTCGATGTTAATATTTCCCCGGTAGTCAAAATGAGCACCTTTTTGATTCTCCACATAAAAGTGTTCACCCAACGTATAGATCGGAGCATGCAGCCGTGCTGCTGTGTGCTGAATGACCGCCAGCGCCTCCGCATTTTTCACTCCGACTACGACCGGTTTACCTTGCTTAATAATTCCTGCTTTTTCTGCTGCGATTTCAGCATATGTCTCACCGAGCATATCCGTATGCTCAAGCGAAATTGTTGTAATCACACTCACTTCCGGCGTCACAACATTTGTGGAGTCCAAACGCCCTCCAATACCGGTTTCAAGAAGTGCGATATCCAATGGCTGTTCCGAGAAGTATTTTAGGGCAAGCAATGTCACGAACTCAAAAAAGCTCGGGAATTTTCCGTCCATTTTTTTTTCAATAATTTCCGCTATCTTATTTGCAATACGCAAAAAATCTTCATCGGAAATTTGCTGTTTGTTGATTGTCACCCGTTCGTTGGCACGTTCAAGATGCGGAGATATGAAGGCACCGACCGTTAAGCCGTGCTCCATAAAAATCTCTCGTGCCGCATTTAATGTTGAACCTTTACCGTTGGAACCTGCAAAATGGATGAATTTTGTTTTTTGTTCCGGGTTGCCGAGCGCCTCCAGAATGATCTTCGCTGACTGTAAGGGCTCCCCTTTATATTGGCTTGCCTTTAATTTAAAAATAAAATCTGTGCATTGCTCCATTGTTTGAAACATTATGTTCTCTCCCTAATACCGCTAATATGTAATCTGTTTTATTATAGCTGAATTAAAAGAAAGAGGCACCGTTATACGGTACCTCTCTTAGGCATTACATATTTTTCAGTTCTGCAATGCGTTTTTCAACTGTTGCGTATTTTGCTTCATAATCCGCAAGTTTTTCGCGCTCTGTTGCTACTAATGCTTCCGGTGCTTTTGAAACGAATCGTTCATTCGATAGCTTTCCGGAAACTAATTTGACTTCTTTCGCCCATTTGTCGAGCTCTTTTTCAAGACGTGCGATTTCTTCTTCAATATTGATTAAGCCTGCAAGTGGCATGAAGATTTCTGCACCTGAAACAACTGCTGACATCGCCTGAGCCGGAGCTTCAAGATTTGCCCCGATTGTTAAGCCATCCGGGTTACAGAATTTTTCAATATAGCCTTTGTTCACTTCAAGCACTGCCGATGTTTGTTCATCTTTTGCTGAAATTGTCATCGGTACTTTTTTGCTCATTGGTGTATTCACTTCTGCGCGAATATTACGTACAGCACGGATAATATCCATTAACAGCTGCATATCGCCTGCTTCTGCAGTGAAGTTGAATGCCGGATTTACAGTCGGCCATGCAGCAACTGTAATGGACTCACCTTCATGCGGCAAGTGCTGCCAAATCTCTTCTGTTACGAAAGGCATGAATGGGTGCAGTAAACGCATCGTGTTGTCTAAAACGTGAGCAAGTACTGAACGTGTCGTTAATTTAGCCGCTTCGTCTTCACCGTATAATGGCAATTTCGCCATTTCGATATACCATGAACAGAAGTCATCCCAAATGAAGTTGTATAGTTCACGGCCTACTTCACCGAACTCGTATTTATCAGATAATGTTGTCACACGGTCAATTGTTTCATTCAAGCGTGAAAGAATCCATTTATCCGCTGTTGAAAGGTTACCTGTTAAATCGATTTGCTCATATGTCAGGCCTTCCATGTTCATCAATGCAAAACGAGAAGCATTCCAGATTTTATTTACGAAGTTCCATGTAGATTCCACTTTTTCTGTAGAGTAACGTAGATCCTGACCTGGAGATGAACCTGTTGCAAGGAAGTAACGCAATGAATCCGCACCATATTGGTCGATTACATCCATCGGGTCAACCCCGTTACCAAGTGATTTGGACATTTTGCGTCCTTCAGCATCACGAACTAAACCATGGATTAAAACATCTTTAAATGGACGCTCGCCTGTAAATTCTTTCCCTTGGAAAATCATACGGCTTACCCAGAAGAAGATGATGTCATAGCCCGTTACTAACGTATTTGTCGGGTAGTAGCGCTTGAACATTTCAGATTCTTCATTTGGCCAATCCATTGTAGAAAACGGCCATAAAGCAGATGAGAACCATGTATCAAGAACATCTTCGTCCTGTGTCCAATTCTCGGCATCTTCGGGTGCTTCTTTACCTACATAAAGCTCGCCTGTTTCTTTGTTATACCAAGCCGGGATTTGATGTCCCCACCATAATTGACGGGAAATACACCAGTCATGGATATTTTCCATCCAGCGGTTATATGTGTTTTCAAAACGATTTGGTACGAAGTTTACTTTTTCGTTTTCATCAGCCTGCATTTTTAGCGCTTCTTCAGCAAGTGGAGCCATTTTTACGAACCACTGTTTAGAAAGATATGGTTCTACAACAGCATTCGTACGCTCTGAATGTCCAACTTGGTGTACATGTGGCTCGATTTCGATTAATACGCCTGCTTCTTGTAAATCTGCAACGATTTGCTTACGGCATTCGAAACGATCCATACCCGCATATTTGCCGGCTAAGTCATTCATTGTACCATCTTCGTTCATCACTAAAATACGTTCCAGGTCATGACGGTTCCCAACTTCAAAGTCGTTCGGGTCATGTGCTGGTGTCATTTTCACAACACCTGTACCGAATTCCATATCTACGTAGTCATCTGCAACGATCGGAATTTCACGACCTACGATAGGTAAAATAACTGTTTTCCCTACTAAGTGTGCATAGCGCTCATCTTCCGGGTGTACAGCTACACCAGAGTCACCTAGCATTGTCTCCGGGCGAGTTGTTGCAACGCGTAATTTACCAGAACCATCAGCAAGCGGGTATTCCATATGATAAAATGCGCCTTCTACTTCTTTATGGATTACTTCGATGTCTGAAAGGGCTGTTTTGGCAGCCGGGTCCCAGTTAATAATACGCTCACCGCGGTAAATATAGCCTTTTTCGTATAATTTAACGAATACTTCTTTTACTGCATCAGATAAGCCTTCATCAAGTGTGAAACGCTCTTTAGTATAGTCTAGGCCCAAACCTAACTTCGACCATTGTGCACGGATGTGAGAAGCATATTCTTCTTTCCATTCCCATGTTTTTTCAAGGAACTTTTCACGGCCAAGGTCATAGCGGGAAATACCTTCACCGCGTAATTTTTCCTCAACTTTTGCCTGTGTCGCAATACCCGCATGGTCCATACCTGGCAACCATAGTGCATCATACCCTTGCATGCGTTTCATACGAATTAGAATATCTTGCAATGTTGTATCCCAAGCGTGGCCAAGATGCAGTTTGCCTGTTACGTTTGGCGGCGGGATAACAATAGAATATGGTTCCTTATCGCTTGTTGGATCTGCTTCGAAAAACTTGCCTTTTAACCACCATTCATAGCGGCCGGCTTCAGTTTGCTGCGGATCGTATTTTGTTGGCATTGTAATTTCCGTCATGATGAATCTCTCCTTTGTCACCTTATTATTGGACATAAAAAAACTCCCTTCGTCTTAAAAAAGGACGAGGGAGTTAATTCGCGGTACCACCTTTATTTCCGAGCGGCTTAAGTCAAGCGTTCGTATTCTTCGTCACTCCTCACTCAGCAATCCTCATGAACCAAATGTTCACTGCGGTTGCTTCGCTTCGTCGTTTCTTGACTGACAAACGCTTTCTTTTAAGCCTTTGTCCCGTCATACGCTCGCATAATTTTCATTAAGCTTTTCGGCACTTCATTCGATAACGGTGTTTAACCGGATCCTAGCTACTAGTAGTTCACTAAGTCAGCTCCTAGGCTACCTTCTGCATGGTTGATGGAGAAACTTTTCAGCTGCCGTTTCCTCTCTTGCCATCGATCTCATACATACTCTTCCTAATCTTCGCTTCAATTATATAGTTGCACTTTATTTTAAGCTGTTTTCAATGAAATATCAAGCACGAATGGGGAATATACTTTAACACGTTATTTGCGCTCTTCACATATACTATGCAAAAGGAGTTTGGACATTGCGAAAAAACTACAATCCTTATTTATTGCCCCCATGGCTTCGGAAATTCCGTTTCTTTATGCGCCATTGTATTTTGCCGATTACGATTTTCCAGGCGGTTCGAACGGTCTTCCTTCCGACAACGGGTGATATATTATTGCTGGCCATTCTAATTTTATTTACTTACTTATTGCTCACTGATTTTATTTGAAATCGCAAAAAATGTTCCGTAAGCATCAATTCTTACGGAACATTTTTTTATTTTTTCAATTGTATTTGCACGCGGCTATATGCATCTGCCAGCTGTTCCAGAAAATCAAGCTCATGGGGAACGGTTTGGGGCATCTGCGTTGATTCAATCTCCTTCTCCGCTTGAAGTCGGGGTTTTTCCTCTTCTTTAGGCTGTTCGACAACGACTTCTTTAACCGGTGCCGGCTTTTCTACTTCAGCAACTGCTTGTACTTTCTTTTCCACATCGCAATGGACTGCCCAGCTGCATGAACAGTAGCCATTATTCGGCTCTACTTTAATATCCTCTATGCGAAGCGAAACAGTTTGAATATCATCATTTGGAAAATCTACTGAAAAAGGCAGGGCGTATTCGAAATAGCCTTGATCTTTTTCAATATCCATATGTTCGATATAGATACCATCCTCAATTTCATCCTCGCGTGCTACATGATCAAATTGAATATTTCCTTTTACTACATAAATTCCTCTTACTACGACGGAATCTTCGCTAATCTCTTCATGCCATTTCGGTTCAACTACTATTTTAGAATTCTCTTGAACATTTCCTAATTGCTTTGGAAATGTAAATGTCTCTTTCATTTCCCACTGTTGCATAAAAAATCCCCTCCCTACGCTTACATTATGCGTAGAAAGGGAATTTATGATTTATTTATGAGATTATCTCGCTAATTTTTCAAAGACATTATGGAATGCCTGAACTGTTTTTGCGATATGTTCTTCTGTATGCGCAGTTGAAATAAATAATCCTTCAAATTGTGATGGCGGCAGGAAAATTCCTTCTTCGGCCATTAGCTTGAAGTATTCTGCAAACAGCTCTAAATCCGAACTTTTCGCCGATTCAAAATCGATAACATCTTCGTTCGTGAAGAAGAAACCAATCATCGACCCTGCACGATTTACTGTATGCGGAATATTGTATTTCGTCGCTGCCGCACGGAAACCTTCTTCCAACTGATCTCCCAGTTTGCGGAAGTATTCATATGAGTCTTTGTTCAGACGGCTTAATGTTTCATAGCCGGCTGTCATCGCTAACGGGTTACCTGATAATGTACCTGCCTGGTAAATAGGACCCGCCGGAGCGATTTTCTCCATAATTTCGCGCTTTCCGCCAAATGCACCAACCGGTAAACCTCCACCGATTACTTTGCCTAAACAAGTAAGGTCAGGTTTAATTCCGTAATATTCCTGGGCACAGCCATAGTCTACACGGAATCCTGTCATAACTTCATCGAAAATTAAAACCGTTCCATTTTCTTCTGTCAGTTTACGCAACCCTTCAAGGAAACCTGGCTGTGGTGGAACAACACCCATATTTCCGGCAACCGGTTCTAAAATAACTGCAGCTAAATCAGCGCCGAATTTTTCGAATACTAATTTTGCAGATTCCAGATCATTATAAGCAACCGTTAATGTGTTTTTGGCAATATCGGCCGGAACACCCGGTGAGTCCGGTAAACCAAGTGTCGCTACACCTGAACCTGCTTTAATGAGCAGTGAATCCCCATGACCATGGTATGAACCTTCAAATTTCAAAATTTTGTCACGCCCAGTAAATCCACGCGCTAAGCGTAGTGCAGACATTGTTGCTTCTGTACCTGATGATACAAAACGAATCATTTCCACTGATGGCAAACGGTCCATTACAAGCTTTGCCAATTTGTTTTCTGAAACAGTAGGGGCACCGAATGACGCACCTTTAGCTGCCTGATCCTGAATAGCCGAAACAACTTCCGGGTGTGCATGTCCTAAAATTAAAGGACCCCATGATAAAACATAGTCAATATATTCATTGCCATCAATGTCTTTAATTACTGCACCTTTGCCCGAATCCATAAATATCGGATCCAAGTTTACTGATTTAAATGCTCGTACTGGAGAGTTTACTCCGCCTGGCATTAAATCAACCGCTTCTGTAAATGCTGCTTTTGACTTTTCGTAACTACGCATATTATTTTTCCTCCAACCAACGACAGACGTCTTTTGCATGATAAGTAATGATTAAATCCGAACCTGCACGCTTCATACCTAATAATGTTTCCAGCACAACCGCTTTTTCATCGATCCAGCCATTTTGCGCAGCTGCTTTTACCATTGAATATTCGCCTGATACATTATACGCCACAACAGGTAACGGGAAGCTGTTTTTCACATCTCGGATAATATCCATATACGCTAATGCCGGTTTTACGATCAGGAAATCTGCACCTTCTTCAACGTCCGACGTTGCTTCGCGAATTGCTTCCATTCGATTGGAAGGATCCATTTGATATGTTTTGCGGTCACCGAACTGTGGTGCTCCTTCTGCCGCTTCACGGAATGGTCCGTAATAGCTTGAAGCATATTTTACCGCATAAGACATGATCGGAATATGCTGGAAGCCTGCTGAATCCAATCCAGCACGAATCGCCGTTACAAACCCGTCCATCATGTTCGATGGTGCAATGATATCGGCACCGGCTTTTGCTTGAGAAATCGCTGTACGCGCCAGCACATCAAGTGATGGATCATTCAAAACTTGATCGCCTTCAATGACACCACAATGCCCGTGGTCCGTAAATTCACATAAGCATGTATCTGCTACAACCAGAAGTTCGGGATGACGATCTTTTATTAAACGTGTCGCTTCCTGTACGATTCCGTGATCATGGAAAGCACCGGTACCGACTGCATCCTTTTCTTTAGGAATTCCGAAAAGTAATACCGCACGAATGCCCAAGTCTACAATTTCATCCACTTCAGCAGCCAAGTTATCCAAAGATAATTGGAACACGCCAGGCATTGAACTTACAGGGTTTTTAACATTTTCTCCTTCAATAATAAACAAAGGATAAATAAGGTCTTCTTTTTGCAGGTATGTTTCTTTTACGAGTGCACGCATCGCTGCATTTTGACGTAAGCGACGGTGACGTTGGAAATATAGTTCTGTCATTTTGTCTGTTCCTCCAGGATGAGCTGTTCGATTACAGCTTGCATCGTATAGATTTTCGGTTGCACAATTGGCTGAACTCCGTATTTTTCAAGAGCTGCTGTTGTTACATGGCCAATCGACGCAAATTTTACATTTTGCCAGTCTATATGCGGCACAATGTGCTCAGCATAAATTTCTACCGCAGAAGGACTGGCGAATATTACAATCGGATGTTTTTCTGTCTGCAGGCACTGCGTTAACTGCGAAAAATACTTTTTGCACGGACGTGTTTCATAAACGGTCCATTCATCCGCTCCAGTACCTTCATGAATTGTCTTTTTCGCCTTCGATCCGCGTACAAATAATGCACGTTCACCCGGTTTCATCGAAAATTCCTTCACGAATACATCAGCACTGTAAACAGTTGGCATAAAGTGAATTTCATAGCCTTGTTCCTGCAATAAAGCAGCTGTCTTTTCACCGACAGCCGCAATTTTCATTGGTTCAGGAATGGTCTGTTCATGCCGTCTACATTTATCGATAAAGCTTTTCACCGCATTTTGGCTCGTAAAAATGAGCCACTCATATGCAGGTAATTCACGAAAATAGTATTCATCTTCCTTAGAAACCTTTTCCACAGTTTCGATTAATGGATAATTATAAACTTTCCCGTCATGTTGCTCAATCAATTGCTCTACAGATCTTACAACCGCCGAGCCTGTAATAATCAATGTTTTTCCTAAGAGTTCATTACTCGGCATCTAACTCAGCCTTTACTTTTTGAATTAAGTCAAAGGCACCTTGCTCAGTTAATTTTGCGGCAACTGCTTTACCAACTGCATCCGCGTCAGTTCCTGTCAATGTTTCCTTATACGTTACAGAAGCATCCGGAGCCGCCACTAAACCTGTTAATGTAATTTGGTCACCATCTACTGTTGCATAGCCGGCAATCGGAACTTGGCAGCCACCATCCATCGCAGCTAAAAACGAACGCTCGGCATGTGCTGTAGCCCATGTTGTGGCATCTGTTAATTTCGCCAGTTGCTCAAGCAGCTCCGCATCATCCGCGCGGCATTCAATCCCTAATGAACCTTGTGCAACAGCTGGAAGGCAAATATCAGTATCTAAGTATTCCGTTACAACATCATCGCTCCAGCCAAGTCGTTTCAGCCCTGCTGCCGCTAAAATAATCGCATCGAAATCTTCTGTTTCCAGTTTTTTCAGACGTGTATCGACATTTCCTCGAATCCATTTAATTTCAAGATCCGGACGTGCCTGTAATAATTGTGCGCTGCGACGTAATGAACTTGTACCGACGATTGCACCTTTTGGCAAATCGGCAAATTTCACATGACCATTTGAAATAAAGGCATCACGGGCATCTTCTCGTGGAGGAATACAGCCAATGATCAGCCCTTCAGGTAATACTGCAGGCATATCTTTCATCGAATGCACAGCAAAGTCGATTTCTTTATCATATAGAGCTTGTTCGATTTCCTTAACGAATAGACCTTTACCGCCAACTTTAGAAAGCTGTACATCTAAGATGCGGTCACCTTTTGTTACAATTTCCTTGATTTCGAAATCAAATGGTACGCCAGCTTCTTTCAACTCATTAATAAACCAGTTTGTTTGTGTTAATGCCAATTTACTTTTTCGAGATCCTACAATAATTTTTCTCACGTTACTCCGACCTTTCTATTCTGCTAAACCCACAGATGGAAATTTGATAGTTTGCTGCCGAGGAAGAAATTAATGACAACGAGCAAAAATAAATAAATATGCACCTGTGCATATACCATGCCGATTAATTTCCCTTTTCGATGCAGCAAAAAAATAATTAAGTAAACAATCGATACGATAAACGAGCCTAAAATTTTCACATCGAAAACGGAAACATTCTCCAATGTTAGAAATGCCCATTCCAACCCTAATATTAAACTTATTAATAGCAATGGAATACCAATAATGGTCGATAAATTAATCCACTTAACCATTTGCTGTAAACTTGGCAACCGTGACCATAAATTCGTTAACTTTTTTTGCTTTAATATGCGATATAAAATTAAATACAGCAGCGAGAAGACAAACGCAACCGAAAAAGCGGCGTATGACACAATCGCAAAACTAATATGGATTAACAGCATTTCCGAAACTAATGAATTACCGACAATCTGATCATTCGTTTCCGGTGCAAATAAATGAATTGTCATAAATACAAAGCTCAATACATTAATAAAAAACACCGGTAAATCAACCCGTACAATACAATGCAGGACGATTGAAAGTGTCGTTAAGAGCCATGCATAAAAGAATACCCCTTCATACAATGACAATATCGGAAATCGTTTCGTTTCAATGATAAATAAGACAATAAATAGAGTTTGCAACACCCAGACGATGGAAACAAACCAGAAGGCTGCACGTCTGAATTTTATATTTTTATAAAGGTAGTCTGTAAAATAAAGTACGATACAGAGCCCATAGAGAATGATCATGAGCTCGTATAATCTTGTCATTACCATTTCTGTCATATGCACCTTCTCCTGATGGAAACTTACTAAAAAAAGCGCTTTCGCTATCTATAATTTTACCATATAGATACGAAAACGCTTATGATTTATTTGAATAAAGTGCTTCAATAAGGCTCAATGTCTATTGGCTATTGTTCAATTAATATGAGAAACCCGGTTTTAAAGTTCCCTCTTTTGCTGTTTCAACGCTTTTTACTTCCGGGCGCAATTGCTGTACTTCCTGCTGCACTTCGTCTTCAATACCGAAGATTTGCTGGAATAATGCAAGCTGCGCTTCCGCATTTTTCTCGTTCGCAAGTTCTTTTGCTTGCAGAATCGGCGTTTTCAATAGCTGATTAATAATCGATTTTGTATGCTTGTTTAAAATTTTGCGTTCACGCTCTGTTAAATTCGGCATTTTGTTTTCGATACTGATCATTGTTTCTTCTTGAATAGATGCTGCTTTTTTGCGCAATGCAGAAATAACAGGTACGACACCAAGTGTATTAAACCAATCTTTAAATTGAATAATTTCCTCTTGGATCATCGACGTAATCTCATTTGCCGCACGTTCACGCTCAGCCAGGTTTGCTTGTACAATTCCTTGAAGATCATCAATATCGTACAGGAATATATTTGGCACATCGCCGATACGCGGATCTAAATCACGCGGTACCGCAATGTCAACCATGAATAACGGATCACCTTTACGGAATTTCGCTACATCTTTCATCAAGTCATAATCGATGACATAGTCTGTTGCCCCGGTTGAACTGATTAAAATATCCGCTTCAAGCAGTGTACATTGCAGTTCATTCATTGCTTTCGCATCTCCATCAAACTTCGATGCCAAGTTTTGAGCTTTTTCAAATGTACGGTTAATCACCGTTACTTTTCCTACACCATTTCCGTATAGGTTTTGAATTGCAAGCTCACCCATTTTACCGGCACCTAAAATGGCTACATGCTTGTCTTTTAAAGAACCAAAGATTTTTTTGGCAAGCTCCACGGCAGCATAAGATACTGAAACTGCATTTTCCCCGATAGCGGTATCGTTATGGGCACGTTTTGCGAATGTTACGGCCTGTTTAAATAATTGGTTGTACACTGTACCAGTTGTGCCAATTTCCTGACCTTGTAAAAAACTTTTCTTTACTTGTCCCAAAATTTGCGTTTCCCCAAGCACCATGGAATCAATACCAGCCGTTACACGGAATAAATGGTTCAATGACTCATCTTCTTCACGGATGAATAAGTGATCTTCAAACTGTTCCATCGGTATGTTAAACCAGTTCGCCAAAAATTGTTTAATATAATAGCGACCAGTGTGTAATTGATCAACAACCGCATAAATTTCAGTACGGTTACAAGTAGAGATTATTACATTTTCCAATATGCTTTTTTGCTTTTGCAGCGCTTCCATAGCATTCGGAAGATCCGATTCGATAAACGAGAGCTTTTCACGAATTTCTACTGGCGCTGTTTTATAATTCAGGCCTACTACTAATGTATGCATGAACCCCCACACCTCACACGTTCTAATTCATAGATTTTATTGTAACATAATGACAGCATGATTCCAGTTTAGTTTGTGAACATGCTTTGAAAATATATACTAAACCTACTTAATTAAATCCTAAAACAACTTTTAAATTGTCCGTAAATGTTTAAACCTTTGTATCTATACCCTAACTCCAGAAAAATACATCTTGTCACATTAAAGTGCAAGATGAAGTATATTCGGAAGAGAAAGTTGAATTGTTAAATTAGAATTATTCTAATGTAAGTTTAACAAAGTTCGACACAGATTTCAATCATTGAAACCAAAAAAGAAGCTCACTTTATGAGTGAGCCTCTATTTTGTCACATATTATGAATTTTAGTCCCGATGATGTTTCCTGATACATCAATTGCCTGGAATTCTACCTCTGCATATAAATCGAATTCCGGGAACTCATAAAGATTCGGTCGATGCATATAGCGCGATGAACCTCTTGCCGGCAAATCGTATTTAACATCGCCATTCGGGGAAATAAATACAACGCGTACACCTTTTACATTGTCGCATCCTGTATTCACATCTGCCAAAATCGTTACTTTTGATGTTTCGATACGCACCTCGGTATTGTTAAAGATTGTATCCCCTACTAGACAGCTGTTGTTCATAACAGGTGTTTTACATAAAATCGTTGTAATGATCGCCTGCAAAGAGCTGTGCAAGTTTTCTATCGATGTAATATTTTGATATGTGCCATTTGTTTCGGATGAAATGTCTTTCAACAGTTTTTCATTTACCGCTGTATATGATCCAACCGAAACAGTATGGATGGCAATGCCTTTCTTTTTGGCATCATTCAGCACTTTATCGAGTCCGTTACTGTTTGAATAACCGTCAGTCACAAGGACAATGGCTTTACTTGTATACTGGTTTGTCGTGAAATTACTGATAGCTGTTTCAAGAGCTTTTACAATATTTGTCGACCGGTTTTCATTTTGATACGTTAGTAAGCTGCCAATACTTGAAACGTCTTCCGCTTCACCTTTTGCTTCATAAGTTGGACGATTATTAAAACGGTATACATGACTTGGGTTTGCCCCGATTTGTTTGATCGTTTGCTTCACTTTATTCGCTGTATAATTTTTTGCATCCCGCACTTTCATCGAGCCTGAGTGGTCCACGACGAACATCACTTCTGATTCCACGGAACATAAATTGTTTCCATAGCGCGGATTGGCAAAAATCTGTTCAGACACCGTTGTATTTTTCAGACTTTGCACAACTTTATCATAACGCGGATCCAAATCGATCAAGCGTGCCTTAACCTGTGATTTGCCATATAAAATATCATCAAAGTATACGACAGCAGATCCTCGGCTGCCTGTGCCGTTATTATAGTCTTTCGTATTTGTATCAAATGATACGACACGTGTTTTGCCGTTAAATGTAACTTCCACTGTTCCTTTATAGTCGGTAATAATTACCCCGCCTGGTGCGACAAGGTTTACGATTACCTTTGTATAACGGTCCATGCCATCCGGGCGTTGCTGCAGTTCTTTTCCTGCAAGCAATACTTTAACTTTCGCAGCGGCACCCTCCAGCTTACCGATAAGGTCCGCATAATTTTTTCGCAATAAGTTTTTGTCGATTTGGCCTAAGCGATCATACATCGCTTTAATGACTTCAACCGATTCTTCATGTGCTAATGTCACCTGGTCGGCGATCGGTAAAAACTTGTCTGTTAAATAAATAATGACCGCATGGAGCATCGAATCGAATGCTTCGGTATCTTCTTCACTCATAACACCTTGCAAATCATATGTGGCACGTCCCTCATTGTTGACCGTGTACATGACTTTAGCATTACCGAGACCACCCCAAGCAGACTCCTCTTTTGGTCCTTCAATCATATAGTCGAGAATTTGTTCAAACAGCCAAACCGAAATAATTTGACCTTCAAGCTTCAGATCCGCATTCCCGTACTGTATTTCGCTGGAAGTAACCTGGCCTTGTGTCAGTTTCCCGTCAGCAGTTGTATAGTTCTCCCATTTAGACCCTGTCATCACTTTTAAATCAGGATCGTAATCCGTAATTGTAATAATCCCGTTTTGTGTATATGGTACTGTCGTTGTCCCAACAACACCCTGAGGTAATACAGGTAATGGTCGTACCCCGGGATCAACCGTTCCGCCATTCCATTCTGTCTGCTCCGGATCAAACACTTCATAAGTAATACGAAGTTCCGCTTTTGGCACATAACGGACAGACGCTTCAATGACCTGATTTTTGTATGTGTAATACTTTTCTGATGGGTTAACCATCTCGAAGCGGATTGTATCGACTACTGACTTTGTTAAAGCAGGAGCCGTTACATATACGCTAAGCTGTGGACCATCAGTATAAACCGTTGTTGATTGGCCGCTTGTACTTGTATTCGTTTCGGATATTTTTGCTCCGGCTTTTGAAGTCACTTTAAATGCCAATGATTCATCATATGAAATGTCATTGCCGTAGCTATCACGCAAATCGATAGTAATTAAAGTTGAATCAACGCCGTTTGCTGTTAGCTCTTCGTTTTCTACATTAATCTTTTTTACCGCTTTATAAACATCCGGACGTGTCGCTTTATCATCCGTGTTTTTACCTGGTGTTGTCGGAATCGTCACAGTTCCGTTCTTACTCTCAACAAAGTTCACCGGCAACGTGATTTTATTATTGTCTTTGCCTAACGGATTACTTGTCAGACCTTCGATTGCCAATTTTCCTTGCTGATTGATGCGGTACATGAAGACCGCCATATCACCGCGGTTAATATTGCGTGTCGGTTTATAGTCTTCATATGTGCGTTTTCCGGTTGTACCTGTTGTAATTTCGTTCATATATAAATATTTGACAGCCTGGATCTCGGATAAATCAAGACCATTTACCGCCGCATAAAGCCTTGCAAAGTGGCCCCGTGAAATATTGGCATTGCGCTTTGATTTATTATTCACGCCATAGAGCGGAATATTCAAATCGCCATAATACTCATAGAGCATATCTTTATCATTTGTATTGAAATGATAGTTTTTGTCCATCTTCGCTAAAAACTGCAGCATCTGCCATTCCATTACAAGTGTCCCGGACTGAAACTTATTGCCTTTATACAACTGCAAATAATCATTATCGATCGTCCACTTGGCTGCTTTATATTTCGAATTTTTTTTCGATATATCCGAAATTTGCTTGCTTGCGGCCTCCGTTTCCGTAGCACCGAACGGAAATACGACGGAAAATACCAGAAGGCAACTGAGCAGCAAGGCCAATAGTTTTTTCATTTTACTCATGTTTGCAACCCCTTAGTTAAAGAACAGAATATTGTCTCGGTAATTCTCTTTTAAATCTGTTTCCAAGTAACGTAAAAATCGTTCAATGATTGCGGAAGATTGTGCACGTGTCAGCGTTCCTTTCGGATTGAAATAACCGTCGCTGCCTGACATTAGCCCTAACTGTGTTGCGACATAAATTGCATCGCGTGCATAATCCGTAATTCTGTAATCATCTTTATAGTCTGTTGTATAGCCCGGTTCAGGTGCTTTTCCTTCCAGCCCAAGTGCACGCACTAAAATTGTCGCTGCCTGCTGACGTGTTAAAAAACCGTCGGGATCAAATGTCGTCGGATTTTTTCCTTTAATAACTCCTTTATCAACGGTTGCCACCAGGTAATTGTAGTCTTTCACTGTGCGCTTCACGTCTTTAAAAATAGAGGGCTGAGTCTTTTGGCGGTTTGTTTCTTCCAATACACGCAGGTCAATTGCTTTACCAACAGCAACTGCAAAATCATAGCGCTGTACGGGAGTATTTGGTGAATAGAAGTTTGATTGATCATCCAATATGCCAAGTGAGTACAATTTTTCAATTTGCTCACGTGCCCAGTTGGAAGATAAATCACGGAACTTAGGGATTTTCAGCATTTCCAGCTTCGGCATATAGTCGATATTGCTTGCGACCGTTCCTTCACTATCAGGTAAATCGTATTCATATTCCGATAGCGAATCGGCAGAGCTAATCGTTTTATAGTTGCCGTAAAAACTTGATAAAGATGCATCATTTTCGTTATATTCCAACGTACGTGATTTAGATGTCGATACTTTGTTTTTCACTGTACCGATTGTCCCATCATCAAATTCAATCTCGAAATCCGTAATCTGTGTTTCAGTTGCCCCCCAGAAGTTTTCATATCCTTCATGTCGGCTATCAGCATGTACCGTTATCGTTTTTGTAACAGCGTTCTTGCCTCGTCCTGTCGTTTCGGTATATGTTTTGCGGGCAATCGCATTGCCTGAATAATAGTCGGACGCCGGACGCTTGTCTGTAATCGTACTTTTGGAAAGCTGGTAATCCGCCAATGTAAATGTTCTGTCGCCAACTATAATTTTTTCGGTGAATTTTGTAACCTCACCCGTTGCAGAACTTTGCCCTACTTGGTCATAGTTTGTAACATCGTATGTATACGTAAAATTCCGCGTCAGTTTTTCTCCATTTGGTCCAGCCAACGTAAACTTATATGTCTCTGTTAACTTGCCTTTAGATTCTCTCGTTGAAATCGTTGCGTTTTTATTTGTCCCCGTAAATTTAATCGGCTTTCCTGTTAAGAAAAAGTATTCTTCATACTCATATTCGTTTTTTATACCGCCTGTTAGATCAAGAGATTGTGCGGAACCTGATGAAGGGAGCAGCATCAGAAAAAATGAGTATGCCAATAGGAAGGTGAAGCAAAGTTTTTTTCTCACAAATTCGTCCCTCATTTCTTTAAAATCATTTGTGTTTAAATGGCATGCGGGAAAATGCTCCCGCATGCATTTTGATTAGTTTACTAGCAATACATAAACTTCCGATGTTGAACGTGCAATCGCTGTTACATGATCTGCCTTTTTAAGATCCGTAATGTCGATTACTTCGCCATCTTTAATAATCATTGCTTTTGATAAATCGAGCGAAAGCGAACCGAAACGGTAGCTCCAGTGGCCGTCTTTACTCCACTGGCTGCTGTTTACAACAGATATCTTTTTCGTATTGAAATTTATCGAATTTGCACGGCCTGTTAATGTTAACGTAGCCAGTTTTTCATTAGGCACAAAATGAATGCCCTCGATATGACCATCATTTACAAAGAAATATCCGTAATATGGGTTTGGTGAATTTGTGTAATTATCATATAAATCAAGATCCAGTTCCGGAATGACTTTAAATTGCTTAGACCCATCCAGTTCTGATGCGATTGTTGAATTACTGTAAGCAAATGATGCAATAGACTTGTCCGTGTTCCAGAAATGATTATCGAAACGTTGTAAATCCGATAATTCCACTTCATATGCATCTAAATCCGCTACATCAATTCGACCAAAGTACAGTTTATATTTTGATAGATTCGGTGCTAAATAAGCATCATTTGTAATGTTGACGATATGGGCATAATCACTCTTAGCCGCACCATCCGTTAATACAAATGCCGTTGTCGAAATCGGATTTTGAGCTAAATCAAGTGCAATAAGGCCTTCAGGTTCTACTAAACGGCCATTGCGTATTAAAATCGAACCGTTATGGTAATTTAATTTTAATGAATTTTTGAGCTGCAGCGTATTCACACCCAGATTGACACTCGTAATAGGTTGATAGAATGTACGCTCATTTTTAGCTAATACGATAATTTTTTCGATTACTTCTTTGCTGAACTGAGTTTTTGTTACAAAATAAAGCTCACTATTTTTATATTTTTTTAATTGGCTTTTGGAGATTTTTTTATTTCCTACGTAAATACTTGTATTGTTTGTAAAATTAAATGTTGCCTGTGTTTTCGTTCTTACTGTTCCAAAGCGCCAGTTTAGTAAAGGATGCGCATTTTTAACATTTAGCGAATTCTTGTTTGTGTTAACCGTATTTAAATCTGCTTTGTATAATTCTGTTACCATATTGGCTGTGCTCATAATTGTAATTTCGGCGATACGGGAAGTGTTGGCTGTTGCAAATTTCAAGCGGACACGGTCTCCCACATAAAGTGTGCTTAAATCTACAGATGAATTTCCTTTGAACACTTCCGTATTATTTGTCACTGTATAATTTTTAGTTGAAGAACCATCGATTTTCACACGGATCTGCAAACCGTTCGGATCAATTTGCGTCACAGCACCTGTTACTTGTTTGCTGTTTTCGATGATGGAACCGCCTTCTACATTAGTAGATCCACGCATTTCTGTAATTTTGCCTAAGTTTAATTTAATCGTGACACTCATGCCTGCTTTAAATCCTGCAATTGTTGTCAGCGTATTATTAATATAATACTTCTGCGTATTGGCAAGGTTAAATGTTGCGGTTTTCCCTGCGCTGTTTTTTAATGTGACACTTTTTAATGTCCGTGTGACATTCCCTTTCTTGTCTTCGGTTTCATTATAATTTGCTTTCATGAATGTATATGTATTCGATGCTTCAGCTTGCTGCCCTGTCGGTAATATCGCCAAAGCAAAAGTAATTGCCATTAATACGGAAATGATTTTTTTAAGCAATTTCTCCGCCTCCTTTTTCAGTAACTTTTCTTTTTCATCCATAGTAAATTTAAGAAAATATTTATATTTAATTCCAAATATAGTTACAGGACCTATTTAGTGTAACAAAATTGCCTACTATCGGCATTTGTTGTCGAAATTATTTATACGCAAATATCGGTTGTTTGACCTAATACGGAGTGTGACGTATCGATCACTTCGAGTGCTTGTTCCGCATTTCCATGCCGAAAACTCCATCGTTTTTTTGTCGTGGCCAATGAAACATCTCGCATCAATTCAGTATGGTTCATCAACATCGCTAAGCAGCTATCTCCAAATGTACACCTCCTATTTACCTTTATCGGCAAAATACTATGAATATCAAGTAATTATTATTATTTCTGAGAGTAAAATTGACAAAATAAAAAACAACCCCGAATATTACTTTCGAGGTTGCATTGTTTACATGCGTGATTCAATTTCGGCCCAAGCTTCTTCAAAACCAAGACCTTTTTCAGAAGAAAACACAATTAATGGATCTTGCTTTTCCATTTGTAATGTTTCGCGAACAATCTTTTTATGCTTATCCCATTTTCCTTTCGGAATTTTGTCAGCCTTAGTTGCGACAACAATTACCGGGATATTGTAATGCTTTAAAAAATCATACATCATGCAGTCATCTGAAGTTGGGTTATGACGAATATCTACAATTAAGACAACCGCTCTTAATTGTTCGCGGCTCATAAAGTACTGCTCAATCATTCTTCCCCATGCTGCACGTTCTGATTTTGAAACTTTTGCATAGCCGTATCCTGGTACGTCAACATAATAGAGCTGTTCTTCAATTTTATAGAAGTTCAGCTGTTGTGTTTTACCAGGTTTTGACGAAATACGCGCCATTGCTTTACGGCCAATCATACGATTGATAAACGAAGATTTGCCGACATTTGAACGACCCGCTAAAGCGAATTCAGGTAGCCCGTCTTCCGGGAACTGTTCTGGTCGGACAAAGCTGCCGATCATTTCTACGTTATGGACTTTCATTACTTATTAAAACCTCCATCTAGTGCGAGCGCAAGAACTTCTTCCGCTTGTGAAACTAGTTTAAATGTGAGTTGCTCACGAATTGTTTCAGGAATATCATCAATATCACGTTCATTGTCTTGCGGAATGATAATCGTCGTCAATCCTGCACGGTGGGCACTTAATGATTTCTCTTTTAAGCCGCCGATCGGCAGTACACGACCCCGTAATGTTACTTCTCCAGTCATACCAATTTCGCGTTTAATTGCTTTTCCAGTTATTGCAGACACAATGGCAGTCGTCATCGTAATACCTGCTGATGGACCATCTTTTGGTACTGCACCTTCCGGAACGTGGACATGAATATCGTGCTGATCGAAATAATCAGCATCCACGCCTAAATCGTTTGTTAATGTACGGACAAATGAAAGCGCAATTTGTGCGGATTCCTTCATTACATCGCCAAGCTTCCCTGTTAAAATTAATTTACCTTTACCAGGTGTTAATGAAACCTCGATCTGCAATGTATCTCCACCGACTGTCGTGTAGGCAAGTCCTGTAGCAACACCTACTTGGTTTTCCATTTCCGCCTGTCCATAGCGGAAGCGGTGTTTCCCTAGCATATCAACTAATACTTTAGAGTTGACCGTTACTTTTTTCTTTTCGCCGGATACGATCTTTTTCGCGGCTTTACGGCAAACAGTTGCAACTTGGCGCTCCAATCCACGAACACCGGCTTCACGTGTATAATAACGGATCAAATCCGTAATCGCTTCGTCTTTCATTGCCATTTGCGTTTTCTTCAAACCATGTTCCTTCATCTGTTTCGGAATCAGATGGTTCTTAGTAATTTCTACTTTTTCGAATTCAGTATAACCTGCGATATTAATGACTTCCATACGATCCAGTAATGGTGCCGGAATCGTGCTTAAATCATTAGCTGTTGCAATAAATAATACATCTTGCAAATTGTATGGCTCTTCAATGAAGTGATCACTGAATGTATTATTTTGTTCCGGGTCCAACACTTCAAGCATTGCAGCAGATGGGTCTCCACGGAAGTCATTTGACATTTTATCAATTTCATCAAGTAAAAATACAGGATTTGTTGTGCCCGCTTTTTTCATTCCTTGAATGATACGTCCCGGCATTGCACCGACATACGTACGACGGTGACCGCGAATTTCAGACTCGTCACGCACACCACCAAGTGAAACACGGACAAACTTACGGTCAAGGCTTTCTGCGATAGAACGCGCTAAACTCGTTTTACCTACGCCCGGAGGTCCGGCTAAACATAAGATCGGACCGCGTAATGAATTCATTAATTGACGTACTGATAAATATTCTAATACACGCTCTTTTACTTTTTCCAAGCCATCATGATCGCGGTTTAAAATTTCTTCCGCATAGGCAATATCAATACGGTCTTCCGTTTTTTCTGTCCAAGGGATTGAGACAAGCCATTCCAAATAGTTTCGAATGACCCCGCTCTCCGCACTAGCAGCAGGTAACTTCTCGTAGCGGTCCAGTTCTTTTAACGCAACTTTTTCTGTAGACTCCGGCATTCCGGCACTATCGATTTTTTTACGAAGTTCGGCAATTTCCCCCGTTTTTCCTTCGCGGTCACCAAGCTCTGTTTGGATTGCTTTCATTTGCTCACGCAGATAATATTCTTTCTGTGTGCGCTCCATAGCCTGCTTCACTTTTGTACTGATTTTTTTCTCGAGATTTAAAATCTCCTGCTCATCATGCAAACGAATCATCAAGTGGTCTAAACGCTTTTTAATGTTCGTAATATCGAGCACTTCTTGCTTTTCATTAATTTTGAAAGGTAAATGAGAAGCAATGACATCTGCCAGGCGGCCCGGTTCTTCAATATCAAGTACTGATTCGATCGTTTCAGTCGTGATTTTATTTGAAGATTTCGCGTATTTTTCGAAGTACGATAGCACCGTACGCATTAACGCTTCCGTTTCCGCATCTTTATGCAGCTCATCTTCAAATAGTTCCAAATCTGCAGTTGTAAATTTACCGGAATCTTCATAACGAACCATTTCCGCACGGTTTAAACCTTCAACCAGAATACGTAATGTTCCATTCGGAAGCTTTAGCATTTGTTTTACTTTGGCTAATGTCCCCATTTTATAAAGATCTGCTTTTCCCGGTGTGTCAACACGTAAATCTTTTTGTGTTACTAAAAAAATCGTGCTATCTTCAAGCATCGCATGTTCCAATGCAGCAATAGAACGTTCTCGGCCCACATCAATATGTAAAACCATCGTTGGGTATACAAGAAGTCCTCTTAACGGTAAAACTGGCATATTAGTTAATTTTTTTGTCACGCGGGTATTCACCTCCATCCAAATCATAAAAAAACCCGCAATATAAGTATGTGTTAGTTCGTTGTCAATTACGCCTAAGCGTAACTGTGTCCAGATTTTTCCGAGTTTATGTACTCCAAATGCTGGAGCACTTCATAAATAACGCTTCAAAACCTGTAAAATTCGGCAGAAATATCCGAAACTTTATGTATATACGTTTTGTTAGAAAAAGCTGACTTTGGACTTGCTTGAGAAGTCTAAGTCAGCTACATAGTTGTAAATCCATTCAGCTATAAATTAAGCAGAAGTTTTTTTGTTGTCGTCCTTTTTCAATTCAGAACCATCATCCAAAATTAATTTTGGATCTGCTTTATCACGAATTGTTTCAGCTGTAATGATACATTTTTTAATATCTTCACGTGAAGGCAATTCAAACATTACATCAAGCATTGTCGCTTCGATGATTGAACGAAGACCACGAGCACCAGTTTTGCGTTCGATTGCCAATTTAGCAATTTCAACAAGCGCTTCATCTTCAAACTCCAGTTCAACGTCATCCAGCTCCAACATTTTTTGGTATTGTTTTGCTAAAGCGTTTTTAGGTTCAGTTAAAATTTGTACTAATGCATCAACATTTAACTGCTCTAAAGTAGCCAATACCGGTAAACGTCCGATAAATTCCGGAATTAAACCGAATTTCAATAAGTCTTCAGGAATTAACTGAGACATAATTGAAGCATCTTCATCGATGCCTTTATTCTGAGTTGAAGCAAAACCAATCACTTTTTCGCCTTGACGACGTTTAATGATTGTTTCGATTCCATCGAATGCTCCACCTACGATAAACAGGATGTTTGATGTATCGATTTGTAGGAATTCCTGGTGTGGATGCTTACGTCCGCCTTGTGGAGGAACACTTGCCACTGTACCTTCTAAAATTTTCAGTAATGCCTGTTGTACACCTTCGCCTGATACGTCACGTGTAATTGAAGGATTTTCAGATTTACGTGCAACCTTGTCAATCTCATCAATATAAATGATACCCTTTTCTGCACGTTCTATATCATAATCTGCAGCCTGGATTAGTTTTAAAAGAATATTTTCAACGTCCTCACCAACATAACCTGCTTCAGTTAAGCTTGTCGCGTCAGCAATTGCGAATGGTACATTTAAAATACGCGCCAACGTTTGAGCAAGTAAAGTTTTACCGCTACCAGTTGGTCCGATTAATACGATATTCGATTTAGATAATTCTACATCGTCAATTTTTGAATTCGAATTAATACGTTTATAGTGATTATATACAGCAACTGCCAATGCTTTTTTTGCACGTTCTTGTCCGATTACATATTCACCTAAAATATTTAAAATCTCTTTAGGTTTTGGAATTTCATTGAACTCGATTTCCTCTTCGATCCCTAACTCTTCCACTACGATCTCTGAGCATAGTTCGATACATTCGTCACAAATATATACGCCTGGTCCTGCAACCAGTTTACGAACTTGTTCTTGTGGTTTACCACAAAAAGAGCATTTTAAATTGCCTTTTTCATCATTAAATTTAAACAATTTGGTTCACCCCTATTCAAGCAACAATCTTACAAGATTCTAGTTGTTTTATCAAATAAATTGATTGCGCGTTGTTACTAGCTTATTTTATGTCCTATTAAACTTTGCTGGCCGTTCAATAGTTAATGAAATTATATTGTAACTTTTTATCATTAAATATTCAAATGAACCAACTATTATATGTATGTATTCAAAGGTAGAAAACAAGGCACGGGTATACCGTACCTTGTCAAAATCTTATTTTATTCAATCCGTACTAGTTTTATCTTTATGTTAGACGGTAGCCCAGGAATAAAACCGGTACATGTCGTACTGATTCTTGCTTCACCATGGTCATGAATCAGTACAGGATCAAAATCGAACTCGATTATTCAAAACAAATAATTAGTTTGAAATTTTAGCGTTTTCAACTAGGAATTCAACTGTTTTTTGAGTGCGGATATCGTTCTCAAGAACTTGAGTTCCACCTAAAGCAGTTAAAATTTGGTCGTTTGACATACCGAATTGAGCAGCCATTTTTTCAACTTCTGCATTGATATCTTCTTCAGATACTTCGATATTTTCAGCTTGACCAATTGCTTCTAAAACTAAAGATACACGTACACGGTTTACAGCTTCTTCAGCCATTTGAGTGCGTAATGCTTCTTCGTTTTGACCTGAGAATTGGTAGTATAGATCTAAGTTCATACCTTGCATTTGTAAACGTTGGCCGAACTCTTGAACCATACGGTCAACTTCAGTGTTGATCATACCTTGTGGAATTTCAACTTCTGCATTAGCAGCAGCTTTTTCAACTAACTCGTCGCGTAAAGAAGCTTCTACGTCCGCTTCTTTGTTAGCTAAAGTAGTTTCTTTTAATTTAGTGCGTAAAGCTTCTACAGTTTCAACTTCTGGATCGATTTCTTTAGCGAACTCATCAGTTAAGTCTGGTAATACTTTTGTTTTAACTTCTTTAACTGTTACAACGAATTTCGCTTCTTTACCAGCTAATTCAGCAGCATGGTATTCTTCTGGGAAAGTAACTACTACATCTTTCGTTTCACCAGTTTTAGCACCTACTAATTGCTCTTCGAAACCTGGAATGAATGAACCAGAACCGATTTCTAATGCGTAGTCTTCACCTTTACCGCCTTCGAATGCTTCTTCGCCAACAAAACCTTCGAAATCGATTACAGCTGTATCGCCTTCAACGATTGCTTCATCTTCTTTAATTTCTAATTCAGCTTTTTTAGCTAATTGAGCGTCGATTAAAGATTGAACTTCTTCGTCTGTAACTTCAGCAGATTGTTTTGTTACTTCTAAACCTTTATATTCACCTAATTTAGGTTCTGGTTTCACAGTTACTGTAGCAGTGTATGTGAAGTCAGTACCTTTAGCAAAATTCTCAGTACCCGCGATTTCTGGGTAGTCAACTGGCTCAATGCCAGCTTCGTCTAAAGCAACTGGGTATGAAGAATTGATAACGATTTCTAAAGCGTCTTGGTAAAGAGCTTCTACACCGTACATTTTTTCAAATACGTTACGAGGCATTTTTCCTTTACGGAAACCTGGTACGTTAATTTGTTTTACTACTTTTTTGAAAGCTTGGTCTAAAGCTTTATCAACTTCTCCAGCTTCTACAGTAACTGTTAATAAACCTTCGTTACCTTCTTGTTTTTCCCATTTTACTGACATATATATTACCTCCAAAGTTAACATTCGTTTGATTAAACAAACTGTCATATATATTGTTTGACAACCATTTTAGTATAACATAGATGCTCAATGTTTCAACTTTTTTCACTACTCTTGCAAATCCGACATTTTTTCTATGTTTTGTAAAAAAGTAACTATTTTACCGTCCATTTCTCTGTCTTCACCGAACATTGTCTTCACATAATCGATATAGCCAGATGCAACTTCTTCACTGGAGTATCCGGCCCATTCAAACGGATAAAGGACGATTGCATGTTTGTCTATTAAGTGTAGCGCAAACTCTAATGTCGAAGGCTCCTGCGCTAATTGTTCCGCTATTTTTTCCGTGATTTCCTTATATTGAGGCAGCTTCGTAGGCAACAGAAAATTCACAGGATTTAATTCTTTCGACTGAGCGAACTTCGTTACGGTAACGGTTATATTGACTTCCTGTTCAACAAGCAGAATGAGCAATAAACTCTTTATAAACGGTTGAATTGCATCGTTTTCAATGACCGCTTTCAATTCATCTGAATACGGACGAATATTTCTTTCCGTAAGTTCATGAATCATTATCATTTGCTGTTGGGCGGACATTTTAAGAAATTCAGCTGCCGTGAATTCCTCCAGCTCGTCATCTTCAATAATAGGGGCTTGAAAATGGGATTCCTGATTTTCGGCAATATGGGCGTTCAGATTTTTTAAACGTTCGAATTTTTCCACTTCGTGATCAGGAATTAACTGTTCGTCAAACAATGATTCAATGATTTTTTCAACTTGTTTGAATTGGCGTAACTGCATGCAGATTGTCAGGTACAGTTCCATCACTTCAAAGTACATGTTAGGGCCTATTGCAAGCAGTTCCTCGCATACATGTTTTGCACGTTCGAAATTTTTTTCTTCATATAAAGAGTACGCAAATAGGCTAAGTGACATTTCATCTCCTTCACCCAGTAACAAGGCTTGCTCAAATAATTCGTTCGCTTCTTTAAAACGGTTATTTTCAGCCATATATTTCGCTTCATTAAATAACCGTTCCGTCATCCCCGGGAATAAAATCACTTTCCCCTGACTTTTATTTTTCTTATTTTCTTTCATCTAATCACTCCATCGGCGACAAAGTAATGCTGCTGCACTCTTTGTTCATTGCATTTATTTTAACGTTGTTTATACATTCCAACAATAAGTTCGCAGAAATTATAGTTATATACAATTTATTACTCGAATGCGTAATTTAATCCGAAGTCGTAACCCTTTTTCCTCAATGTTCCCGTTCTTCCTTGGAAATAACCTGATTTATCGATAATAGCAGCAAAATGAATGTTATTCTGACCTTGGAAAAAGTCGTTCCGGTTGCATTGACCGACCAGTGCGGTATACTAAGCGCTATAAATATTTTACATGATAAATATAATTACACTAATTGAAAGAAGGATATATAATATGAAATTCGGATTTATCGGCCTTGGAAACATGGCTGGCGCGATTATTCACGGCATGATTACAAGCGGGCAGTTTAATGCTGAAGATGTATACGGGATGAATCGGAGCCGTGAAAAAACCGATGACCTTGTACATAAGTATGGCATCCATGCAGCCGATTCGATTGAGCAATTAATGAATCAAGCAGATGTTATCGTCATCGCTGTAAAACCTCAAATGTTTGAAGATGTTTTGCCTGCAATTAAACAACATCTGAAAAGTAATCATATAGTCATTTCAATCGCTGCCGGGAAATCACTCGATTATTTACATGAGGAACTTGGAAGCGAAACTTCTATTTTCCGCGTGATGCCGAATATCAATGCAACAATCGGCGCATCCACAAGCTGTTATTCAACGCAGAAAGCTAGTGCTGCTCAAAAATCAATTGTCGAGAAACTTTTTGCTACAGTTGGAACAATTGTCGAGCTTCCAGAAAATCTGTTTTCAATCTTTACTACAATCGGTTGTGCATCCCCTGCCTTCACTTACCTTTATATTGACTCGTTGGCACGTGCGGCAGTTCGTGAAGGGATGCCTAAAGATATGGCACTTCAAATCGCAGCAAGCTCTGTATTAGGCAGTGCGCAAATGGTATTAGAATCCGATTCTCACCCATGGGCATTAATCGATCAAGTATGTTCACCTGGAGGAACGACAATTCAAGGTGTTACTTCCCTCCAAGTCAATCACTTTGAAAGTACAATTTACGAAGCCGTTGATGCCGTTACGAATCGTGATACATTCTTGCAAAAACAAACAGTTAAATAAAAATGTCAGCCCAGTGAATTTGATTTTTCACTGGGCATTTTCTTTATAAGACAAAAATAATAATAATTTATGTTTTTACTTTCTCTAAATTCTTCAAAAAAAATATCAGAACATAATTGCTAACTACCGTACTATTCTATATAATCAATCTTGTTTCAAAATTGAAACCAAAAAATTATAGATTTGGAGCGTGACAAGAAATTGGGTAAAGCATTGATTATTGGAGCTGGCGGAGTAGCTAGCGTTGTCGTACATAAATGTGTACAAAACTCAGAAGTATTCGAAGAGATTATGATCGCAAGTCGAACAAAATCAAAATGTGATGCTTTAAAAGAAAAATTAGATGGTGGAAAAACGATTATTCACACAGCACAAGTGGATGCGGACAACACTGAGGAACTAATTGACCTAATCAATGGATTTAATCCAGATGTGGTGATCAATGTAGCTTTACCATATCAAGACTTAACTATTATGGATGCATGTTTAGCAACGAAGACTCACTATGTAGATACAGCAAACTACGAGCCTTTAGATACTGCTAAATTCGAATATAAATGGCAATGGGCGTATAAAGAGCGTTTTGAAGAAGCAGGGATTACTGCGCTTCTAGGTTCAGGTTTTGACCCAGGTGTAACAGGCGTATTCACAGCGCATGCACAAAAGCATCATTTCGATGAAATTCATTACATCGATATCGTTGATGCAAACGGTGGAGACCACGGACTTCCATTCGCAACAAACTTCAACCCTGAAATCAACATTCGCGAAATTACTGCGAACGGACGTTTCTGGAAAGATGGCGAGTGGGTTGAAACGGAGCCTTTAGAATATAAAACAGTATATAACTTACCGGAAATCGGTGAAAAAGATTGCTATCTTCTATACCATGAAGAATTGGAATCTTTAGCGAAAAACATTAAAGGTTTAAAGCAAATCCGCTTCTGGATGACGTTTGGTGAAAAATACTTAACACATTTAAACGTTCTTGAAAATGTAGGTATGACTTCAATTGAGCCAATCGAATTCCAAGGACAAATGATTCAGCCAATCCAGTTTTTAAAAGCTGTTTTACCGGACCCGGCTACATTAGGCCCTCTTACAAAAGGTAAAACAAACATCGGCTGTATCGTTCGCGGTATTAAAGACGGCAAAGAAAAAACTTACTATGTATACAATGTATGTGATCACCAAGAATGCTACAGAGAAGTTGGCTCACAGGCGATTTCTTACACAACTGGTGTACCGGCAATGATCGGCGCTATGCTTGTAATGAACGGCGAATGGCAAAAACCGGGTGTATGGAATGTAGAAGACTTCAATCCAGACCCATTCATGGATGCCTTAAATAAATGGGGATTACCATGGCACGAAACAGAAAACCCTGAACTAATCGACTTGGAATTCACTTCTGCCGGAGAAAAAGCGTAATGGCAGAAATTAAAAATCAAAAAAAGCCGGTGATGGCGGCTGCCCTTGCAAAAGAAACAGGCATAGACTGGTCACAGGCCCCCTCTCCTGCCTTTGTAGTGGACGAGCGGTTACTTGAGCGCAATTTAAAACTGTTAAAATCCGTACAAGATCGTACGAATTGTGATATTTTACTTGCACTAAAAGGCTTTTCGATGTGGTCAACATTTCCAATGGCGCGCAATTATTTAGCGGGGATTACATCTTCTTCATTATTTGAAGCACGTCTTGGTTTTGAAGAATTCGGCAAGGAAGTACATGCTTACGCTCCTGCTTATGCAGAACATGAAATCGATGAATATTTAACTTATGTCGACCATATTGTATTTAACTCATTTGATCAGTTAAATAAATACAAAGACAAAGTGTTAAATCACGAGAAAAATATTTCAATTGGCTTACGTGTAAATCCTGGTTATTCAGAAGTGGAAACACCTCTTTATGACCCTTGCTATATTAACTCGCGTTTAGGAATTCCGGTGGAGTCGTTCCGTCCGGATGAACTTGACGGTGTTGAAGGCATTCACTTCCACGCTATGTGTGAGCAGGGTGCTGAAGTTCTGGAGCGTATTTTAGTACATTTTGAAGAGAAATACGGTGAATACTTGCATCAAATGAAGTGGATCAACTTCGGCGGAGGACACCATATTACAAAACCAGGCTATAATGTTGAGCTGCTAGTCAGCTTAATCAATCGCATCCAAGAAACATATGGCGTTAAAGTTATTTTAGAGCCAGGTGAAGCAATTGCACTGAATACAGGGTATTTAGTGGCGACAGTGCTTGATATCGTACATAACGGTATGGAACTTGCGATTGTCGATTCTTCAGCTACTTGCCATATGCCGGATACACTTGAAATGCCTTACCGCGCGCATATTATCGGTTCGGGTCAGCCAAACGAAAAAGCTTACACATATCGTTTAGGCGGCATGACTTGCCTGGCAGGCGACATTATTGGAGACTATTCATTTGATGAACCGCTTCAAGCAGGCGACAAACTTGTCTTTACGGACATGGCCCACTATACAATGGTGAAAACGCATATGTTCAATGGTGTAAATTTACCAAGTATTTGCACTTATAATGAACAGGATGGTATAAAAGTAATTCGTACTTTCCAATACGAAGACTACCGTAACCGTCTATCATAATTAACAATACAGGGTAACCAAAACATCCATTTCTCCTTGAGGAAATGGGTGTTTTCTGTTTTCTCAAGTTCCGTATTTAAATATACTTTCTCTATTTCGAGTGTTTTGCTGCATGAAGCTAATTAATATAGATAATAAAGAGGATATGTTAAACTTACTTTTAGTAACTTACTAAAGGAGTCTAATAACAATGAAGAAATTTGAATTCGGCATTTATTCCCTTGCTGATATTGGCATGGATCCTTTCACAGGAAAAACCCCCTCCCCTTCGCAACGTTTAGAGGAGATTTTACAGATGGCGGACTTAACGGAAAATTTAGGGCTGGATGTATTCGGTGTCGGCGAGCATCACCGTCTTGATTATGCCGTATCTGCCCCGCCTGTTGTCTTGTCTGCAATTTCTCAGCGGACAAAACATATAAAACTGACGAGTACAACAACCGTTTTAAGTACGGTGGATCCTGTTCGGCTTTATGAAGACTTTGCAACGCTTGATTTACTCAGCAACGGACGAGCCGAAATTTTAGCAGGTCGTGGTGCATTCATCGAATCTTTCCCGCTTTTCGGGTATTCAACAAGTGACTATGACGCATTATTTGAGGAAAATTTACTTTTACTACAACAATTAAATTCACAGGAACGTGTTACTTGGCGTGGTCAATTCCGCCCAGCTTTAAATAATGCGGAAATCGCTCCAAGACCTTTTAATCAGGAAATCCCTATTTGGGTTGGTGTTGGCGGCACCCCGGAAAGTGCCGTTCGAGCAGGTCGTGCAGGAGTTGGGATGGCACTTGCAATATTAGGCGGTCCCCTTGATCGGTTCCAGCCATTAGTGACTCTTTACCGAAAATCCGGACAGCATCATCCTGAAAAATTAAATGTTGGAGTTACCGGTCACCTTTTCATCGCCGAAACAACGAAACAGGCACAGGAGCAATTTTACCCTTACTATAAAAACTATTGGCAGTATGTTAATCAGCAACGCGGCAGTTTCAGCTTCCAGTTATCTTTTGAACAATTCATCGAAATTACCGGAACGAACATGGCATTATTTGTGGGAAGTCCTGAAGATGTTGCGGAAAAAATTATTAAACAATATGAGTTGTTCGGGCATAGCCGATTCCTGGCACAGCCGGATATCGGCGGTCAACCAATTGAACTTGTAAAAAACAGTATGAACTTATTTGCCAACGAAGTCGTTCCAATCGTTAGAAACCATATCAAAAATAACTTTTAATGATTTTCTATCGCAAATGAAAGAGAGCACGGTAACAACTTTACGTTGTACCATGCTCTTTTTTTTCATGTTCCACAATAGCTTACAAACGGCGGTTCTTCGTCTGTTGGTGGCTCAGTATATTTTTTGTACTGCTCTGTTATATTAAACGGACTTGCCAGCACTTGCAGCATTTCGGCAAACATCGACGGGTCGCCTTCTGCAAATTGTTCAATCGCCTGTTCCACAAAATGATTTCTTGGAATAACGGCCGGATTAACAGACTGCATTACTTGCATCGTTTCATCAATCGTCGTGTCCTGCTGTTCAATCCGTTCAAACCATGTTTTTTCCCACTGTTTAAATGCCTCTGACTGGAATAGGTCATTATTCGGTCGCTTACCTTCCGACAATGCACGGAAAGTATTTGTATAATCCGCTTCATGTTCTTCCATTAAATTCAGCAGATTATCAATCAGCTTCTCATCGTGTTCATCAATCGAAAGAAGACCTAATTTTTCCCTCATTTCGCTATAATAATAAGCTTCATAAATGGATGGGAATTTCCCGAGAATATTTTGTGCCAGTTGAACTGCTTCCTCTTCTTTTTCGTGAAGGAGCGGCAGCAAGCTCTCAGCAAAACGTGTTAAGTTCCATGAAGCGATCGGCGGCTGATTGCGGTAAGCATAGCGCCCCTGACGGTCAATCGAACTGAATACAGTGGCCACATCATACGTATCCATAAACGCACATGGCCCATAATCAATTGTTTCACCGCTGATTGTCATATTATCGGTATTCATGACCCCATGAATAAAACCGACACTTTGCCATTTCGCTATAAGGGCAGCTTGTCTGTCAAGCACCGCTTCGAGCAATGCAAGATAACGGTTTTCTTTCTGCAAAAGCTCGGGGTAGTGGCGTCGGATTGCATAATCTGCCAAAGCTTTTAAATCGTCTGCTTCTCCAAATGCTGCTGCATACTGAAACGTCCCGACCCGCAAGTGACTTGCGGCAACCCGTGTTAAAACAGCGCCTTCCAAAGCCGTTTCACGATAGATTATATTACCAGTTGCCGTTACGGCAAGACTGCGTGTTGTCGGAATCGAAAGTGCATGCATGGCCTCACTGATGATAAACTCACGCAACATTGGACCGAGTGCAGCACGTCCATCGCCACCACGGGAATATGGTGTAAGACCGGATCCTTTCAACTGAAGATCAAACCGTTCCCCATTTGGCGTGAGGTGCTCTCCGATTAATAACGCTCTTCCGTCGCCCAGCATATTAAAATGTCCGAATTGATGTCCCGCATAGGCTTGTGCAATTTGGGCCGCACCATCCGGCATTTCATGTCCCGCCAAAATTGCGGCACCTTGCTCTTTTAATTCCTGAGCCTCTAAACCAAGCTGCTCTGCCAATGTACGATTAAAGATAACAATCGAAGGTGATGTCACTTCATTAGCCTTTACATGGGAATAAAAAGTTTGCGGCAACTCCATGTAACTGTTATCAAAACGAAAACCAAAATTCTGCTTTTTATCTGTCATTGTTTTCGCCTCATTCCTTTCAAAGATGCATTTATTATAAACTTTTTTACACAAGTTAACCAAAGTTACGTCCGGTTATGATTTATATAAACACCCTTTTCTATGTTAACCACCAAAAAATAAAAGTTGACACAAAACAAAACTCACTTTATATTTATGTTAACTAAAATAATATAGAAGTTAACAACAAGGGGAGTAATGTATGGAGACTGTTCACAAAACACAAAGCTTTAAAACAATCGATTTAATTTACAGTGCACTTTTTGCCACACTTATTATGATTGGAGCAAATATTACATCATTTGTGCCTTTTCTGACAGTCGGTGGTGTGCCGATAACATTACAAGCATTTTTTGCAATATTAGCAGGTTTAGTGCTTGGAGCAAAAAAAGGTGCCATTGCATGTGCAGTATATATGTTTATCGGGTTGGCAGGAGCACCGGTATTCTCTAAATTCTCGGGCGGATTTTCCGCGATTCTACTTCCGACTTTCGGCTTTATCGTAACGTTTATAATTAGTGCATATATTGCCGGTAAAATTGCCGAAAAGTTTCAAACGCGACTTGCCTATATTATCGGGGCACTTATTGCGATGGCAGTAAACTATATTATAGGAACAACATGGATGTATTTTGCCTATACTTTATGGGCATCTGCACCTGAAGGTTTTACATTTAAATTGGCATGGCTATGGATGATTCCTCCAATGCCAAAAGATATTATTCTTTCAATTTTTGCCGGGTTCTTCGCATATCGTATCCAAAAAATCCTGAAAATCCTGCCTACTAAATAATTTAGTGGATTGCTGTGAAATTCCTTATGTCATGTTCTCGGCGTCATCATTATACCGGGATTCATATATTTGATATACTTTATTCAATAGATGAAGGAGGAATTTCATATGGCAAATCATTATCAAAATATAGTCGTTGCAGTAGATGGTTCAGAAATAAGCGAACTCGCTTTTCAAAAATCGATTGATATAGCAAAAAGAAATATCGGCTCGACTTTACATATTATCCATGTAATCGATACGAGCTTCTCCGCATCTTTTGATATGCTTTATGATAATATGGTTGAATTGGTCCGAAAACATGGCGAAGTTTTATTGGAGCGCTATGAATTGGAAGCAAAAGAGGCAGGTATTCCTTCGATCAATAAAATTTTAACAAAAGGCACACCCAAAACGGTTTTAGCAAGAAAACTTTCTGAACATGCGCCAGCAGATATTATTATTTGCGGTGCAACCGGTTCAAATGCGGCCGAGCAGATCTTCATGGGCTCCACTACTGAAGCAATCGTCCGGCATGCAACATGTGATGTTTTGATTGTCCGCACACCGGAAAAATAAAAAAGACTATGAGGTGCACTAAATGCCCTCATAGTCTTTTTTAAATCATTAAAATTTCCCGGATATCCCGCTCGGTTAATGTTCCCTTTGACGATTCATCACCATCCAAAATATCCGAAATAAGCATTTTTTTCTTCTGTTGAAGCTCACTCATTTTTTCCTCAATTGTTCCGTTTGCAATAAGTTTAATAACTTGTACAACTTCCTTTTGACCCATACGATGGGCACGGTCAGCTGCTTGTTCTTCGACTGCCGGATTCCACCATAAATCATATAAAATGACGGTATCTGCCCCTGTCAAATTCAGTCCCGTGCCACCTGCTTTTAATGAAATCAGAAACATATCCCGCTCTCCATCATTAAAAGAGTTACAAAGTGCAATCCGCTCTTCGGAAGGCGTCTGTCCATCAAGGTAAAAATACTGTTCCCCTCGCTTGGAAAGCTCTGTCGCAATCATTTTAAGCATTTGTGTAAACTGTGAAAAAATCAATACCCGTCGTCCGGATGCCTTTGATTGTTCCAACAACCGGAACAGCTGCTCAAACTTTGCGGAACCGCCTTTATACCCTTCGACAAACAGTGCCGGATGACAGCAGATTTGACGCAGTCTCGTAATTCCCGCCAAAATACGAATTCGGTTTTTATGGAACGTTTCTTGGTCCAGATGCTTCATCGTATCGACACGCAACTTGGCCAAATAGGCTGCATATAACGCTTTTTGCTCTGGTAACAGTTCCGCTTTTTCAATCATTTCCTCTTTTTGAGGTAATTCACCCAATACCTGTTCTTTCATTCGGCGAAGGAGAAACGGCCGTACTCTTCGTGCAATGTCTTTTCGCTGCATATGGCGGAACTCCTCAAGCTCGCGGAACAGCTGCGGAAAGATGACACGGTAAATGGACCATAATTCCGATAACGAGTTTTCAATCGGCGTTCCTGTTAAACCAAAGCGATTTGTCGCATTGATTCTCTTCACCGTTCTTGCTGTCTGTGTTACCGGATTTTTAAAAGCCTGTGCTTCGTCAAAAAATACTGTATGGAAATGCTGACGTTCATAGAATGCGCTATCTTTACGCAGTAACGGATAAGTTGTAATAATGACATCATGATCTTCCATCGTACGCAGTAAATGACGCCGCTCCGCTACTTCCCCATCAATGACAATCGCTTCGACTTCCGGCGCAAATTGCATAAACTCGTAAAGCCAGTTGTATGAAAGCGATGATGGACAAACGATCAGAACCGGCTGTTTATTGGCCCGGATGATCGGCAGTTCGGATACAATAAAAGCTATACTCTGGACCGTTTTCCCGAGCCCCATATCATCGGCAAGCACACCGCCGAATCCATAATTCGAGAGCAGTTTCAACCAGTTAAAACCATGTTTCTGGTAATCCCGAAGAATCGGTTCCAAAGTTTCCGGCACTTCAAATGACAATGATTCAGGATGTAATAATTGGCCAGTGAACTGTTTAAATGATTCTTCCGCTTCAAATATATCACTTTGCTCAAACTGCTCCAAAAACGGTAGACTATCCAATACTGGCATATTAAACGTTAATTCATACTCATCATCCTGAGCTGGAATCGCTCTAAGAAATCGTTGAATTTCTTCGATTTCCTTCGTCTCCAGAGACAGCAGTGCCCCATCTTGCAATCGATAATATTTTTGCTTCACTTTGATTGCCGCTAAAATTTCTTTAATTTGCTTATTCGAAACGCCATCCATTTCAAATTTAAATTCAAGCCAGTTTGTCCGTTCCTTTTGGACATTCACCCGGATTTTCGGAAAATTATTTTCTTTGGCAATCCGCAGCTTCACCGAATTTGTTGCATAGATTTTTGCGAGTTTTGTAAGTTTTGGAAGCCGGTGATATAAAAACTCGTATTCAAGTTCTTCATTTTGCATATAGTAGCCGCCATCCGTTTTTGTAAAGCCGCTTTCATCCATCAACGCTAAAACCGCCGCCTCCTTTTCGATATCCCGTATGAGGAACACGTCATCCGAAAGCTGTTCATCCAATGGCTGAATAACAAATTGCCCATACTGAAATTCCATACCTGCAAGGAAACGGTTTTTCAGACGGTCTAAATAAACATTTACTACTAGCGGGGTTTTCATCTGTTTTACCGAAAGCTCCCTAGCCATTTCGACAACACCTATTTTTTTCAATTTAGGTATCACCTGTTCCCGGAAGTAATCCCAGTGCGAATGTTCAATTGTTATTAGAGATTTTTGCTTAAGCATTTGCTTTAATTCGAAAAGCTGCTCCATGCTGTCATCACTCATTTGCGTCAATGTACCGTCAAATAACACTAACCGGTAACCCCGAAGCAAGACAGCACGTTCAATTCCTTCTATATAAAGCTGATATTCTTCACCTTTTGATTCCATGAAAAAACGAAGTGCTGTAGGCTGTGTTGCAATCTTTATTTCATCATAGCTTTTGTTTCGATAATATAACGAAACATTTTTCGTATTGGAAATCAATGCAGAAAGGATGTACCAGGATGAAGGCGGAATGATCAGCAAATGCTGCTCCTGATTCTGTACAGGCATATCATTATAAAGTACTTCGTCTTCCACAATTTTAATCAGGAACTGTAAGATGGCATCATCCTGTTCATCAAAACAGAACTGTTCAAAATTGTAAACTGTATTTTGAGAAATCCGGTATGGCTTTCTATTATTTATATGTGTTAAAAACTCCCGAACAGATATAATTTGCTCTCCATTAACTTGGAGTTGTATCCCAATAACCGGGTCTTGTACTGTAAGTTGAACGGGTGTTATTAAAAACTGTACATTCAATACTTCCCGCTTTTCAAAGTGACGCTGCTGACTTGTCGTTTGTGCTGCCTTTTGTTTAAAAATAGAAAGAAAACTGTTTTCAGAAATAAAACGTTCATCGTATTCATCTTCCGGAAGTGATTGTGCCTTATTTTTGTTGAGATTGTATATAGCAATAAGAACCGCTGCCACATGTTGACAGCTTTTTCTGAAATCACCCAATGTCGGACAACTGCATGATGTTATAAATTGACCTGCTCCCTCTTTTTCTATACGGACAACGAATTGTTCCGTGCTTTTTACAACCGCTTCTCCATACATATCCGTATATTGCCGGAATTTCACTTTCCCTGTTTGATAAAAAGTTTGCCCTTTTTTAAAAGAAACGGTTCCGCATAGATTTTTTATTTGTTTTTCGGATAGTTTTATATCCATGCCGATCCCCCTTTTCTATTCACTCCATTTTCTCATGCCACTCATTGAATTACTAGTTCGAAGCGAAAATGAAAAAACCTTTAACTCTTCGGTAATAATGATATGAGGTAAGAAATTGAACATAATTAAGAGCAAAAAAAATATCAGATTTCTCTAAGAGAAAAATGATATTTTGGGTTATCCTTGCCCCTAAAAACTCAAGCAAAAGATGATTTGATTTTTTCCAGATGACGGACTGTTGGCGTCAAGTTGGCAAAGAAGTATGCTTCACGCAGTTTGCGGGATGGTACACTTCCTGCAACATAACCGGCAGCTCCATTGTGAATCATGTTCGCCTGTACCGCAGCTAATGTATCGTGCACTGCTTGTAGACGTGTGTTGACAATTCCTTTCAATGTCAAATTGCTTGCCAAGTTGTTCAACTCTGCATTAATTCTTTCATATTGATCGCGCAGTTCGGTTGCCTGTACTTTTAAATATTCATTACAGCCATTTTGCTTCGCTTTTACTTTTTCAATACCTTCAACTGCTGCAGCAATTACACCTGTACCAAGCGGAACTTGATAATAAATAAACGTAGGGCGAATAATATCGCAAAATGCTTTTGCATCCTCGGAGATGACAAAGTCTTTCGAAATTACGACATGATCAAATTTACACGAATATGTCGCGCTGCCATTCACTCCAAGGAAACCAAGTCGTTCATTCATTACAAGACCTTCGATATCAGTTGGTACAAGTACCAGAATTTCACGACTATCGACTGTCGCAACCGCACCAAAGTAATGACGGTTCCCCAAGTTTGATACAGCAGGCAATGTTCCATTGATGACATAACCTTCATCTGTCTTTTCAGCCTTCAGATGAAGTTTTTCTAATCCGGAATAGTACTTCATCGCATTTGATAAACCTGTTGCACCAAGCTTTATGCCATTTTCCAGCTCAGGTAATATTGTTTGCTTTAAATACGCGTTATTACTATTACGTAAATAAGTTAATGCGGCTAAATGGCACCAAACACAAAACGCTGTTGTCATACAAACCTTTGCTGTTTCACGAACAACCGCTGCCTCATCTTGTAATAGCGTCGATTGGTCCTTATTTGCCGATTGGAAGAAACCAGCCTCGCTTAGCGCTAAAATATAGTCTTCTGCATAATGTGCCTGCTCATCGACCTTCTTCACTACGGGCTTCAGTTTTTCATCGATGATTCGTTCTAACAATTCTTTGTTCAATGCCATTGTCCCCGCATCCTTTCCTTTTAGTCTGCCAATTCCGTTAATGATGTGATTGGTGTTTGTACTGCTTCACGTGCACGTTTTACAGCTGCTTCATCAGGTGCATCATAGAAACATAAACATTTTGTCATATCTTCACATACATACGTACGAGAGAATTTTACATCTGGAACTTCTTCGTATTTTACCGAATTTTTCTTTTTACGCTCTAAATATTTTTCCATTGTGATTTCTGCAGGAATTTCCCATTCTACTAGGTAGTTTACTTGCTCGCCGCCTGCTTTGACTTCATCAAGTTCTTTACCGATTAAACGTACTTCCTTTACTAAATCAATTGCAACACCCTGTGTTTGTAATGCTGTTTTTGCAGCTTCCTCATCAGATGCTTCAATAATGAAATAGCCACGTGAAAAATCTTTCGCCACTTGAACTTCGATAACTCCAACACCTTCTGTAGCATGCACTTTTTCGACTAATGCCGAAAATGCTTCCTTCGAAGAAACCTCGTTAATTGTTGATTCTACTAAAAATAAACTCATTGTATTTTCCTCCTAATAGTAAATGTTAGATTGTTATATATTCAAATAGGCGTTCTGATTAGAGAGCGCACTATGAATAACCATTTTAAATGCCTTTTACAGGTTAAAAAAATTAACTCGCATTGCATAAAATTAATGTTTATACTTGTATCAAGGAGGCGAAAACATGAAAACACGTTACGACTTACCCTGTAACATTGCACAAACATTAAATATTCTTGGTGATCGTTGGACGCTTCTCATCATTCATGAACTGCTGATTGGTGAAACTAACTTCAACGATATTAAACTGAAGCTTCCAGGGTTGTCAGCAAATATTCTGTCTAACAGGTTAAAAGAATTGGAAGAAGCACTGATCGTTCAAAGTGAGCTATATTCCGTCCATCCCCCACGCTACCGTTATACATTAACGGAAAAAGGTACTGCCCTTGAGCATGTTTTCAATTCGATGATTATATGGGGTGCTGATCATTTGGATACCTGCTATAAAGAAATCGTCGGTCCTGATGAACAGCGTGTAGAAGTCGGATATTATTCTACTGAAACAGGCGAACGCGTCGACACATTACATATACGGCCGATAAAAACTGTCTAAAATCTTTAGGCAGTTTTATTTTGCGCCTCCCCATATGCGATTGACCCAGCTTTCAAAATAATGAATGCCTTTATCCAGTAAAAGGCCAAGTACCCCGATTACAACAATACACGCCATGACTAAATCCAGACTTAAAGAATTTCGTGCATCGACTATTAAAAATCCTAAACCCGATTGCGCACCGACCATTTCCCCGGCTACGAGGAAAATCCATGCAGAACCTAGCGCCATATGCAGTCCATTGGCGATCATCGGAAATGAAGCCGGCAATATAATTTTTCTCATTGTCTCAAAAGGGCTCATTTCAAAATTTGACGCAATACGTAAATACGTTTTGTCGACTTTTTTTACCGCTGATACCGTGGACAATAAGACCGGGAAAAATGCAGCGATAAAAATAATAACAATCGCGGGCATATTGCCAATGCCAAACCATAAAACGATAAACGGTGACCACGCAATTGGTGAAACCGGTCGCAATACTTGAACAACGGGATCGAGCACTTTCCAGACAGCCGGCAACCTTCCTAAAATTAAACCTAATGAAATGGCTGCAGCAACAGCAATCAGATATCCTGAAAAAAATCGTACTAAACTAATTTGTATATGTGCAAACAGCGAACCATCGGAAATGATCGCAAATAATGCTTCCCCCACTTTTAAAGGCGGAGGGAAAAGTGCCGACTGATGCCCACCTATCATAATGGCAACTTGCCAAACGACTAGTAATAATAGAAAGCCAAGTGCAATCGGGGACAATTTCTTCACTATCGCCATACTATCCCTCCGTCCTCTACTAATTTACAAAGCTAGCATCAACAAAATCTTCATAGGAAGGCGGGTTTTCGGATAATCCCATTTCCAGTAATGCATCACGCAGAATCGCATAGCTGTCTTGTTCAATGCTTAAATTGTCATAGGAAATCCAATCTAATGAAATATCCAATACATTTTTTTCAACTGTTAAATATTGGCCAACGACTTCATGCATATGATCGTCTTTTCCTTGTGCAAGCTCTCCGCCTGCTACATAGTCATCGACAAACTTCCCTGCTAAATCTTTATTGTCTTTAATAAACTGGCCACGCAATACTAAACCGCAATCAATTGAATCTTGCCAAATCTCTTCTGACTGATAAAGCACTTTCCCGTTTTCCAACGCTACGGATATCGCGCCAAATGGCTCAGCGACTACATAACCAGCAATACGCCCTTCCGCTAAAGCTGCAGGCATTTCCGCTGGCGGCAATTCGATCACATCTACTTCATCATAAGCAATGCCATGTTTTTTCAGCATTTCATACAACAAAATATTGTGTGTTGAAAACCTGCTTGGGATCGCAAAAGATTTCCCTTTCAGTTCTTCTACGGAATTTATATCTTTACTACCGATTAATACATTACCATCACGGTGACCAAGCGCCACTGCTTTTAAATCAATGCCTTTTTCCTTTGCATTCATCGCTAATTGGATCAATACAGATGCCCCATCAATTGCACCAGTATTTAGTGCATCCATCAGCTCAGGCCAAGACCCGAATTTCACGAGCTCTAAATTATAATCTTCATACTTTTCATCATTCTGCATATATAGCGGAACTGCGTGCGTAATCGGTAAATAACCGATTTTAATCGTTGGCTTTTTCCCATCACCTGCAGAACTGCCTGTTTCGTTCGTCCCACAGGCAGTTAACAATGTCATGAAAAGCATTGTCATGATTAACACTACTTTTTTCATCTGCTATCCTCCTAAATATTAAATTCGATCGTTGCTTTATCATGAGTAAATTGGAATTCATTGAATATAATTTCACGGTAATGCTGAAAATCCGTATCTGCACGATTGCGTTCCTTAGGCAACTTCAGCACAACTTCTTTATGGATTTCACCAGGATTTGGCTTCATGATGAGAATACGATCTGCTAAATAAATCGCTTCATCGATATCATGGGTTACTAATACAATCGTCATTTTCTCGCGTTGCTGAATTTGTTTCAATTCATCCTGTAAATAATAGCGTGTAAATGTATCAAGCGCTCCAAACGGTTCATCCATTAAAATGACTTCCGGTTGAATCGCCAGTGCACGAGCTATTGCAACACGTTGCTGCATACCGCCCGACAGCTCGCTAGGCAATGCATTTGCACGGTCTTCCAATCCGACCATCTGTAAATAATGGGCCGCTCTTTTTGTAATGTCAGCAGTCGATAACTCCGAATTTTCAATACCGAGCTCCACATTTTTCCGAACTGAGCGCCACGGCAGCAGTCCATAATTTTGCATAAGCATAATACAGCGTTTACTAGGTTTTGTAACAGCCGTCCCATCAAGCAGGATCTGTCCTTGATTAATTGTTTCAAAGCCACCGATACAATTTAGCAATGTACTTTTGCCACAACCGCTTTTCCCCAAAATGGCAATCAATTCGCCGTGTTTTATATTAAAGGTAACATCTTTCAGTACTGTCGGACCTTTTTCTCCATACGACTTTGAAACTTCATTAATTTCAATCTTAGGTGTCGCCAATTATTTTTCACCCCAATACCGATTATTCAACTTGGTTTTATATTATATGAGTTATATTATTATACTTACTTAAATAAAACAACCTTATTTTTTAATAAATTTTTATTTTCTAAAAAATAATCGGATATTTTTTGAATATAATGTAAAATGGAGCAATCTACTATAATTAGGTTTGGTACGTTTTATCGGAAAGTGAGGGCCAAATGAATGAAAAAAGTAACATTAATTCCACAAGCGCTTAGCTATGCTAAAGAAATTCACCGGTTATCCCAGGCACCCGAGGTGAAGAATGCACTCGGACTTCCAACTCAATCTGTGGAAGATACGGAAAACTTTATTATCAATACATTAATGGAGGAATCTGAAGGGAGAACAATTTCCCGTATTATATTAAATGAAGAGGATCAATTGATCGGAATTACGACTCTGATGTTTATCGATCAGTCCAATAAACAGTGTCATATCGGAAGCTGGATCGGTGTCGATTATTGGGGCCAAGGCTATAATCTGGCTTCTAAAATCGAACTTCTGAAAATAGCATTTGAATACCTGCATCTTGAGGTAGTATTTGCCGGTGCACGTACTGTCAATTTGCGTTCCCAAAAAGCACAGGAAAAACTCCCGTTCATCTCTTTAAATATCGAACAGCAATTTCCTGAAGAACATTTGCTGCTGGAAAAAAGACAAAAGCAGCCTTGTATTTTAAATGCTGTTTTCAGGGACGACTTTCTCAACTATTTATATCCAACACAAAAAGAGCGGAAAATTTAGAGATTACTCTAATTTTCCGCTCATTGTGTTTTAATTAGCAGTTGCTTGTTTTGTGAAGCGAGGATGTGCCCAAAGTTCACGCCATTTAATGAATGATGTAATTACAATGATCAATCCTAATGTCAGCATTATAATCGATAATATACCGTTTAGAATATTGTATCCACCAGCCATATCGTTCCAGTAAACATTTTTCACCATCCAGAATCCTGCTACATTTACCGTAATGTATAAATATACTAACGGAATAAAGCAAGTTAAAGCATAAATCCGTTTATCCGCTACTTTCAATACGAATGTTACACCACATACTAGACCAATGGAGGCCATCAGCTGGTTGGATACACCGAATAATGCCCAGACAGAGGCAATATCGCCGGAATTCAATAAGTACCCCCACATGATACAGGCCAATGCACTTGCTCCAATTGCTCCTGGTAGCCAATCCGTCTTTTTCAGCGGCTTGTAAACATTTCCTAAAAAGTCTTGAATTAAATAACGTGCTGTACGTGTACCTGCGTCAATGGCAGTTAAAATAAAGACCGCTTCAAACATAATAACAAATTGATAGAAGTAAGCGGTTAGATGACTAAACCATTCTACACCTGCAAATATGGATGCCATACCAACTGCAAGTGTTACAGCACCACCAGTACGTCCCTCCAAATCCATACCAATCGCTTCTGACAATACTGGTAAATCAACTACCGTCATGCCTAATTTCGCGAATGCTTCAGGTGATGAGTTAATCGCAAAGTAATCTGCCGGATGTAATACCGTAGCGGCGATCAGTGCCATTACCCCAACGACACATTCTACGAGCATTGCACCAAAACCAACTACGCGAATATCATCCCAACGATTTAACATTTTCGGTGTAGTACCTGACCCTACAAAAGCATGGAAACCGGAAATAGCTCCACAAGCGATTGTAATCGAAACGAATGGCCATACTGGACCAGCAACGATTGGACCGCCTCCAAGGAATTCAGGAATAAATGCAGGGAATTGAATTGTCGGATTAATAATGAACACACCAATAATTAAAGCAACAAATACCCCAATTTTCATGAAACTGCTTAAATAATCACGCGGTGCCAGTAAGAACCAGACTGGTAAAGCAGCAGCAAAGAATGCGTAAATCGGCAATAGAATCGATAATGTTTCACGATCCAATGTTAATACATCACCCAACCAAGTACCTTGAATAGACGGTCCGTAGAAAACGGCACCAACAAGGAGAATGACCCCAAGTATTGTTGAAATCTTCAAGTTCCCTGTAAACTTATTAATCAGACCCATGAGCATTGCAATCGGTATCGTTGCGGCAACTGCAAATGTTCCCCAAGGGTTTTCTGCTAAAGCTCCTAAAATAACCATCGATAAACCGGCCATTGTAATTGTAATAATGAAAAGCATCGCTAATCCTGTACAAAAACCTGCGACAGGCCCAAGCTCTTCACGCATAACTTCCGATAATGACTTCCCGCCTTTTGTCATCGAAGCAAATAATACAACAGCATCATGTACTGCACCCCCGATAACGGCACCAATTAATAACCAAAGATAACCCGGTAAATAACCAAATTGCGCAGCTAAGATTGGTCCAACTAACGGTCCGGCAGCTGCAATTGCTGCAAAGTGATGCCCGAAAGCTACCCAACGATTTGTCGGTACATAGTCTTGTCCGTCATTTTTTTCGTTTGCAGGTGTTGGCGTATCTTCATTAATCTTCAATACTTTTTTTGTAAAGAAAATTCCGTAAAAACGATAGGCAATTACTAAAATACATATTGCCCCAATTACTAGTGTAATTGCATTCATTACATTCTCCCCCTATGTATCTCTCTTTTGTTGTAGTATAACAATAACAAATTCTGAAACTGTTGTATCACAAATTTTCAAATTAACTGAAAATTGTGCACAATAGCTATTTTATCATACTAAACAGCCGGAATTATTAAAATAATCAAAATAATAGAAATGATTTTTGCATACATTGCTTCACATATCTATGTCATATGAATACTTTCTTCTCAATAAAGAACTCCATTATTCATTCCTGATAATTTTATATCATTTTTTTGTAATATAAATGAAATATAATTAATGTTTATTATAAAGTGAGATGGGAATTTAACTAGTAAGCTTAGCAATAAGCTAAAAATTTTCACTAGGAGGATGTAAGACATGGCTAATAACAACAAACGTAATCAGAATCAGAATGACGGATCAATGACGGTTCAAGAAGCGGGTCGTAAAGGCGGAGAAGCTACATCTAATAACCATGGTAGAGAATTTTATGAAGAAATCGGCCGTAAAGGTGGAGAAGCGAGCAGCGGAAACAACCAAAACGGTAATAACAACAATAACAACAGCGGCAAAATGAGCCGTGAAGAGGCTGGCCGTAAAGGCGGAGAAGCAAGCCGCAGAAATAATAACAGCAACAATTCCAACAATAAAAATAACAAAAATAACTCTTAATTAGTTGAATAACCTTGAAGACAGGTTAATTGAATATGTAAATATCATTTACGTTAATAAAAGATGTCTGCCATTTAGAAGAATGGCAGACATCTTTTTTTGTATGCTTTTACTCGTTTATCCAAAATTTATCTCAATCAGTATACATATCCAAACAAATTACTTGAAAATATTATATGAGAATTATATATTATTTTATGCTCGCTATATTCAAAGCGAGCGTTTTATTGTGTTTTCTTATTTATTTTATATATAGAAAAGGAAATGAGCGCATACATGCAACAATCTACAAACGAATCTTTATTTGAATTAATTAATTCCACTATAAAAGCTACCGGCCTCAATACAATATTGGAAGAGGATCATACCGGAGTAAATATGAGCTATAATTTTATAACAAATGTTGTTAGTTTTGATGCAAACCGTTTAGTGGAAGCTGCTGATGAACTATCAAGCATTCCATTTGATCAATATGTAAAAACCATTACACTTCATGAACTAGGTCATGCGATTGACCGTCCTGCCCTAGATGCTTCTTTAACGAGAACCCTCGATTATTTTAATATGCGGGATCAATATTCTACCGAAGAAATTTTTCAAAACCCCGATTTACTAGGTATGATTATTGAAGAACATCAAATGAACATCGCTTTTGAAGAAACTGCCTGGGCAAATGCAGAAATCCTGAATCAAAAATTACAATATATCGATCATAATTCATTTGAAATGATAAAGAAACATAGTCTTTCCACTTATATTAGAAATTATGAAGAAGATTTGGCTGCTTACAAAACGCTGCTGGAACAAACAGAGCTTCAGCCTGTTTAATTTTAGTCGGCAAACAATTAATAATACGTAACAAAACAACGATTTTGAAAGTGAATATTGCCTTTCAAGATCGTTGTTCTTTTTTAATTTTATATTTCAATAATAATCGGTAAAATCATTGGTTTTTTCATTTTTAATGTAAAGATATATTGATCTACCGCGTGTTTAATCGCCTTTTTCATAGCAAAAGGATTGGCTTCATTGAAGTTTTCTACAGCTGCCTGAGCAATTTCGTTTATATCATTTATTAATGCTTCTGAATCCCTTGCATAGACGAACCCGCGTGAAATACTGTCCGGCCCTGAAATAATGGAACCATCGAATTTACTGATTGTCACAACAATAACAAGCATCCCGTCTTCGGATAGCTGCTTCCGGTCTCGCAGTACGATTTCACCGACTTCATCACTTCCCGTACCGTCCACATACGTATCCCCCGCCGGAATAGCGCGTGTTTGCCGTGCTTCCCCGCCTTTAATATCAACAATCTCACCATTTTTCAGGATAAATGTATGCCCTTTTTCAACTCCAACCGCTTCCGCCAATGAACGGTGAATATGAAGCATACGGTATTCACCATGAATCGGAATAAAATATTTGGGCTTCATGAGTGTCAGCATCATTTTTAGATCTTCCTGATAACCATGTCCAGAAACGTGCATACCAGTAATGCTTGAATTTCCGTAAACAACTTTTGCGCCAAGCTGAAACAGATTATCCACTATTTTCGAAACATCTTTTTCATTTCCCGGTATGGGAGAAGCTGCGAAAATAACCGTATCGCCTTGCACAACTTTGACATCACGATTGCGGCCGGTCGAGAGTCTTGAAAGCGCTGCTAATGGCTCCCCTTGGCTTCCTGTACATAATATTACTGCCCGTTCCGGCGGTAACTCCTTCAATTCTCTTGGTTCGATAAGCATCCAGCCCGGAATATCCAAATAGCCCAGCCGCATCGCAACAGATGTAACATTCACCATACTGCGACCTAAAAGAACAATTTTCCGGTTTGTCTTTTTTGCCGCTTCGACGATTTGATGAATACGATTCACATTGGATGCAAAGGTAGAAATGAAGATTTTTCCGGTCGCCTGTTGAAACGCCTCATCCAAATGACGTCCAATTACTTGCTCCGATGGTGTAAAACCAGGTCGTTCAGCGTTTGTACTTTCGGAAATAAGCGCAAGCACCCCTTCTGATCCGAGTGCTGCCATTTTGTGAATATCCGATGTTTGATCATTGACAGGTGTAAAATCAAATTTAAAGTCACCTGTATGGATGACTTTCCCTTCCGGAGTATGAAAAACAATCCCTAAACAGTCAGGAATGCTGTGACTTGTCTTAAAGAATGTGATAGATAATTGATCGAAACTAATTTGTGAATCTGCATTAATCTCATTTAATTCTGAATCACGGAGCAATTTATGCTCCTTTAATTTCAATTCAATTAACCCGAGTGTAAATCTAGAAGCATATATCGGTATATTAATTTTTCTCAGCAAATACGGGATACCGCCAATATGATCCTCATGTCCATGTGTTACAACCAATGCTTTGATTTTATGTTTATTTTCCTCCAAATAACTTAAATCCGGGATAATCAAATCAACACCCAATAAGCTTTGATCCGCAAATTTCCCACCACAGTCAACAATGATTAATTCCTGCCCATACTCGATGACGTACATATTTTTTCCGATTTCATTAATGCCGCCGAGTGCAAAGATGGATAGTGTATTTTCAGTATTTAGCAACTTCGAGTCCTCCTATAGGATGGATATTTTTATGTGTGCATAAAATTTTGCTTTATACAGTAGTATTTCTAATTTAAAAAGAAACTATACGAAAGCAGTTCACGATGTTTTGAAATAATTCATCGTATTTCGCCCATACTACTATTGAAAGGATTTGATAACGATGCTTAGTGAAAAACAGCTTACTAAATTAAAACGACTGCTCATCGAACAAAAAAGAGAATTAATTGGTGATGTCAATTCAAATGAAAATGAGCTAATTGCACATGCGAGTTTAAGGGATTCTACTGATGAACTTTCCACTATTGATAATCATCCCGCGGATTTGGCAACCGAATTATATGACCGTGAAAAAGATATGGCGTTAAAAGTACACAGTGATGATTTATTGGGCCAAATCGAGGCAGCTTTTGATCGGATGAATGATGGTACATATGGAGTTTGTGCAAAATGCCAAACAGAAATCCCATATGATCGGCTGCAAGCAATTCCGTATACTGCTTTTTGTATTGAGCATAGTGATGCAAAAACTCCTGCAACAGATCGTCCGGTTGAAGAACAACTGCTCCACCCGGCTGTAGACAACTCCTTTTCAAATAGGGAAAAGGATGATGAGCTTCAAGATAACGAAGACTCCTTCCAAATCGTCGCACAGTACGGGAATTCCGATACACCGGCAGATTTTGAAGGGGATTTTGATCACTACAACGATTTATATAAAGACAAAGATGATGAAGATACGTATTCCGCACTGGAAATATTGCATGTATCAAAAGAAGACTATCTTCAAGGGCAAATTTCCAAGGAGTATGCAGATGAAGCACGTAAATATGATTATTTAGAATGACCGCAATATATTCAAAAAGCCGAGAATTCCTGTGTTCTCGGCTTTGATCAATTTATTTCGCGATTTTTAAAATAGGTTTAATCGTAGTTCCTTTTTTAGAGTCTTCAAATGCTTCATTAATTTGTTCAAATTCATAAAACTTTACGAGGCGATCAAAAGGGAATTTACCATCTTTGTAATAGTTGACCAACTCCGGAATAAATACACGTGGTACCGAATCTCCTTCGATAACCCCCATCATTGTTTTCCCTTCTGCCATAATGTCGTTATGGACATCAATTGCCATCTCAGGTGTTACACCTACTATCGCACAAGTACCTAGTGGGCGTAATGCATTTAGGGATTGTTTCACAACTGGCGGCACACCTGTCGTTTCAACTGCATAGTTTGAACCGCCGTTTGTAATCTTTTTCACTTCTGCAACAACATCCACATTCCGTCCATTTAATACATGTGTCGCCCCGAGTTCCTTAGCAAATTCCAGCCGGGAGTCATGGACATCAACTGCGATTATTTGTTTGCAGCCGACTATTTTTGCTGCCATCAGTGCAGATAAACCAACAGCACCGCATCCGTAAATGACAATTGTAGAACCGAATTGTGGGCGGAGTCTATTTAATACAGTTCCGGCACCTGTCTGAATCCCACAGCCAAGTGGGCCAAGCAATGCTAGGTCGACATCTTTATCTACTTTTACAACATTTCGCTCATGAGCAATTGCGTATGTTCCGAATGAGGACTGGCCGAAGAATGTTGCTAACTCGGTACCATCTTTTGAAAGACGTGTTGTATAGTCATCCTGGACACCTCCAAAGTTGAGAGGATTAAACGTATCACATACTGTCGGGTGGCCCGTCAAACAGTTTGGACATGAACCGCAATGTGCAAATGATAAAACAACATGGTCACCCTTTTCTAAACTTGTTACGCCTTCACCCACTTCTTCCACAATCCCTGATCCTTCATGACCAAGAACTGCCGGAAGTGGAGCAATTGCCAAATCACGCGCTACCGCATCTGTATGACAAACACCAGTTGCTACAATTTTAATCAATACTTCATTTGCTTTTGGAGATGCAAGTTCCACTTCCTGCAAGACAAAATCTTTTCCTTGTGCTTCAGTTACAGCTGCTGTAATTTTCATTTCACTGTGTCTCCTTATTTGTTAATTTATTCTCACCTACCTTACTATTCCCAATCATTTTATAATTACACTTCATTATAAAAAGCGGTTCAAAAAGCAAAAAGCGTTATATCTTTATTAATGGGCACAATCAACTGTTTCTGCATTTTAATATGTGCCTGTACGTATATACCATTACGGATCCTATGTCCAAAAACTGTACATTTTTAATAAGTGAAAAGGATTTATTATTATTTTTTATAGTATATTTGTACTTGATGGTATACAGTAAAGTTAAAATTTAGAAGTGAGGGGATACTCATGTCCTGTAAAAACTGTGTCGTATCTGAATTACAGTTTGATATTTTATTAGAAGGTAAAAACAATCTAGCTATGATGGATATGATTGTCGATCACTTTAACCGTCGGAATTTAACGATTACAAAAAAGGAACAGTATGTAACAATACAAGAATCTGGTGTAAGGGAGTTTCTTGACTTCAGCAGGGATTATATGGAGCCTGAACAGATTTATTTTAGAATTGATGAGATGGATTGGAAAACTATAGCTGATATTGAAACAGTTTTGGAAATGCAATGGATTGATGATGTCATACATAGAAATGCAATTGCCAGCTATTCACAGCCTATCGTAAATAATAAAAAAGAAATTTATGCTTATGAAGTGCTTTCACGCTTTACCCGTGAAGATGGAACGCTTATATTCCCTAACGAAATTTTTACAGCAGCAAAAAGTCGTGGCCGCTTGTATGCATTGGACCGTTTATGTCGAATGGCTGCCGTAAAATACGCTGCTGTGCTTAAGAAAAAGACATTTATCAATTTCATACCTACATCGATTTATTCTCCGGAATATTGTCTGCAGTCAACGGTAAAGCTTGCTAAGCTTCTGCAAATTGACCCGAATCAATTTGTTTTTGAAGTTGTCGAATCGGAGCAGGTCGATGATATTGAGCATTTAAAATCGATCTTGAATTACTATAACGAAAAAGGCTTTCAATATGCTTTGGATGATGTAGGAGAAGGGTATAACACACTGGAAATGCTCGCTGATATGAAACCGCATTATATGAAGCTTGATATGAAGTATGTACAAGGTGTAAAAAATGATCTTGAAAAACAACTTACCGCTAAACAGTTTTTAAAGACAGCACTTGAAATTGGCGCAACACCGCTTGCTGAAGGTATTGAAACCGAGGAAGACTTTGAATGGCTGAAACAAATCGGCTATGAGCTTTTCCAGGGTTATTTATTCGGAAAACCAAGCCTCGAGCCACAGCGTTCTATTAGATAAGAAAAAGCTATATGCAGGAGTTTTTCACTACAGCATATAGCTTTTTTCATATCAATCATATATTAATTCTTCGGATCCAAATCCTCAATTGAATCAATATCCATATAAGCTGGTACAACAAAACCATTTTGTGTACCTTTTAAGTTCTCTCCTAAATCTACTATATCTTCCTTATGCTTTTTATAAAATGCATCATGTGTTGTTGGAAGTGCCGCAGAAAGAGAGGCGTCTCCCTCACCGGTAGCAATTGCCTGGAACATAATAGCTGGATCAACAGGAATTACATTTACTTCATATCCTAACTCATTAATCACTTGTTTCATGACACTACTTGATGCTAATTCAGAATCCCATGTAGTAGTAATTAACTTTAATTCTTCCCCGTCCCCTTTTGTAATACCTTCAGTCCATTCATTTACTTTATTTTCGTTATTTTGAATCCACTCCGCTGCAGCCGAATCAAAATCACTATTTGATGCTTCAAGCATTACTTGTTCTACATCTTCCGGTTCCCAATGAAATCGATCAAGAATCGTATACAAATCAGGCAAATCTTTCTCTAATCCTTTTCTTACAAGAGTATTTGTATACTCTTCCCCTCCTAAAGCCCCTTTAGGATCCTCTAGTATTTTTAAATCGTAAGCTGAAAATTTCCAATGGGGCTTCCATCCTGTCACAATAATCGGTTCTTCATTGCGAATTGCTTGATCCAAACTACCGATCATACCGGCCGTTGAACTTTCCTGTAATGTCCATCCCTCTAGATTTTCATATTGTTCTAATGCGTCATACGTTAGACCTGTTATTCCAGCACCAGGTTCAATACCAACTATTGTATAGCCGACCTCTTCACCGATACTGGCTTCTTTTTCAGTTGTATTATCACTGCTTCCTGTATCATCCCCACATGCCGCTAATAATAATGCGGCAGATATCCCTACAGTTAAACCTAAAGTTTTAAATCGTTTCAAAATATTTCATCCCCTAAAATCTGAATTTATCTACCCTCTAAAGCGACAACTTCAATTTAACTACAAGTTGTTACTCATGTCAAACTGGAGGTACTCATTAATAAAGCCCCGTAATGAAAATTTACGGGGCAAACCTTATCTATTCTTTTGGTTTTAAATCTTCAATCGAATCAATGTCTACATATGCCGGTACAACAAATCCATTTTGCGTGCCTTCAAGATTTTCACCTAAATCAACAATATCGTCTTTATGTTTGTCATAAAAGGCTTTGTGAGTTGTCGGTAACCATGGTGCAACTGTTACGTCTCCTTCACCTGTTGCGATTGACTGGAACATAATAGCCGGGTCAACCGGTGTGACTTCAGGTTCGTACCCTAATTGTTCCAGCACAACTTTTATTACACTGCTTGATGCAAATTCAGAATCCCACGGTGTAGAAATGATTTTTACTTTCTCGCCATTTCCTTGTGCTATATCTTTTGTCCATTCACTTACTTTGTCTTGATTATTTTCAACCCAATCGGCTGCCGCTACCTCAAAGTCTCCATCTTCTTGTGCATCATACATGACTTTTTCCATATCTTCCGGTTCCCAATAAAAGCGGTCAAGTACTGTATATACATCAGGCAGGTCTTGTTCCAAACCTTTTCTGGCAAGTGTTTGAATGTTTTCAGCGCCGCCTAAAATACCTTTAGGATCTTCAAGTATTTTCAAATCATAAGCCGAGAATTTCCAGTGCGGTGTCCAGCCTGTCACGATTACAGGTTCTTCATTCCGGATTGCCTTATCCAATGTACTCAGCATTCCGGCAGTTGAACTTTCCTGTAATGTCCAGCCTTCCAGATTTTCATATTGCTCCAATACTTGATGGGAAAGACCAGTCAGACCTGCACCCGGTTCAACCCCAACAACGGTATAATTCACCTGTTCCCCAATACTGGAAGACGATGCGCCTGTTGAATTTTCATTATTTTCCGTATCATCTCCGCAAGCGGCGAGTAGAAGTGCAGAAGACACCCCTAAAGTAATACCTACTGTTTTTATTTTGCTCATCTTCTCATCCCCTAAATTGAAATTTATATCTAAAAAAGTAACAACCTAATACTAACAACGAGTTGTTACTATGTCAAACAGATTCATCCAAAAAAGTAACTCTAAAGTCCGTCGTTCATACTCGTGACTGGTATTATCCAAAACACAAAAAACCTGCAGACAGAAGAAATGAATTCTTCGCCTGCAGGCATTTTTATCATTATTTTGTTATTAAACCATACTTGCCAAAACCGTCTGTACCGTCTCCAATATACTTAATAGCACTGTTTTCATCTAAAACATCAACTGCTTTTTTAGAAGATTCAAATACAACATTTACGCTATCCGGAATTGGAGCGAATTTCCAGTTACCATCTGCTGTCGGATCGATCGTCTTTTCGGCTAAAATATAATCGATAATTGCCTGACGGTTTTCATCCGGATAAATTTCAACCGCTGTCGCATTACGGACACCCGGGAATGTACCGCTTGCACGATAGTTATTCGTCGCTACGATGAATTCCTGTGTCTCATCAATTGGCTGGCCGTTATATTGCAGATTGACGATACGTGATGCTTGTTCGTTTACAACATTTCCGTCCTCATCATATTTCGCCGGTTTTGTTACATCAATTTCATATGTCACACCGTCAATAACATCATAATTGTACGAACGGTATTCAGCATTGATTAATTGCTGTTCATCTGATTTTGCTGCATCAATTTGATTGAATTGACCGGCAGACATCTCAAGCCATTCTTTCACATCCGCACCTGTTACTTTCACGATAGCAAGTGTATTATCATATAAATATAAATCTGCTACATTTTTAATTGCAAGTTCGCCTTTTGGTACAAATGTATAGTATTCAGGATCACTTCTTGTTCCTGCTTTGAATGGTGCACCCGCAGATAGTACTGGAAGATTTTCATACGCTGTACCTTTCAGCTTTTCTTTCACATAAATTGATTGTGCGTCCGTGACAATTTGAATAGAAGGATTATCCTGTACTTGCGAGAAATAACTGTGAATGTTAGCAGTCGTTGTCCCTACTGCCTGACGTACGTACTTAATTGTTCCATCATGCGCTTCTTTTACACTTTCGACAATCTCAGTGCTGACAGTGTCATTATCTTTTGCGATTTCACGTACCGCGCCAGTACCTGTTGTGACATCCCAGGCATCATCTTTTTTCTCGAGCTCCAAATCAATGACCCCTAAATGACTACCGAATTTACCTGCCATAACAATCGGCTTGCCGTTCATTGTACCTTTTTCAATATCTACATTAGTTATAGAGCTATCCACTTTACCAGGGAATACGCCATGAGCATGACCTGTAATGATTGCATCGACATCCTCAATTGTCGACAGCAAATACGATACATCCTCTTCGCCTTTTTCATGTGTAGCATCTCCCATACCTGAGTGTGAAAGTACTACGACAACATCCGCTCCTGCTTCTTTCATTTTCGGAACGACTGTTTTAACAGCTTCTACCGAATCATCGACGGTTACTTTTCCTTCTAAATTTGCTTTGTCCCATTTCAAAATTTGAGGTGGTACAATACCTGTCACCCCAATATTAATCTTCGTTTTTTCACCGTTTGAATCAACAACATCTTTTTCAATCATGACATATGGCTCATACATTAATTCCTTTGTCGCTGCATTGCGCACATTGGCATTAACATACGGGAATGGGGCATCATCTGTTACTTCATCGAGAAATTCCAAACCGTAGTTAAACTCGTGGTTACCGAATGTCGCTGCATCATAATCAAGCGCGATCATAGCAGCAATCGACGGGTGAACTTCGCCGTCTTTTAATTTCGCTACGGACTGGATATATGAGCCAAGTGGCGTTCCTTGAATTGCATCTCCATTGTCAAACAGTACTGTATTTGGGTTTTCCTCACGTGCTTTTTCGATTAGCAGAGCAGTTTTTGCCAAACCTAAACTGTTCGTTGGCGTATCTTTGTAATAATCATAGTTTAAAATATTTGTGTGAATATCTGTCGTACCTAAAATCCTCAAAGAAACCGTCGTATTTGCTTTTACAGGGCTGTATTCTTCCAAAAAGCGCTGAAGAATTTTTTGCATCTGTGCTTTTGTTACAAAATCGTTCGGGCGAATCGTGCCGTCTTCATAGCCTGTCAGTAATCCTGTTGCTACTGCTTTGGCCATTTCCTGGCGATTGCCTTGTCCAATTTTATTTGCATCTTTAAACTGATCCAATACCTTTTCAGAATATGTTTTCCCATCCTGTAATCCTCTTGCTGCAATAAGGAAAGCATGTGTGCGTGTCAGTTTTTCATTCGGTGCAAATTTCGTTGGAGTTTTCCCTTTAATCAACTTTAATTCCACCGCTTTTTCAATATACGGTTTGAGTGAATCAGGTACATCCTGGAATTTGACAGTCTGTCCAGTGCCGACCTCCACTCCCAATGCATCAATTACGGCCTTCACAAACTCTCCACGCGTCATATCTTCATTCGTAGATGCTGGTGCCGCTGAAACTGCTGACATGCCACTTGCTAAAAGTGTTAGCGTTAAGGCTGAAGCAGATAGTTTTTTCAACATTTCTTTCACTCCCATATTCTGTAGTGTATAACAGAACTATCATACTAAATTGACAGAATAGTGGAAAAGAGTATTTTGATACAAGCTATTTCTATTAAAATAGTACTTTTATTACAAATTTTAACTTAAAGCCTATTTACAGTTTCATTCACATTATTACTCTGACTGATTGCCGAAATAACAGCTACTCCATTTACTCCGGTCTGTCTTACAGTGAAGCTGTTTTCAGTGGAGATTCCGCCGATTGCTACAATCGGAAATTTTGGATACTGAGATTTTGCTTCTTCCAATAACTTCAGCCCTACCGGTGCTCTTGCATCATCTTTTGATGTAGTTTGATAAATTGGACCAATCCCCGCATAATCTGCGCCATTTGCCATGGCCAGTTCCAGTTGTTCCATTGTATGAACCGATACCCCGACGATTTTATTTTTCGCAATAGATCTGAACTTCTCCACTTCGATATCTTCCTGTCCTACATGTATCCCATCTGCATCCAATGTTAATGCAAGTTCGACATCATCATTGATAATGAATGGTACGTTGTATATTTTGCACAGCTTTTGGCATTGACTGGCAAATTGAATATATTCATCACCCTTTAAAGCATTTTTGCCTTTTTCCCTCAGCTGAAATATCGTAATTCCTGCCTGTAGCGCGTCTTCCAAAACAAGCAGCGGGTCGCGTTTACAATTGATTGTTCCCATAATAAAATATTTATTTAAATCAAAAGACATGGACATTGCACAACCCTCGCTGTTCATGATAGGCAAAATGATTTGTCGGGCCAAATCCGTGACCAATATTGAGCGGATGACGAATAGCCAGCTGCACATATTTTTTTGCTTCTATAATGGCTCCTTCTATCGACCTTCCTTTTGCCATTTCCGCCGTGATTGCTGCAGAAAATGTACATCCTGTTCCATGAGTATGTTTCGTATCCACTCGCTCGGTTTTCATTTTAAATGGTTGCTCCCCACGAATGAAAACCGTATCTGTCGCATGCTTACCATTTAAGTGACCACCCTTTATAACAACACATTCCAGTCCCAGACTTAATAGATGATGCGCCGCTAACGTTATATCATCTTCCGTTTTAATTGGATATCCAGTCAGGATTTCCGCTTCCGGAATGTTCGGTGTACAAACAGTTGCAAGCGGCAATAATTTTTCCTTAAGGGCCGTTGTTGCCTCCTGTTCCAGTAAACTGGCACCTCCTTTTGCAATCATTACCGGATCAACAATTAGCGGAATTTCTGTATCTATTAGAAGCGCGACAATTGCTTCGATAATTTCGGCACTAAACAGCATCCCAGTTTTAATTGCTTTTATGTCAAAATCATGAAGTACTGCTTTTAATTGAGCTTGGACGAAATCGGCCGTTGTCGGAAAAATCCCATGCACTCCTTCGGTATTTTGTGCTGTCAGTGCAGTAATGACCGATGTGCCAAATACACGCAGTTCCTGAAACGTTTTTAAATCTGCCTGGATGCCTGCACCGCCACCGCTATCCGAGCCTGCAATTGTACATGTAATCATCGTCGTCCTCCTTCCGCTAAATTTTCTAGTTCATTCAAGAAATTTGTGTGGAAAGTTCCCATAGCTGCTACAGAATTGGCACTTGCCTGTTTATATTCATTCAGCAGGGTTTGTAAGTCATTAAACGGTTCTTTACTGTTTGCAAGCACCCCAGCGCAAAAGGCACTCAGCAAGCAGCCGCTCCCTGTCATTCTAGTCACTTTTTCATGACCGCCCGTTACAAATCCGATTCTTTCCCCATCCGTAATAACATCTTGTTCTCCTGTAACAATTACAATAGATTGATATTTATTAGCCAACTGTTTGGCAGTCGCTGCAACATCGATATCCCCATTGCCGCTATCAACCCCTTTTGATGCCCAATCTGCTCCCGCAAGAGCCGCCAGTTCTCCAATATTGCAGCGGATCACATCAATTTTTAGAAGGTCGAGCAGTTGCTGGGCTGTTTCAGCTCGGAATTTCGTCGCCCCTACCCCTACCGGATCCAGAACGACCGGAGTTTGATGTTTATTTGCACTCAGTCCGGCTTGCTTCATCGATGCTACCGTCCGTTCGTTCAAAGTTCCCATATTTATTAGTAATGCATTTGACTGGGCAGCCATTTCTCCCGCTTCTTCTATCGCGTCCGCCATTACTGGTGAAGCCCCCACCGCCAGCAGACCATTTGCTGTAAAATTTGCGACGACATAGTTTGTAATGCAATGAACTAACGGTTGATTTTTATGAATTGCTTGCAGGCTCATTGACATACACTCCTTGTTCCCAGCTTTGCTTTGTCCAAGGCATCTCCCAGAACATCCATTCGTAATAGCAGCTTTTCTTAAAATGTTCCTGCAACACCTTCAGCTTTGCCGGTTGTTCTTTCGCATATCGATCCAGCATCTTTTTTTGTATTTCAATATTTTGAACCATTTCCTCGGATGCGTACAACGCAATCCACTGTTCATAAAGGGGGATATTGGGGCTTGCATCTTTTAGCCTTTGCCCAATTTCCTGATACAGCCATGGGCAAGGTAAAATCGCCGCAAAAGCTTCCGCTACATCTCCATTATGCACAGCATTATACATATGGCTTACATAGTTATAGGCTGCTGGGGCCGGTTCGAATAGTTCCAAATCATCCGATGTCACACCTAATTCTTTAAACGTTGTACGGTGTAACTCCAGCTCTGCATCATGAATAAATTTTGCAGTTTGCAGAAAATATTGAACATCGTCATCCGTTGTCGCTTTTGCAGCTGCAAGTGCAAGAACTTTCGTATAATGCTTCAAATAATAAGCATCCTGCAGCATATAAAACTTAAACTTTTCCAACGGTAAACTCCCATCAGCAATCCCTTGTACAAAAGGGTGATAGAAGCTGGCCTCCCAATAAAAATCCGTTTCTTTCCTTACCTTTTCACAAAATCCCATTGTTACTCCTCCTTATTGTTGGCGGAAGCACAAAAAAGACGCCTCAATATAGAGAGACGTCCCCAAAAAGTGTAAGTACCACTTTTCATTGCTCCCTACGTCCGTATTAACGGCCAGGTTCCAAGGGTCAGGTTTTAACCTTCTCAACACTATTGTGTCCCCCCGCAAATCAAATGCGTGTATATTTGCAAAAGAAAGACTCCACGTAAAAGATACGCGGAGCCAAAGTAAGTACATATGTATAGAGTGTACTTTGCTCCCTACGTCCGTATTAACGGCCAGGTTCTAAGGGTCAGGTTTTAACCTTCTCAACACTTCTGTGTCCCCCCGCAAATGCATTTAATTATCCCGAGTGTAACAAATTAATTCAAATCGGGCAAGTGAATTCAAAAAATTATGAAATTATAACTGCTACTCAGTATCAGCCAAATCTCCTTCTTAAATGGATGACAATCAAAAAAGTCAGATGAATTGTTTTTCATTTCATCTGACCGTCTATTTTGCTATTTCTTCACAACATTAAAATTAGCCCCGATAAGCTGCCAGTTTTGCGGGAATGGCAATCCTAATTTCCAATAGCCGACACCACGTAAATTCAAGCGCTTTACTAAATCGAATTTCGCCTGAATGGAACGCGCGTCCTCAAACCAGACAATATGTGAACGGCCTTGCTCATCATAGTAATTAAAGTATGGGGCCTGTGCTGTATAGTCAAATTGGATAGCCGCATTGTAGCGTTTTGCCACTTCAATTGCACGTTGAGGGCTTATTGCTTCTGCGTAGTCTCCACCTTGAACAAAAGGTAAGGTCCAATCGTAGCCATACAAATTTTGTCCCAGTAAAATTTTATTCGCCGGAATTTCTGTTAATGCATACTGTACTACTTGCTCGACTTGCGGCAGCGGAGAAACGGCCATTGGTGGACCAGCAGAATATCCCCATTCATATGTCATCAGCATAACAAAATCCACTATTTCGCCATGTGCCTTATAATCATGCCCCATAAACCATTCCCCTGGCTGATCCGCTCTCGTTTTGGGCGCCAATGCGGTAGAAACCGTATATCCTTCCGCATGCATGCGTTCGACAGCTCTTCGAAGAAAATTGTTATACGCCTCCCGCTGATCCCCTGAAATACGCTCAAAATCAAAATGGATATCCGAAATATTTCCGATACGCTTTGCTTCTGCTATGATATTGTCCAGCAGCAAATTTTGGACCGCGACACTCTGGAAAATATCCCGTGCAAGCTCAGCGCTAAACTGATAATCTTCGAGATTAGTAATCGCCATTGCTATACTTGTTTTCTCTTGTTCAGCAATCTCGGGCAAAGGATTAATAGTCGGTCCTTTTATTGAACCATCCCGACTCACCTCATAACTGAATACAGCTAAGTACGTTAAGTAAGGGTTTGCCTCACGAACTTGATCCAGCAGCACTTCATTTATTTCATTACCTCTTGGTTCTACATATGCCAAAATTTCTGCAGACCTTTTGGATGGTTCCGGTATATACAATGAGGTGCCGATCATGAGCAGTGCATCCGGACTCAGCCCGTTTGCTTGTGCGAGCGTTAAATAATTCACCTGAAAACGTTGACCAATAGACCATAAGCTATCCCCTGGCTGGACAATATAATATTGCCCTTTCAGTGGAACGACCAATGCTTGCCCGATCACTAACCGAGCGGGCTCCGGAATTTGGTTGGCTTCCACTATACTTTGAACTGTTGTTCCATAAGCCTGTGCGATTGCCCACAATGATTCTCCCGGTTGTACAACATGAATTTGAATTGTCCGTCCTCCTTTTTCTATGTACTAATTTATGAACTATATCCCGTGTTAATGCGGAAAGATAGGTTGGAAATACAGAAGTAATGACAAAAAAACAATTTTTAAACGATTTCATTTATTCATATGCGCAACCGCGTTAACTGTTTCATACTATAGTTGTGAGGTGAAAAAATGCCAAGAGTAAAATACCGGGATGCCGATATCGACTTAATCGCTCGAATGATGCGGGCCGAGGCGGAAGGCGAAGGAAAACAAGGGATGTTGTACGTAGGAAATGTAATTGTGAACCGAGCTATTGCCACATGCCTGGATTTTAATGATGTGAGAACGATTGAGCAGGTTATTTTCCAAGTACAGGGCAATAACTATTCTTTTGAGGCGGTACAAAAAGGGAACATGTTTTATCAAAGGGCCAGAGAAACAGAACGGAAATTAGCAAAACAGGTGCTGGACTATTGGAGACAACATCCAGCAAAGTATGCACTATGGTATTTCAACCCATATGGTCCTTGTCCTCCGACTTGGTACAATCAGCCATTTACAGGGCAATTTAAACAGCATTGCTTCTATGAACCGATAGGTGGTACATGTGACAGTGTTTATCAGGGCTAACTGTATTTACTGCCCACATATATAAGAAAAGCCTTGCACAAATTATGTGACAAGGTTTTTCTTACTTTAACAACTATTTATTTTTATTTGACTGCTGGTTTTTATCATGATTTGTTTTATTGTTTTTATTTTTTAATTTCGAATCGAATTCTTCCGAAAATTCCGCTGTATTATCTTCCGGATTCCGATTGTGACTTGTTGTATTCCGGTGTAATTCTTTATACGTTGAAAAAGGATTATGTGTTCGCGTATTCATCGTCTCTTTGCTGTTTTTGCTCATATTTCATCACCTCCTACTGCCTTAATGTGCTCAGCTTAGGATGTTTTATGCTTTTTTGAAGCTGACTCGATTTTTGTAATGAAAAATTGTCGGAAAGCCATATTAAGTAGGAATTCAAATTGAAAGGAGCATACTAATGGGCAGAGATGATAGTAAGAGTAAAGGAACAAATAAACAATCATTACCGCAAACACCGAAAAACATGAAAATTGCACCCAACAATGTAAAGGAAGAAATTGCAAACGAGCTAACGGAGCTTCATCAGCAAGCTCAAAAAGGAAAACGAAAAAAATATTGATATGAAAATGGCCTTCATCACAGTATGTACTGTAATGAAGGCCTGATTTACTTCAAGACAAAGGTTAGAACTGTCTCGCTTTCGCATTAATTCTCAAAATCTGGTTGTTCAAAGTTACCTCTGTTTCCCCTTTGATTTGAGATTTTTGATGCTTATCGCTCGTCCAGTTATGGTGGATCTTCTTAGATTTTGGATCTGTGAAACCCTTCTTATCCATTCGTTCCGCCTCCCTATGTTTAAAAGTGAATCAATATTAGTATGGCTGTTTTCGCTACAGTTATTCCCTACAAAGATAATAATTGATGATGCCAATCCTGACAATTTCGAATTTCTTCCGCGTATGGATTCACTGCATCCACCAATACTAAAAGTGTGAATCAGTCAATTTTCTTTGGAAAGGATGAGGAACAATGGCTAAGAAACGTTCAGGTACACCTAGCTGGAAACAAAATCACCCGATTACTTTATTATCCAACTCCGTTGAACGAACAGAACGTGCAGTAAAACAGGCAATGTCCCACCCGGAAGAGTTTGCCGTTGAACATGCATTCAATTCAATGGAGCGTACCGAAAATGCGCTTGCCAATGCATTGCAAAGACAGGAGCATTTGGATATTGTCGAGCAAAATATATCCAAACTAGATGAACTAAAGCAAAGCATCCTGGAAATTGATGAAAGTTTGAAGGATTCATAAAAGTCCCCCCGTTACATCTATGGACGTAACGGGGGGCTTTCTTTACATATAGAGTGCACTTAAAAAAATTCCTAAAGCTTCTTCATAAATTTCCCCAAATTGGCTGATTGGCAATGGATTTGTTCCTAGTCCCAGTTCGACTGTAAAACCGGGACGGCGCCAATCCTGAATAAACCAGTCTTTATACCCCGCATAGCTTTCAATTGTCTGCACCGGCTCATATCCGCTTACCCTCGCAAATTCATTGACAAGCGTTTCTGTTTCCGGTGGTTCCAATCCCATGAATCCCCAATAGATAACTTTCCCTTGTGTATGGAAGGCCAGCACGCGCGCGAAATCCCGTTCAATAGTCAGTTCCGCCATTGCGATGGATTCCGGTTCGGATAGAGGACTTTCCCCACCATAGTCCCGCGGGCCAGGTGTTTTCGGGTTTCTCTCTCTTTCCCGTTCCCATTCAGCAGGGAACTGGTCATTCAGATCAACCCCATTAATATTCGCCTTCCACCCAGAGAAATCTGTACTGCCGCTATTCCAATCGATAAGCTTATTGCGGATACTTTCATCCTCCGGAGGTCCGTTCAGCACTAAATCCACTCCGTCCGGATTTACCATAGGTACAATATTTAAATTCGTCTGATTATATAATGGCAATGTATAAATCCCTCGTATTGCACCATTGTTCGTAAGCGACAGGAGGTAGTCATTAAAAAATGTCATCACTACCGGTGTCGTAATCCACTCATTGGCATGAAAAGAAGCATTAAAATGTACACGTTTCTGCCCGTTCCCAATCGTGAGCCCCGGAATTTCTTTCTCTAATACGGAATTGCCAATCGGGTCATTAAAAATAAACGGATAGATTGCCTGCAATGACCGAATATCCTGCACCATCGTCCTATAATCGTAATCCTGTTCACCGTTCACAACTCTCCATGTTACCCGGACAGGCAGCAGCAGCCTTAGACCGACTTGAAGCACGTATGGACTGAGTACCGGATTAAGCAGAAAAAGCGCATCCATCGGCATATTGATTCTTTGTGCTATCGACCAAATCGTATCTCCACGTTGAACCGTATATGGACTTGTCACATAACCGGGAATCTGAACGGGTTGGTTTGGCATCAGTGCCTGGGCATTCAAATTCCGGTTTGAGTCAAGTATCAGCTGAAAAGGAACATTAAAAACCTGGCTGTAATACCAAAAGGAATCACCCGGTCTTACGAAAATCTCCACAAAGCCCCTCCCTCAATAAAATCTTCAATAGGAAAGTATATGAATGCGGCGGGTGATTATTAACCGGATAGAAGAAACTCACTGTTTGTTTCAAAATCCAGTACTACTCTACCTTTTTCATTGAGTATCACTTTTAAAAAAAGATTCAATCAATTTTAAATCTGTTTCTGTAGGAGAAAGTTTTTGTTTTATGGTACGACCTTCAGTATCCCATTCTATATAATGAAGAGCTATACCAAATTTATATTCTCCTTCAAATTTTAATTCTCCACTTTCATACCAGATTCTTTCGGTACCATTACTTTGTCCATGAATTAAATTTTTCACTGCTTTTAAATTGCCATTTTTATAAAACTCTATTAACTCCCCCTCTATAAAACCTTTTACATAATTTGTATAGTATATCAAGTTACCATTATCATATAATTCATAAGCTAAACCGGTAAAAGGTTTCCCATTCTCATCCTCAGGATTATCTAAAACTTCATCACTGTAAGATGTAAACCATAACTCTTCGTCAAAGTTAGTCCCATGTTCCATAACATATTCTTTACTTAATATATCAATTTGATTTTCCAATCTTTTTCACCTCTCGTGAACTTGCCAAAACTGGATGATAGTGAAGTGTAATTAAATTATTGAAATGCAAACCGCGAATCTCCATATTATTCAGTCCCCCTAACTTTGTTTTACTTTTCTAATATTTTTGACTGCTCTTTCCGTGTTCAGATAACCGTTTATATCAAAATTGAAGCTTTTAAATCTTATTTTGCAATATAGTATGACAAGCTGCTCCGGCAATACGAAAATGAGTGTATAAAATATGCCAAAAGGCAAAAAGACAAGCGTGATGGTTTCATACAAATCGGACGAACCGATTTTCACAACAAATTGGATAAGAAAAACAAATGCCGCACTGCCGATGATAGCAATTGGAATATACGATTTCGTTTCAAATTTCCCACGCATTTCCTCGTTTCTTGACCCTGCACGGTAATGACCTTTTTTTAGAAGTAAATAAAAGCGGATCCACGTAGCGAAAAACAATACACCTGCGATTGAAAGTGTAATCCAAGTTAAGTTTAAAAGAGATGCAACTGTTGCACTGTCCTGTTCCCCTAAAAGAAATAACGGGGACAGGAAGAAAAATACGGAAAAATTTTGTGTCATGATAATCGACAGGAAGTACTGAAGCTTCTCCATCTTTCTAAAAACGACAGGAATAGCGAATAGAAGAGACAATAAAATAAGGATCCCTGTAAACCACATATGGATTGTTTTAATGCTTTCGAAATTTGGATAGACTGTGTATTTACCTGCAATATTATAAGTCAGATAGAAACACAGTGCTTGCAGGAAAATGCCTAAAACAAGCACCGATGCTATTGAATTCGGACTTTGTCTACCAGACTCCAGAGGTCCCCGTAATACTGAGAAATCTTTTTCGGATAGTTTTTTTAGCATGCGTGAAAACCTCCATTTCATCTCCATACTATATAACCTTAATTATTCAGGTCAATACGGATTCGACAAAAGAGGGAGTTTATACTAAGTATTAAATTTTACATAAGTAAACAATCTCATTTATGTATCATCATTTTGAAAAAATTTATAACCTATGTCCTTTATTTTTCCAAGGAAATCAAAGTAAGTTCTTAACCAGGAATTATTTAATGGCAAATTCAGAACTCACTTCGACATCTTGATATTAGAGCCTCAAAAATTAACTTAAGGTCTATCTGGCAATCTTGCGGCTCTTAGGGAAGTTTCAACTTACCTTCTGATTACTCGACTTAAATAATGCTGAAATTAAAATACACAATATTAGCCCAATTCCTAAATACCCCATTACGACATACAACTTACTGATCAACGTTGTAAAGCCGACTAAACTAATCGCAAAGCCAACGATGCATAGCAGATTGACAGTGACCTTAAATGCAAAACGATCTGGTTTTACAATTCGGACAGCCAGTATATACAGGGTTCCTACAGCAGTACTGTAAATCATTGCCAGCAGCACGAAGGACATGATGATTCCTACAGCAGGATGAATTTGTTTTGCCAGTTCCAGTGTCGGCATTTCCACGCCTGCCACAATATCCATTTTGACAAATAAGGCAATATTAATGAGCAATATTAGCAAACCAAGAATAATGCCCCCTAAAGCACCGCCTCTTCTTGCAACCCTTCTATTTGGAGCTGTCCCCCCCATTACAATAAGCATTGCCGCACCTCCCGCAATATTGTACGAAACGTATATGACAGCACCAGAAAACCAGTGAGGCGTTGCGGAAGGCTGACTTTTTGCGATTGCATTAAGTTCACTTACCGGATAATTCATCGTAAACAATGAATAAATTAATAGGATAAAAATGATACCAAGTAAATAAGGCATGAGCGCCGCCAGCATTTTAATGATGCTCTCCGCATTAAGCATCAGTGTTACTACGACGAGCAGCGCCATTAATAAGCTGCCGACCGATGCATCCATACTGTACATCTGATTGAATGTAGAGCCCGCTCCAGCCAGCATAACAACCGCAATGCCGAACAGCACAAAGGAAATCATCTGGTCCAGTACCGGACCAAAAAAGCGGCCCCCGATAAAATGAATCCCTTCCTTATGGGAAGTCGTCTGCAAATCCGAACCAATCTGCGCAAGCGTCATCCCCAACATCGTAAAAATAATCGTTGCTGCAATACATCCAAACACACTCATTAACCCAAAGCTTGTAAAGTACTGCATAATCTCCTGTCCCGAAGCAAAACCTGCACCGACAACTAAACTGACAAATGCCCCTGCAATTTGAATACTCTTTTTCAATTCGCACCTTCTTTATATTTCTATTTATCATAGATACTTTATGTACAGGCAGGTAGAAAACATGCTTGAATATAAAAAGAAGAGAATTCAGTCTGAAAAACGACGCAATAAAAAATACCTTAACCGCTATTTTTCTAGGCGGTTAAAGTATTATAGAATGTAATATTATTTTCAATAACTAAACTTTACGCGAACAGATGCACTTACTGACATTGTTCCAGGTTCTATCGGAGTCACTGCCCGCTGGCTGCTTAACTGCATCGTCTTGTACGGAATCGGAGCAATCGTTTGTTCCTCGATTATTTCCACCGGCAATGTGTGTAATGTGACACCCATCGTTTTAGCCATAGCTGTTGCTTTCCCCACGGCATCGATCAGAGCAAACTGCAGTGCCTGCCGGTAGTAAACATCTGTATCCATTATTTTAAACTCGATAGCGGATACATGGTTTGCTCCATTTTGAATTGCCGTATCAATTACCGTACCTACTTGACCGATATCGGCTATTTTCACTGTTATAGCATTCTGTACCTCATAGCCCCTTAGTACCTGCCTTCCATCTGTGAAATCATAGTTTGGAAAGATATTGTAAAGAGACGTTTGAATCGATTCTTTTGGAATCTTTAAAGCGATCAGTGAATCTATTACACGATTCATAATAACCGCATTCTCCCGCTGAATCATGCTGACGTTTTCCCCTTGTGTCCGAACTTCGATTTGTACTTGCGCATAATCAGGCTGAGCAACGATTTCACCATTCCCTGTAACAGTCATTTCCCGTGTGCTAGGGACTGGTTGAAACATCATTTGTGGGTGATGCAAGACCTTCCACCTTTCCTTTAACTCATTTTCCTATCTTATGCGATATCCAGTTCAAATGCCGTTCTTTGCCGCATCCAGTTTTTCTAAAAACATTGTTCGCATATGTGCGTCGATCTGATAATAATCTTCCAAACACTCCGCAAGCAGAAATCGCTTTTGTTCCTTTGTAAATTGACCCGCTTTTACCAGTTGACGGACTTCCTTTAAAAACAATAGATATTCAGGGTCAATTCCTTCAATAATAGCTGCAAAATCGTCCCGCAGATTTTTGGCGAGCATCGGGCTGATACCGCTTGTCGTCACCGCGATCGTAATTTCATTTTTCTCATACATTGCCGGAAAGTGAAACGAACTATTTGCAGGATCATCGATAATATTAAGGAGTTGATTCGTGTGGCAGCTTTCTTTAACCAGTTGATTTACCGCTGTATTATTTGTTGCGGCAATGACGAGAAGTGCGCCCTGCACATCACAAGTTTGAAACGATTTTGCTTTATGCTCGATCACACCATTTTCAACAAGAGCATGCAAACGTTCTTCAAGCATTGGACTTATGACTGTAATATTCGGTTGGAAGCGTAATAACGTCTCGATCCGCTTAGCAGCTATTTTTCCGCCCCCTATTACAACCACTTTTTTGTCTCGTATGTTGACCATCATCGGAAACATCGTCAGCTTCGCACTTCGCTTAACTCATGAAATTGTCGACCATCCGTTACGGCTTCTACATAACCTTTACGAATCGTAAAATCACCGAAATGTTCACCTTCGATACGTTCTTTTGCATACTCGGAAAATATGGGAGCAAGGATATTCAAAATTTCTTCTTCACCAATATTTTCTTTGTAGATTTTGTTTAGGCGCTGTCCTTTAAAATCGCCGCCCAAGTATAAATTATATTTTCCGGGTCCTTTTCCGATAAAGCCGATTTCCCCCATTGCTGCACGTGAACAGCCGTTCGGGCATCCTGACATGCGGATTCCGATCTCGGTTTCACGCAGTCCGTTTTCCGCCAGTATTTCATCAATTTTTGTAATCAATGAAGGCAAGTAACGCTCCGCCTCTGCCATTGCCAAGCCGCATGTCGGTAATGATACACAGGCAATGGAATTCCGGCGCAGTGCCGAGTAATGTGCACCATCCGTAATGTTGTAGGCTTTTAACAGCTTATCAATGACCGATTTTTTCTGTGGTGTGACATCCGCGATTAATAGATTCTGGTTTGGTGTTAAACGGAAAACCCCTGTATGCACTTTCGCAATTTCACGCAAACCTGTTTTTAACTGATAATCCTCAAAATCTTTAATTCGCCCGTTTTGAATGAATAATGTATAATGCCACTTTCCATTTTTGCCTTTTATCCAGCCGTACTCATCTCCTGTACGATTGAATGTGTATGGTCTTGCTTCATCGAGCTTCCACCCTAATCGCTGATGCAGCTCTTCTTTAATAAAATCCAAACCTTTTGCATCGACCGTATATTTAAAGCGGGCTTTTTTACGTTCCGCCCGATTTCCGTAGTCGCGTTGGATCGTTAAAATTTTCTCCGCTGTTTCAAGCAGACGTTCTTTCGGAATATAACCGATTAATCGTCCTAATTGCGGGTATGTTTCTTTATCACCATGTGTCATACCCATCCCGCCGCCTACCGCGACATTAAAGCCCAATAGCTCATCATTTTCGACAATGGCAATAAAACCAATATCCTGAGAAAATACATCTATATCATTGCTCGGTGGAACGGCAATACCAATTTTAAATTTACGCGGTAAATACAGGGCACCGTAAACCGGTTCTATTTCTGTATCCTGTGTCCCGTCGTAAACTTTTTCCCCATCGAGCCATAGTTCATGGTATGCACGAGTACGTGGCAGTAAATGTTCACTTAACTTCGCCGACCAATTATATACTTCTTCATGAAATGCGGATTGATTCGGGTTAACATTACACATCACATTCCGGTTTACGTCACCGCATGCAGCGATACAGTCAAGCAGTACTTCATGAATTTCCTGCATATATTTTTTGACATTCCATTTTAAAATGCCATGCACCTGGAATGCCTGACGAGTCGTTAATTTCAGGGACCCATTCCCGTACTTTTCGGCCATCTCATCCATTACAAGCCACTGTTCCGGTGTTGCCGCACCTCCCGGAGTTCGGACGCGGACCATAAATTGGTAGGCTGGTTCCAGTTTTTGCCGTTCACGTTCTGTACGCAGATCCCGGTCATCCTGCAAATAGCTGCCATGAAATTTCATGAGACGATTATCATCATCCGGAATTCCTGAACTAATTGGATACTGCATTGTTTTTTCTAAAGTTCCCCGTAAATAATTACTTTCGTCTTTAATACGTTCGACATCATTCGGTTTCCCCGGCTGTGGGGGAAGTACAATTTTCTGACTCATATGCCTATCTCCTATCTCTGTTAAAATTAACGGTCATTATCTGATTTAATAAACGTCTCGCTGATAACGTTTTTTGCTTTTAAGCTCATTAAAGTACAGTGAAACTTCTTCATCCGTTTTACCGCCTTGTTCCGCAACAATTCGGCGCAATGTTTGATCCACATCATGTGCCATATATTTCTCATCACCACATACATAGATAACCGCACCATCGTTGATCCATCTATAGACTTCTGCAGCATTTTCAAGCAGTCGATGCTGTACATAAACTTTCTGCTCCATATCGCGCGAAAAGGCTACAGATAAATTCGTCAATGTCCCATCTCTAAGCCAGCGCTGCAATTCAGTCTGATACAGGAAATCTGTAACAAAATGCTGGTCACCGAAAAACAGCCATGCATTGCTTTCGATTCCTTCCTCAGCACGTTCTTCCAAAAAAGAACGATACGGCGCAATGCCTGTACCGGCACCAATCATAATAATAGGGGTTGCTGTGTCTTCAGGCAGACGGAAATTCGGGTTTTTATGAATATAAACCGGAACCTTATCCCCAATTTCAATTCGCTCTGCCACTTGCCCTGATACAACTCCTATACGCTCACGTTCATCTACTTCATAGAAAACTTTACCGATTGTTAAATGCACTTCCTCTTCATTCGCCTTTTGGCTGCTCGCAATCGAATAGAGACGTACTGGATTTTTACGGAGCTGATCAACAAATTGCTGGGCAGTCCAGTTGAAAGGACCAAATGTTTGCACAACATCCAGCAAGTCGCGACCATAAATATATTGTTTCAGCTTCACATCATCTTCCAGCAACTTTTTAAGCCCTTCATTTGTTGAAAAGGCAGCGAGCTTTTGCAGTAATGGTTTTGTCAGTACCGTAATTTCAAAATGGGAAGTGAGTGCTTCACTTAAAGTTTTAGACTGGTCTTTCACAGACACTATTTCCGATCCTTCAAAGCCAAGCGATAATAGTAATGCGGTTACCAAGTTTGCGTCGTTTTCCGGAAGAATGCCGACGCTGTCACCCGGTTCATAAGTCAAACCGGACCCCTCCAATGAAAGCTCCAAATGCTGCGTTTGCTTATTTGATCCGCGGCCATTTAAATTGATGCTTTCCAGTACTTCCGCATAAAAGGGATTATTTTTGTCGTATATGGATTCTTCAGATGTACTTGCTGCAACCGAAGACTTTTGTAATTCCGGCAGTTTGTTCGGCGTATTTTGTGCCAGCGCTTCTACGACACTTCCGATCCACACTGATGCAAGATCGTCATAATCCAAATCACAATCAAAGCGGGGTACTAGCCGCTTTCCTCCCAATTTTTCTAATTGTTCATCAAAATCAATTCCTGTTTTACAGAAAAATTCATACGAGCTGTCGCCTAGCGATAAAACTGAGAAAGAAACATCCTCCAGTTTCGGCGCACGTTTGCCATATAGGAAGCTATGGAAGGAGATGGCATTATCCGGCGGATCGCCTTCACCATGTGTACTAGTAATAATGAAAATATTTTTCTGTTTTTTCAGACTATTCACCTTGAAATCGGACATTGCAGAAAGAGCGATCTCTACCCCCTGTGACTCTAAAGCCGTTTTCAATTTACTTGCAACTCGTTGTGCGTTGCCTGTTTGTGAGCCGTATAAAATGGTTGCCTCCTGATTGACTGCCTCCAGTACTGCAACGGTTTGCCCTTGTTCTGTAACCGTTACTTCAAGCGGCTGACCGGAATCGCCAATTGTTTGAATTGCGCTTAAATAACCGTTTAACCAAACTCTTTGATAGTCCGTTAATGTTGGATAAAGCTCATTGATTAATTTTGTCTGTGCCTCGGAAAATGGGCTATTATGCAGATTTAACGTCAAAACTTTCACCTCGCGAATCTTGATTTATTTCAATCTTATTTTTTCGTTTTTTTCAATTTGTACAACATGACCGTCCTGAATAACTAAAGTCACTGTTCCATATTTAACTGATGCAACTGTATCTTTAATTTTTTCAAGCGTTTGGGTAATATCATTTGATTTCGTCATAATTAAATGCCTCCTAGTTTCAGATGACCTCTTGTACTCTTTCCAGCAAAACATTCCGCACTTTTTCGTTATAACCTAAATGTTTACATAAAATTACGGAAGATGGATCAAGGTCAAGCGCCCGTATTTTCTTTTCGATTCCTACACTTAAAAGTCCTGAAAACAATAAATAAGGTACAATAAAAACTTGCTTTATCTGCTTGGATTTCAGCTCAACTAATGTCTGATCAAAAGAAGGACCTGCACCATATAAAAAACAAGATTTCACTTCCCTGAAGCCGTAAGTTGCCTTCAGCTGTTCACTGATAATCGCCATATCTCTTACAACGGCATTGTCGCTGCTTCCTCTGCCAATCAGTAAAACTTCTGCATCTGCATTAATCGGCACCTGCTGTTCGACGATTCTTTCATAGACTGTCTCAATTAAAGCCGGGTGAATTCCAAAAGTGCGCCCGATTGTAAAATTCACATGAGGAAAGCGTTCTTGTGCGATCTTTATTTCGGCAGGTATATCTTCATTGGCATGCTGGGCCGTTAATAATAAAATCGGAACAACCGATATATGTGTTGCACCCTGATTGACACAATTTGCAATGCCTTCAACAATATTCGGCTCGACCAGCTCCAAGAAGGCGGTTTCCTGAATTTCGACTTCTACATAAGACTTTGTTTTTTCAAGAAAACGAACCGCTTCTTCCACCCCTTTTTTCAAACGTGTGCCGTGCCCAACATACAAAATTGCCTTCATCACAGTCACCTGCTTTACACGATTTTTTCCTTCAATCTTGTATCCTGTTGTACCGTTTGCTCATACCATGCTATCTTTTCACGTAATGCTACGACTTCACCCACGATAATGATGCTTGGATTTTTGACATCGTTTGCTCTGGCAATATCAACGATCGTCCCAAGTGTGCCTGTAATCGTCTGCTGTTGTTCAAAAGTTCCCATATGTACTAATGCAACTGGTGTCGATGCATCACGGCCATACGTTAAAAGTTGTCGGCAAATATATGGCAAATTGCCTACCCCCATATAGATGGCAAGTGTATCAATACCCTTTGCCAAACTCTCCCATTGGATGGAATCGTTTTTCCCTTCACGCATATGTCCTGTGACAATCGCAAAACTGGAGCCTAATTCCCGATGCGTTACTGGTATACCTGCATAGGCCGGAGCCGCAATGCCTGATGTAATTCCCGGCACGATTTCAAACGGTATGCCATTTTCCGCTAACACTTCCGCTTCTTCAGCACCACGGCCAAAAACGAATGGATCGCCGCCTTTTAATCGGGTCACCGTTTTACCTTGCAGTGCATGATGAACCAATGAAAGGTTGATATTTTCCTGAATCATTGCATGGCGGTTCGGCAATTTCCCGCAAAATATTAACTGTGCCCCGCGCTTTGCATAAGAAAGCAATTCATTGTTAATTAATCGATCATATAAAATTACGTCTGCTTCTTGTATACAACGCAAGCCTTTTACGGTGATTAAATCGACATCACCAGGCCCTGCCCCTACAATATATACTTTACCCATTAACTTACTCTCCTTTATAAAAACAAAAGTCCAAATATTCTTACAGTAAAACATATAATACATGGAAATTTTCTACAAATCAATAAAACCAAGTAAAAAAATATGAATAATTAGATTAATAGTACAAAACAATTATTTGAAAATTACTCTTAAAGTCTTTCATAAAAATAAGCTAAACAAATTCGTTTAGCCCATTTTTATGTTACACAACTTTATAGCGACCAAGCAGCTTGCGTCCTGCATATGCGAAAATCCGATCCATAATAAAGCCCATTAACCCAAGAACGACAAGCCCTACAAAAATCCAGTCTGTTTTAAAGTACAGTCGTGCATTCCAGATCATAAAACCGATCCCTTCATTTGCAGCGACCATTTCCGCACCGACAATCGCCATGAACGATGAACCCATTGCAAGCTTTGCACCTGTGAAGATGTACGGGATTGTTGCCGGAATAACGACATAAATAAGCGTTTGGAATTTCGAAGCCCCCATACTTTTAGCAGATAATAATTTATCATTCGAAATAGATAGGACCCCTGTTAATGTATTAATCGTAATTACAAAAAATGTTGCATAAACAATTAAAAATACTTTTGACGGTTCGCCAATCCCAAACCACAGCATAAATAGTGTAATGAATGCAAGCGGCGGGATGAAACGTACAAAGTTAATAACCGGTTCAAATAGTGCCCGCACAAACTTGTTCGTTCCTATAAGCAAGCCAAATGGTACAGCAATTAAGAGTCCGAGTGTCCATCCTGCCAGCACCCGTAAAAAACTGTATCCCATATAGAGAAACAACGTCCCATCACTGGCAATTTCAATTGCCCCGATTAAAGTTAAATATGGGCTTGGCAAAAACATCGGTTCAGAAAACATTGAAGCAATTTGCCATACGAGCAGAATAAATAACCAGCCGATAATACCGGACTGTAAAATCAATTTACCGATTCGGCTTTTCTTTTTTACCTTTACGACAGGTGCCACTTGCTGTCCTTTTTTTAGTTCAATCGTCGTCATAAGCTGCCTCCCTTAATTCTAAACAAAAGTTTTATTAAATCGTGAAGTCCTCAAAATGTGTCTGAACTTGCTTATAATGGTTGTTGAAATCGACACTTGTTATATCTCGAGGATAAGGCAGATTTACATCATAAGTCGTTTCGATTCGTGAATTCGGACCGACAGACATAATACCAATCTTCTGACCTAAAAGAATCGCTTCCTGAATGTCATGTGTCACAAAGATAACGGTTTTATTTGTTTCTTTCCAAATTCGAATGAGCTCATTTTGCATTGTTCGTCGTGTCATCGCATCAAGTGCCCCAAACGGCTCATCCATTAATAAGATTTCCGGCTCATTTGCCAAAACACGGGCAAGCTGTACACGCTGCTTCATCCCGCCCGACAGATTATCAGGAAACTTTTTCGCATGGCCAAGTAAACCCGTTAGCTTTATGAAAGTATTGGCTACCTTTTTTCGTTCTTCTGCAGGCACCTTCTTCATTTTTAAGCCAAATGAAATATTCTCCTCAACTGTTAACCAAGGGAACAATACTGAATCCGCTGACTGAAAAACGAAACCACGTCCATCTCGGTTTTCTTCACGAGAAGTCACAATTAGCAATTCGCCAACTGACATATCCAAAAATCCTGCAATAATATTCAGCAATGTCGATTTACCGCAGCCACTTGGTCCGAGAAGAACATAAAACTCGCCCTTCTTAATCGATAAATCTACATTTTTTAATACATATGTCGGATTTTCAATATCTGTTTGAAACGTTTTGGCACCATTTTTAATTACAATTGCTTCTTCTGTTATCGTATTCAGCATTGCCTTTTCCCCCTTAGTTAGTAAGTTACCTTGTCTTTCAATACTTGCTTCGCCGGATCTAGATACAGCTTTTCATCCAAATCAAAATCTTCATCCAAAATACCGCGCTCCAGCAAATACTCTTTCATGTTGGATAAATGTGTATAATCTTCCTTCGTAAAACCGAGCGTATAGTTCACTCGTTTTAAATCAAGCATTATATCTTCTTTTGCGATTTTCAACTCTTTATAGCCGATGTCAGCAGTACCTTCCGGATTCCCCTTTACATATTCAACTCCTTGTTCAATGCCTTCAAGGAACTCCCCGATTTCTTCTGAATTTGCTTCTGCAAATTTACGGTCCACAATTAAATAGCTCGATACACTTAAATCAGGTACAGTACTCAATCGGTCGATTTCATGCACACCATCAATATTCTTGAATTTCTCTATTAAAGCACCCGTTCCAATAACGACATCGATATCCCCTTTTTTCATTCCGACGATAGCTTCATCAGGTGTACTGTATGGTACATATTTAATGTCGTCCTCGCTAATACTGTAGTGCTCTAAATATTTAGCCCATTGGTATTCAGATACCGTTCCTTTTGCAACACCGATTTTTTTACCTTTAATATCCGCCGGTACTTCTATGCCCTTTACTGCCAAAATTTCCGACAGACTGACAGAGTTAAAGTTCTCATCGCTCCCTGTCAATGAAGAAACGACGACGAAATCACCTTTACCAAGTGAGTTCAGTAATGCATAATCCGCCGCCAACCCTGTATCTGCCTGCTTTGTCAAAACCGCGTTCACAGTATCGATTCCATAGGCAAAATTGGAAAGCTGTACGTTCAAGTCTTTATCTGCAAAATAACTGTTCGTAGCAGCGGCACGAATTTGGAATGAGCCCCCTGCTGCTGTATCAATCGCTGCCCGAATTGTCTTGCCTCCAGCATTGGCTGAATTGGCATCATTACCGCACGCCGCCAACATAAGCGCCATTACAAATAAGAGCAGTAAATGTATCGGTCCTTTTAATTTCATATTTTCACTCTTTCCATTAACAAACTATTTTTATTTTTTTACTCGGAATTAAGTTGTAATTTTCTTTGCCACTGTCTCATCATAACGTGCAACGCAGAGCGCTCCTTCTCCATAAGAAAAAGCTTCTTTAATTTCAGCAACCGAATGTGCACCGCCTTCTGCCGCATTCGGCACGCGGAAATCTTTTACATCAATCGGCTTAATCTCCACTTCAACCGGCGTTTCCAATTGAGGTACCCAATTGTACGGAACACGATATGCACGGTAAACCATATTCGATCCTCGTTCATTTTTGTAGGCAGAAATATATTCCCATACAATTTCATGGTCTGCCGTTACTTCAAAAATACGTCCATTCGAGCCTTCTGTAATTAGCGTATTGCCATTTTCCAAACGCTGTGCCGAACTTATATAAGGACTGTAGAATTTATAGGAATCCGTTGGTACCGAAAACTTCGCTTCAAGCCCAGTATATTGCCATACAATTTCAAGTGTAACCGGATCGATTTCCAAAATGCGGGAATGATCGCGGATGGCTACTTTATTACCGTCAACCGAGTTTGGATTCGGTGCGCCGTATCCTCCCCAGCCTCCGTTGTCAAATACTAAAACATTGCCCTCACCCGGCAAACCTTTTGGGATGATATGTGCATGATGCTGTCCGATAATCCATCCTAAATGTTTTGTCTCCGGTGTGTCATAATCCGGTCCAATCTGCCATACGATTTTCCCTGTTTCTTTGCTTGTAATCGCGATAATATTTGCCTCACGCGCATCCCATATAATATTGTCCGGATGGAAACGCTCATCACCATTATCATAATGGCGATTCGGACCAACTAATGAAATGGAATTAATGTGAAGCCAGTCGCCTGAATGATTACCGAAGAAACGTCGATTCGGTTCTTCATAAATCGCCTTTTTTGCTTCCTCACTAAAGTTAAGCTCATCGAAATGCTCATGTGCGTTCCATTCCCATACGATATTGCCTTCCCAATCGACCTCAATAAATGCATCATCCAATAATGGGTGTTTGGAGATTTTTTCGTTCGCTACATCACGGTGAACTAAAATCAATGTATTTCCACCTGTTGTTTGCGGCTCCTGACCTGGTGCCGGATAACCTACAGGGCTGCCAGTACGCTGATAGTCGTGGTGTGCACGTGCAACCCATCTTGCCTCATGACCCGGATCTTCAATAAACTGATGCTTATCAAATTTCCATACAACATTACCTTCAAAATCAATTTGCACTAAATCGCCCTCATCTTGGAAACCATACTGTGGATCACGATTAAACGTGTGCCCAAGTACAAAACCACCTGGAAATACTTTGTTCGGGAAGCCGCGTAGCCCTTTCCATAAATGAACTTCTTTCCCGTTCATATCAATCAGTAATGCCCCTTCATTTGCTGCCTGAAAAATTGTATAACCGCTTGCCGCCTTTTCAGGATTGTAAACTGTTGCCCCTGTCGGATGAATTGTTGGATTTCCCATATATACCGCTCCCTTTTCATTATTTTTTCAAGTTAACCGTGTATTTTATGTTTTAATAAATTACCATTCAATAGTTATCAATTGCTTGCTTTGTTTAAATTCCATTCCTCCTTCCAAGACAACCTTTTAACAAAGGTTAAAAAGAAAAGGCACTAAAAATACAGCCTCCTCCAATGTGTTTGGTGAGAGAAACGTATTTTTAGCGCCTTTAGTTGTCTAATCAGCACTTTATTAAATTAAATTTTAAAGTGGTAGTTCACTCCTTCAATCCCTAGTAAACTACTTAACTTTAAAAGTATTAACAGTATCGTACCGATTTAATTCTTATTCGTCAAGTAGGTTTTTAAAATAATTTAAAATTTTCGGAAAACTAATGAAAAAGCACTGAACTTGGTTTATACAAATTCAGCGCTTTCTCTCAGTTTTCATCCTTCTGTTTTCTTGCTACAAAAACAAGCAGGAAAAGCATGAACATAGTCATTACCAAAAATACAATGGCATCCCAAAACGCGGCACGGTCACCTGCTCCGAGAAGATTCATATAGATCGTCATATACGTATAATAAAGCTGTGGCACAAAATACATTACTGCCAAAATTAACGTTAAAACAACTCCAACTATGTAGAACACACTATACAGGCGAATCAAATTCCATTCATTTTGGAATATTTCTTTATGATTTTCTCCATCTTTCCGATGTTTTTTAAATAAGGAATTCAAATAGATTCTGCCGTTTTCCATCAAGTTATAACAGCCTGTTATATTTTCCACAACATAATAAACATCAGTTTTCATATAGAAGCAGCATTGATAAATAAATTTAATGAAAATATCCAACACGATGATTCCAAGAACTCCTGTAATACCCGCACCTGGGAAAAGTAGCATTATACCGAATGAAAGGGATAGAATTACCTGCTCAAAAGATATTCCGGCAAGGTACAGGATATTTCTTTTTTTGGGATCGAGCTTCCAGGCTTGAGTGAGGTCTGTTTCAAAGACTATAAATATGAGTCGGTTGCCAATACTTAATTTAGCCGGTAAATCATGTGCTCGGATCGCAAGAATATGTCCGAACTCATGAATTAAAATCAGCACTAAAGAAATTGATAAATACATCAGGATATTCAGCACCATAGAATCGAATAGGAATATATCTTTGTAATGAGGAAAAAGTTCCGGGTTCAATATGAGAATGATGATGTTTGCAATGAGCAGCAGCAAGTAAATCTTGTTCATTGCTCCATTAAAAAATAGACGCCCCACCGATTGCGGAATCCATAAGAAACCGCCCGAACGTGATGTGGATTTAGACTGCTCTTTTTTAACGAGCACACCATCCACTTCTTGAACAAGTCCTAACTCCAACAGCTGTTCAACAAAATCAACAATATCCACTTCTTCATCTGGATATGAATTTTTTAATGCATGTTCAATGGAAACGAGCTCCTCACCTTGTTCCAAACGTTTGATAGCATCAACACCAATCTCAGGCAATTCAAAGAATTCACCGGAAATCGGCTCTTCTACGATATAATGTTTTTTATCTTTCCGAATGGATAACGGATATAACGTTATTACGGATTGTAAGGATACCTTCAATATATAGCCTCCTCTTTAAATTAAAATAGGATGCTATAATTATAGCATCCTACTATGTACTTACTTAAGGTTTCGGAATTAAGAAACACCAGAAGCAAGTAACCTTAATTTTATTTAGTTTACGAATTTTCATTTTTCTCCCCTCCCTTTCAAGCCCATACCTTTACTGTATGTTTTAGAAATTTTCACCCAATCAGGGTAAATCTGTTTAAATAATTTTACCATTTGAGGATCGAATTGGCTACCTTGTCCCTCGAGAATTCGTTGATATGCTACTTCAAATTCAAGTGCAGGACGATACGATCTGGATGAAGTCATTGCATCAAAAGCATCAGCTACCGCAGTAACTCTAGCTAAAAAAGGAATATTTTCTCCAGCAAGCCCGTCCGGATACCCTTTACCGTCCCATCTTTCATGGTGATGAGTAATTACATCTATATTATCTGCAATACCTTCAACATCCCGGATAGCTTCTGCGCCCACAACAGGGTGTGTCTTAATAATATCAAATTCTTCATCCGTTAACTTCCCGGGTTTGGTTAAAATAGCATCCGGAATATTCACTTTTCCAATATCATGTAATAGACAGGCATAATAATAATTATTTAATTCAGATGGTTTAAATTTTCCTGTAGCCTCAGCCATGTTCATTGCATAAGCAGCAACTCTTTCACTATGTCCCCGTGTATACGGGTCCTTCAACTCTAACGTTGCAATAACACCTTTTACAATACCTTCCAACTGTTCGTCATATGAATACTTTAATGCTTTAATATAATTTAAAATTCGATGTAATAGAATAAAAGCAATAGTAGAACACACAATCATAATAATTATCGGAAACATAACTACGGGATCCTGTATAAAAAGTCCTACCAAAGTATATTTAATAATCAAACCAAACGATACATAATATGTAAATTTTTTAGTTACAAATATAGGTGAGAAAAGGATAAATATAATTTCTACTAAGTTACCGCTAGTATACGCAAGAGAACTATCTTTATAATACATTATATCTGAAAATAAATTAGTAGAAAAATAACCAAAAAATATAATATATTTAACAAATTCTGTTTTATCTTTTTTAATTAAGTAAATGGAAATAGGGATAAGTCCAATTATTATTCCATACTTAATAAACATAAAGTCATACCATCCGGAACTACCTGTATCAAAATCCAACCAAGCAAACTTAGGAAAAAGATCGTAGTATAATATATCATATACAAAAAATACGACAAAAAATAACCATAAAAATAGTACTGTTGAATTCTTTTCTTCTTGTATAAATGTAGTTTTCTTCATTTTTTACCTCACAATTAAATTACCAATCAATAGACCTTATGTTCCACATATCATTATAACACGAGATTGGTAATTAGTTCTATATATCCATGATTTAAATTTCTCATTTTTTTGTTTTTTTACTCTTTTAACCAAAATATATTCACTTTGTACCTATTATCTATAAAAACGGAAATTTATTTACTGTTTTTTCAATAAGGCTATCTTAACAATATTCCTATATACCCTGCAACACAATTCCTAATTTCAATCATTTCTATTAACTTGGGTTCATTTAAAAACTCTAATAATAACTAAACCAAAAGTCTCACTTCAATAAAACGGAATGTATCCCCTTAAAATAAAAAGACCTAATCTTAAATGTCGATTAGGTCTAATCTTATTGATTTAAATATTAAAACGGGTATTCCCTTGGGTCTGTCTGAACAGAAATCCATTTTGTCGTTGTAAATTCATGGATTGCCCATTCGCCGCCATATCGGCCTAAACCTGAAGCTTTCTCTCCTCCGAAGGCAACGATCGGTTCATCATTGACTCCCTGATCATTGACATGAATCATTCCTGTAATAATCTGTTTAGCCACTTCAACACCATGTTCTGTTGTACCGGCATGAACGGCGCCGCTCAGTCCATAGTCACTGTCATTGGCAACGCGAATTGCCTCTTCCTCACTATCTACAACGATTACACCTACAGCAGGTCCGAATATTTCTTCCTGGGCTATCGGCATATCATTCGTAACATTCGTTAAAATAGTAGGAGCTAGTACATTACCTTTCACTTCCCCTTGAAGGGCGTATTCTGCTCCTTTTTCAATACTCTGGTCAATTAATCGTTGAATTCGGACGATTTGTTTATTATTAATAAGCGGACCGACAACCACATCATCATTTTTTGGATCCCCGTATTTAATTTTGGATGCTCTATCCACAAATGCTTTTATAAACGTCTCGTATACCGGGCGTTCAACAACAATCCGATTCAGAGACATACAAATTTGTCCGCTGTTTAAAAATTTACCGAAAGCGGCAGAAGCAGCTGCTCTTTGAACATCAGCATCTTTCAAGACGAGCATGACATTGTTTCCGCCAAGTTCTAAAGCTACACGTTTTAAGTTTCTTCCGCATACCTCTCCAATATGGCGCCCTACCTCTGTAGAACCGGTAAAAGAAATGATTTGAGGAATAGGATGCTCAATAAATGCATCTTTAATTTCAGATGAGCTACAAACTGTAACATTTAACAACCCTTTAGGAATGCCGGCCTCCTCAAAAATTTCAGCTAAAATAAGTCCACCTGAAATCATCGTCTGCAGATCCGGTTTAAGTACAACTCCATTCCCCGTTGCTAAAGCAGGTGCAAGGGAACGCATCGTTAAATGGAACGGGAAGTTAAATGGACTAATAATCCCCACTACCCCAGCCGGATTGTGATACACTCGGTTCTCTTTCCCGGGAATAATGGATGGCATGATTTTCCCGTGCATCCGGAGAGGAAACGTAGCAGCCTCTTTCATAATGCCAATTGCACCACTAATTTCGATATTGGCTTTTGTATGGGAAGCCCCATTTTCCTCCACTAAAATCTGCACGATTTCTTCTCTTTTCCGCTCTACAATCTGGGCAGCTTTTTCAATGATTGCTTGTCTTTGATAGGCATTGATCTGTTCCCATTCTTTTTGTGCTTCTTTGGCCGCTTGATACGCCTCATCTATATCTTTTTCATTTGCCAACCGAATTTCCGCAATCGTCTCCTCATTGTAAGGATTCTGGTCTACATATACTCTTTCGCTGTTTCCTTCTCTCCATTCGCCACCAATAAACTGCTTATTCCACTTTTTATTCATTGATATCATCCTTTCCAACGATAGCTGAGGTAAAACTTTTCTGAAATGCCATACATCTTTCCTTAATGCATGTACATATATCACTTAGTACCCTTGATTCGTCATTTTATTACTACCTATATCATTTTCTTTTATTAAAATCTCTTCTACATAGAGATTTTGTCCCGTTAGTATAAGTGAAAATACTTACTATATACGTGTGTTATCAATGCATGGCCAAATACACATTGAAATAAACTAATAAACGTACTATTATTGCTAGTAATATATTGGGAATATTACTTAAAAATAGTAAGGAGGACCATATGAAATTCCGTGTATTATCCGTTCAATTTCACCTTCATACGATACGATTATTTGAGGATTTTGCCCGGCAAGAAAACCATTGCGTGCGGGCTTCGCTTAAATTCAAGAGGACTTTTCTTTTATTGCCCAGTTTTTTTCAACGCGGCTGTTTTCAATAGATAACGATAGGATGGTTACAGGGGATATAGATGCGGCAAATTTTTATGATGTGCACAATAAGGGCTCAGTAACTACATGGCGTGAACTTCGTACGGATTTTTACAATCATCGGGAAAGCAGTTTTATCTATGTATCATAAACAGTTTTATGTGTTTCGAGACAACAAGCCGATCCTTGCGACAATCCGGAATTACACGCCTGCAGATTTTAATGCCCTTATCCTTATTCAACAAGAGTGCTTTCCTCCCCCATTCCCTTCAGAGCTATGGTGGAGCGAAGAACAGCTTATCAGTCATGTAAAACATTTCCCTGAAGGTACACTTTGTATTGAGGTGGATGGGCGGCTCGTCGGTTCCATGACATCCTTGCTCGTTGATTTTGACCCAGACAATCCCATACATACATGGGAGGACATAACGGATAATGGCTATATTCGTACTCATGATCCGAATGGCGATACGCTTTATATTGTCGACCTTTGTGTAAGTCCTGCTTATCGCAGTTTAGGGCTTGGCAAATGGCTCATGCTTTCGATGTACGAAATTGTCATTGAGCAAAAGCGCATGCGTCTGCTTGGTGGCAGCCGAATGCCGAATTATCATCACTATGCCGAACAGCTTACACCAGAAGCATATATTGAATCCGTGGTGCTTGGTGAAATACACGATCAGGTCATTTCGTTTCTATTACGCTGTGGTCGCATGCCGATACAAGTTGTACCCCATTATTTAGAGGATGAAGAATCGCATCATTATGGTGTGCTAATGGAATGGCGCAATCCTTTTATCCAAATCAAGGAGACTTATTAATGGTGCAAAAGAGCGTATGGAACTGGTGAATTAATAGTAAATATTATTATATCAATCGTGCATTCGGATTTTCTGTTACTCACAAATAAAGCACTTCAGATTGTTAGTAATACAAAATCTGAAGTGCTTTTTAATTATTTTGTCCTGGTAAATCAGAAAAAGCAGATTAAAGCGGAACTTCTTGGGGAATTTTAGGCTGTATATTAGGATTAACCGGTCGTTTTAAGCCAAGGTTTTCACGTAATGTCGTACCTGCATACTCCGTTTTAAATAGTCCCCGTCGCTGCAGTTCTGGAATTACGAGTTCAACAATGTCATTGAATCCTTGCGGGAAAGTTGGTGCCATTATATTAAAGCCATCAGCTGCATCATTCTCAAACCATTCCTGTAACTGATCGGCCACTTGGCTTGGCGTCCCCACAATTTCGCGGTGCCCGCGAGCCCCTGCAATATTGTTGTATAATTCCCTCAAAGTCTTTAAATCTTTTGCTTCTACAATACCTTTTACAATATTCGCTCGAATATTCGGGTTCGTGCCGTCAATTTGCTGACCATTAAAATCTGGAATTGGCCCTTCAAAGTCGTGCTTTGATAAATCTACACCCGTAAAGCCGGATAAATAAGCCAACCCTACTTCTGGCGTAATATAGTTATTTAATTGCTGGTGTTTCGCAATGGCTTCCTCTTCTGTTTCAGCTACAACAATGAAAGCTCCTGGCAATATTTTAAGATCTTCAGGATTACGGCCATATTTTGCTAAACGCCCCTTAACATCTTTATAAAACGCCTGAGCATCCTCCAGTGTTTGCCATGCAGTGAAAATAACTTCAGCTGTTTTCGCTGCCAGCTCTTTTCCTGCCTCCGAAGAGCCCGCCTGTATGATTACCGGATGGCCTTGTGGTGTGGAAGGTGCATCGAGTGTTCCTTTCAGTTTAAAAAATTTCCCCTCATGATTTATTTCAGTCACTTTGTTTAAATTGTAATAACGACTACTTTCCTTATCAATAACAAGTGCCTCTTCGTCTATCGAAAACCATAGCTTCTTCACTACATCTACAAATTCATCGGCACGCTCATAACGTTCCGCGTGTTGATAGTGTGCATCACGTCCAAACAGCAATGCTTCTCGTTCATTGGCTGATGTTACAACATTCCAGGCTGCACGGCCTTTTGATAAATGATCAATTGCCGCAAACTTACGCGCTACATGAAATGGTTCATTGTATGATGTTGTTAACGTTGCTGTTAAACCGATATTTTTCGTGACAGCCGCTAATGCAGAAATAATCACGACCGGATCAAGCTTCAATCCCGAGTGTGCATTTTCTAATATTGGCTGTCCAAATACATCAGCAAAAAATAAATTATCAAACTTCCCGCGCTCCGCAATTTGCGCAATTTCTGTTAAATAGGCTAAATCTGTTACTTTACGCACTTCGGTTTCAGGATGTCTCCAGCTTGCAACATGGTGACCCGGAAGATTGATAAACGCACCTAAACTTAATTGTCTTTTTGTCATTATAATATTCTCCTTTTTCGTTGAATTTAGTTAAAAGCTTTATTTGGCATATGGATTGTATTCATTTGTGAACAGATTCTCTAACTTCACTTGTCCTTTTTGTAAATCACCATTCTCCAATAACCAGTCGATCCAGATTTGAAATTCCTTTTCTGCAATGTGACCGCCTGTTTCAGCAATCCCTGTACTTTTCCAGTATTTTAAATTTTCCGTTGTTTCATTACCTTCTCGTGCAGAAACAATTTCCTCAAATTTCGCAATGACTTCTTCACGGGGCGTCGTTCTAGCCCATTCGATTGCTTTTGATACACCTTCTACAAATGTTTTGATTGTGGCCGGATTTTCTTCAATATACTTTTCAGTAAAAAAGAATTCGCCTGCTGTAAATTGGCCAAATAAATCGGTATCTTTAAATACCGGATAAATGCCGCCCGTTTCCAAAGCGCGTTCTTTCCCGATACCACTAAGTGCTACAACATCGATTTGACCAGCCCGTAATATCTGCTCTGCACTTGCGCCTGGTACAACAACTAATTGAACTCCCTGAATTTCGGCTTCTGTTAAACCGCCATCACGCAAAAATTGTTTCACTGCAAATTCAGAGTGTGCTCCTAATGTATTCATTCCAATTTTCTTGCCGATTAAATCCTTCGCTGTTTTAATGCCACTTTCGTCCAATGTGTAATAGCCGATAAATGTATTTTCATCACTACCGTAAGAACCTACAACCGATTTAATCTTCACCCCTTGTGCATAAGATTTAATAATGGCGCCGTTAAATGCTGAACCGAAATCGGTTTCGCCTGTTGCTGTTAGTTGAATACTTTCTGGACCGCCGACCATATCACTTACTTTTTCCAGCTCTAAATTCCCCAGATAACCGAGGGACTCCGCTAATTCCGGAAATATTACATTTCCCGGGGTGCTTTGATATTGAATAACCCGATCTTGACCATTTGCGCTTGCCGTGCTATTTGAATCTTTACTTGAGCATGCTGTTAAAGCGCCCAGACTTGCACTCAATACGACTAATAACAACCAAATCTTCTTCATGCTACGATTCCCCTTTTCCTTTTTAAAGAGCATATACATTAGAAAACGAATAAAATTAGTAGGTTTTAATGAAAAATAAAATACTCACTGTTTCCAACGCGAGAAGTAGCGCTCTGCACCGGAAAGACCATAGTTAATCAATAAGCCTAATAATGCGATCGTAATAATGCCCGCATACATTTCCGCAATCAGGAAATTATATTGCGAATACGTAATAAAATAACCAAGCCCCGCTTTTGCACCAATCATCTCGGCAGCAATCAATACTAAAATCGCACCTGTCCCCGCCATACGAATACCAGTAAAAATTGTCGGAACCGATGCAGGTAAAATAACTTTATAAAACAGTTTAAATGAGGAAATATTCATTGAACGTGCTGATTTAATTAATAACGGATCCACACTTTTTACAGCAGAAATAGTATTTAATAACACTGGCCAAGTACATGCATATAGCACGATTGATATTTTGGAAACTTCACCGATTCCTAACAATAAAATAAATACCGGTAACAACGCTAATGCCGCTGTATTACGGAATAATTCCAGGATTGGTGTGAATAATTCTCTCGCCAGCGGATACCATCCTATTAGCAGACCTAGTGGTATCGCTATAATTAATGCCAAAGCAAAGCCAAAAAGTGAGCGTAAAATACTCGCTTCGAAATGTCTCCATATTTCCCCTGTTATAAGTAAGTCGTACCATGCTCGAATGACCTCGGTAAATGGCGGTAAAAACGTCTTATCCACTAAACCTAATTGTGGAGCCAGCTCCCATACCATTACAAACAAAATAAGTACGATTGATTTCTTAAAGGCTTTTGCTAAGAACGAAAATGATTTTCCGGAAGCCCTATGTCGTTTACTCGGTTCTTCGAGTTGCGTCGGTTTATTTATTGTTACCATCTAAAACCCTCCCCTTCTTAAATATGTGCACCTTGATATTCCGGCTCATGCAGTAAGCTCCATACCTCATGCCTTGCTTTTACGAATGCAGGATTTGATTTAATATCTGCGTCTGCTAAACGATTGTACAGTGGAATATCTATAATTTTTTTGACAGTTCCCGGATTGGCTGAAAGAACAACAACCCGTTCTCCTAAGTAAACTGCCTCATCAATTCCATGTGTAATAAAAATAATTGTCTTACCCGTCTTCTTCCAAATGCGCAATAATTCCGTTTGTAATGTTTCACGAGTTTGTGCATCTAATGCGGCAAACGGTTCATCCATTAATAATACATTCGGATTGAATGCTAAACTCCGCGCAATAGCTACACGCTGCTTCATCCCCCCTGATAATTCATGCGGATAGCGATCAGAGTAATTTTTCAAGCCTACTAACTCCAAATAATAATCGGTTCTCTCTTGCCACTCCTTTTTCGGAATACCTTTCGCTTCTAACCCAAATTCAATGTTGCCGCGTGCTGTTTTCCATGGAAATAATGCATACTGTTGAAAGACAATCCCACGGTCCAGTCCTGGTCCGCTAATTTCACGACCATCAATAAGAATTCTGCCTTTTGTCGGATTCGTTAAACCTGTCAGCAAATCGAGTAATGTAGATTTCCCACAGCCACTAGGTCCAACTAAAGTAAGGAATTCACCCTCTTTTACCGAGAAGTCAATGCCTTGAATAGCGGTAAACTCTCGTTGTGCCCCTTTTTTGTTTTCATCACGAACTAAGAAGTTTTTGGAGACTTGTTCAAACTTGATTTTTTCCATTGTTCAACCTCCATTCATATTATTCCAATTAAAATAGTATGTTTATTTGATAAAAATTTTTATGATCTTCCACTCACTCTCAATTCGTCAATCCTCCTCCCGGCTAAAACAAAAGGCTCCCTTATCAATTAGATAAGGGAGCCTCTAGTATCTCTAGTGAGCTTGCTGAATCATATATTTGAATTAATCATAAATAAAACTGGTTTAAATGTCAACTAGTTTTATTGGAATTATCAGATTACTTTTCAGGACTATACTTGGAGTCCGTTAATTATAAGCCAGTCTGGTTTTTTCTATCCATCAACTTAATGTATTCATCCAAATAGACCTTTTCCGCATTCGAAGCTCGATCCAATGTATTCATAGCGCGGTGCCATAATGGATAAACAGGTTCCAGTGCTGTCAGGTTATTGATTTGTGAAATATCGTCGTTTGTTAATTTTAAATTATATGATGCAATATTTTGATGTAATTGTTCTTTCGTTCTTGGAGACAGGATAATTGAATCTACATTTGGTCGATCGCGCAGCCATGCGAGAACAACTTGCGGTACTGTCGCTTTATGTTTAGACGCAACGTCTTGCAATAAATCAATTAGATTATAAAACAAATCCGGATTTTTAATATATGTTTCCGGCCAGCCGTTCTCTTGTCTTGTACCTGGTTCGAACATTTTGTTTCTTGTAAATTTACCTGTAAGCAGCCCTTCACCAAGCGGAGATCTAATACTATTGGCAATGCCCAATTCTTTACCTGCCGGCAAAATTTCGTACTCTGCTTCACGAGATTCTGGTGTGTAATAGATTTGCTGCGCAATTGGCGGTATCATATTATTTTCTACTGCCCATGTATGTGTCTTAGCAAGCGCCCAGCCATTGTAGTCGGCTACTCCCCAATGCCGGATTTTCCCTTTTTTAATTAATTCATTCATCTCCTGAACAGTTTCACTTACGTCTACTTGGCCATCCCAGCAATGTACATAATATAAGTCAATATAGTCTGTACCAAGCCTTTTTAATAAGGTATCTATCGATGAATCAACGTTGATTAAAGCACCCGTATCGGTTGGTTTATCAATTAGCTGGAATCCTGTTTTACTGCTGATGATCATATCCTGGCGTTTATCTTTTATCGCTTTGCCAAAAATAACTTCCGCATCACCTTTTGCATACATGTTCGGTGTATCAAAATGGTTTATGCCCTGATCCAGTGCATAATCCACCATATAATTCGCGGTTGTCTGGTCCACTGCACCCGCTTCTTCAAGACCATTTGTACTGAACATTACCGCACCCAATGCATATTTAGAAACTTTCAAATCTGAATTGCCAAATAAATTATAATTCATCTTTATCCCTCCTATGCATTGTGTTTTCCCATGTTCTCCATTAAATAAAACATTGTAATGTCTTTACATGATAGATTGTGCAACCGCTGAAATCCTTTGCGGTATCTGAAGAAGTCAAAAAAAAGTTGATTCATAGAAAAATTCGGGTAAGAAAAAAGAGGTGACTTGTCTGTACTGGGGCAATAAGTGAATGGACATCCCCCTTTTTGTTAAATTAAATCATTGGAAGGAAGTGTTTGAGATGAGTAAGAAGAAAGAAATTAAAAAATTAAAAGATCATGCATTCGCTGATCTTTGTTTAATCGAAAAAGAATTTCAGCAAATTGTAAAAAATACTTCGAATAAATCAGGTGCTTTTAAATGGGTGGACCTCTTGAGCGATTATGAACTGGAAGAATTTTACGGGCGCCGCAGGGACCGAAAATATGCAACGCTCACAGTCGAATTGTATTCATTAACTGAACAACTGCTAAAAGACATTTTTAAAGTTTATTTTAAGCATAAATATAAAAATAAGTCCGACATGAATATTATTCTTGATTTAGAAAGAAAACTGGGAGATCACTTAACCTTCAAGAATAATACTAAGTTATTGGCGAACCTCAGAAGCTGTATTGTTCATGAAGAATTCTCTTTAAAGTCTGCACGAAAAAGAATAAATATAAAAAAGAAAAATAGAATCTTATTTAAACAATTGATGAAAGATGTTGACCTGTATATTGAAAATATCGCATTGAAATGACTTTATGCGAAGTTGGATTCTATCGCCGGTAATATTAATCATAATCCGTTCAAATGAAAAGGTCAGCCAGAATTACTGGTCGACCTGTTTCATGGGAGTATTCACTCCAAAATCTCAGGTATTTCTAAAAAGCTCTCAGCAAAATAAACACCTTTTTTTTGTTTATTTTTTGTTTCCTTTAATCTAATTGTGACAGATCTATTGAATTGCTTTGGATTAAAATAATAGCAGAGGTCTGTCTCCGGACAATAAATACAGTAAAGATCAATTTGTGATTTATCGACATCCTGGATTTGAACACCATTTTTAGTCGAGTAACATTGTTGAAACTTTACATACATCGTTCCGTTTTCATTCATATTACGGTACTTAACTTGTATTCGCCAAAATTGTTGATCTTTATATGCAACGATATCAAAAGGCGCATGCTCTGTTTGTGGCAGCAACACCAAATATCCTTTTTCAAACAAATCTAATTGGCTTTTTAATACCGCTAAATCTCCTTTTGTCTTTGTATGATGAAAGTACATGCAACCACCTCCAATAGGAACATTTGTTCTTATTTTAAATTACTAATTGATTTTTTGCAAAAAAAAAAAACCATCAAACCTGTTAATTCAAGTTTGACAGTATTTATACGTCCCAGGAGGGATTCGAACCCCCGACCGACGGCTTAGCTTACCACTATAGTTTTCACTACTTATACAGACGTATAATTTGTTGGTCTGGACTATAACTTCACCATTTCAGGTGCGACACGTTTAGTCTCTACGGAACCTCCCGCAATTTCTTGCAGCAAACATTTTACCTGCATAAAGCCATTCAAATGTTCTCGTTTCCTCGGTATTGCCATCAGCATAATCTGTTAAGGGTTTACCGATACGGTGTCGTCCACTTTATACGTTCATTTTCCGTATAAAGGCTCCTATTTACTTAAAGGCCGTTGCTCTATCCTGCTGAGCTACTGAGACAATTTCTTTAAACCAATTGGTAATAAAGACATTTTTTATTATATGTTATATTATATTTAAAGTCAACAAACAAATTAAACAAAATTATTATTTAACTAAAATAATTTTCCATTCGCTAAATTTTGTATTAAAAAAGTGAAGCCCTCATTACTTCAAGGCTTCACATTATTAATTAACGCTCATAAAACAATTCATCGATCAAATTATTATTATCGTCATAACATTGTAATGTAAAATGTGTGGAAGTTATTGTCAGAGTCACAAATGACTTTTCTTCGTTCCGGCGTGGCTTCAGTAAGCTGCCCGGATTGATAAATAATATGTCGTCAATATATTCTGCACCAAGGATATGTGAATGGCCAAAACATACAATTTGTGCGCCAACTTCCTTTGCGCGGTAAATCAGTTTCATCGGAGAGTTTTTCACATCGTATAAATGCCCGTGTGTCACATACACACGATCTCCATTTACCTGAAACAGCATCTCCTCCAAATAGTTATGGTCATGATCACAGTTCCCTTTCACACGCTCCACTCCCTGCAGAGCAGGATGTGAATACGGCAGTTCACTATCACCACAATGGATCACTTTATGCGCATCTGGATGGTAGCCCTTTACACGTTCAATGATTTCCTCGTCACCATGTGTATCACTCATAATCAATAGCTTCATTCGTATCCACATCCTTTACATTTCTATACTTAGTTTGACAGCATTGAAACGAAAATTCAATCGTAGTTAAACATTTTTTTACAGTTCCCAGCAATTCCCGAGATTGCTATTTCAGAAATTCCGCTAATTGTAATGCCAGTTTGCGAATGGCATTACCTCGGTGTGAAATGGCACCTTTTTCTTCGGCAGACAGCTCCGCCATATGTTTTTCCAAAGCAGGCACATAGAAAATCGGGTCATAGCCGAATCCGTTTGTCCCCTTCTTTTCATGTGCAATTACACCTTCACATGTACCGAATACTGTTTTTGTTTCCATATTCGGACCTGCAATTGCCAATGCACAGCAAAAACGCGCTGTACGTTCGTCTTCAGGTACGTCCTTCATGTTTTCCAGCACTTTCACCATATTCGCTTCATCGTCATGATCGCCGGCATAACGTGCTGAATACACACCAGGTTCACCGTTTAATGCATCGATCGCTAAACCGCTGTCATCTGCAATCACGATTTTGCCAAGCATGTTCGCTAATGTTTCCGCTTTTAAAATTGCATTTTCTTCAAAAGTTGTACCTGTCTCTTCAATTTCCACATCAGGAGCAACGTCAAACATTGTGACAACTTCATAGCCGAATGGTCCGAATAATGCTTCAAAGTCTTTCGCTTTTCCTTTATTCTTTGTTGCGATTACTACTTGTTTCATTATGCTTCCGCCTTTCCGATCAAGTTTGCGATGTCGCCTAGTGCTGTTTTTTGTATTTCGATTAGCTGTGCAATTCCCGCTTCTCCCAAATCAAGTAATTCATTCAGTTCTGAACGGCTGAATGTCGCTTCTTCGCCTGTACCTTGCAACTCCACAAATTCGCCGGCACCTGTCATAATAACGTTCATATCGACTTGTGCTGCTGAATCTTCCACATAGTTTAAATCCAAGACTGCGCCAATGTTTTCTAGTTTTCCGACACTCGTTGCAGCTAAATAATCGGTTACTGGGAATTTTACGAACGGCTTGTCAATACCAAGTTTCGCAATTGCCTGTGTCATCGCTACAAAAGCTCCTGTAATCGATGCAGTACGCGTTCCGCCATCTGCCTGGATCACATCACAGTCGATCCATACTGTTTTTTCACCCAGCGCTTCTAAATCAACGACAGCACGTAATGCTCGGCCGATTAAGCGTTGAATTTCCATCGTGCGGCCACTTACCTTCCCTGCAGAGCTTTCACGACGTGTGCGTTGCTCTGTAGCGCGTGGCAGCATGGAATATTCAGCCGTAATCCAACCTTTACCTTGTCCACGTAAAAAACCAGGTACTTTCTCTTCAATCGTTGCATTACAAATCACCTTTGTATTACCAACTGTTATTAATACCGAGCCTTCCGGATGCATTAAATAATTATTATCAATTTGAACTGGACGTAATTCATTCACAGCTCGTAAGTCATGTCTAGTCATTCGTGACCTCCTCAATTTGTTCGCGCACTTATCTTATCACAATTTAAGGAGGGTCTAAAGCAGAAAAGCAAGACATAGAAGGAAAAAGCTCAAATTAGACAAAATGCCTAATTTGAGCTATCAACTATTTTTGGAATGTAATTTTACGGATATCCAATTCACCTTTTTCCAGCCAACGTTCTGCTATGGAACGGAAAATCGGCACGGATCCAGATGCATGCAGGATATGCTGCGGCGGTTTTTCGTCTGTACGTAATTGTCCTGTATAACTTAAAATCGCTTCGACATCTTTAGCCGTTTCTTCGGCAGATGACAGGACGTGAACTTGTGAGCCTACTGCTGCCTCAATTTGCTTTTGTAATATAGGATAATGTGTACAGCCTAAAATGACTGTATCAAATCGCTCATCTTCAAGCGGCTTTAACCCTTTCGCAACGAGGTCATACGAAAATTGGCCTTCGTATTCGCCACTTTCAACAAGTGGCACAAATGTCGGACAGGCAAGTGGAATTATTTTCGCTTTTGTCGATAATGATTTCACCGCTTCTTCATATGCGCCGCTTTTGATCGTGCCTTCTGTCGCTAATACGACAACTTCATTGCGCTTTGTCTTTTTTATGGCCGCTCGTGCCCCTGCATTAATAACTCCTAAAACCGGAAATGGCATATGTTTTTGCAGACTTTCCAATGCAACGGCAGTCGCAGTATTACATGCAATGACAAGCATCTTCACATTCATCTTTTCGAGTGCTTTTGCCATCTCCCATGTAAAATTGCGGACTTCTTGCTTTGTGCGTGGCCCGTAAGGACATCGCGCCGTATCACCTATATAATAAATTGTTTCATTCGGCAAAAGCTCCATAATTGCCTTTGCTACTGTTAATCCGCCAACTCCGGAATCGATAACACCAATTGGGGCATTCACTTGTACCGCCTCTATCCTATTTCATTAATAAATGTAGTTTTTGTAATGTTCTTGATAATTGTTCAAACTCTTCTGCGTTAAATTCCTGGGTAATATCCCGCAAATAATTTTGACGCTTTAAAATAACTTCCTGGATAATTCTTTCGCCTTCAGGTAAAAGATGAATCCGTACAACACGTCGATCATTTTCGTCACGGACACGCTGTACCAATTCATTTTTCTCCATCCGGTCCACTAAATCTGTCGTTGTCGAAAATGCTAAATACATCTTCGTCGACAAGTCACCGATCGTCATATCACCTGATTCATGCAACCATTGCAATGCAATAAATTGCGGAGGTGTAATCGTATAATTGCTTAAAATTTCCCGACCTTTTTGTTTAATTAAGTGTGAAATATATCTCAGTTCTTTTTCCAGGATTGCTACAGATTCAGAGCTATGTGTGCTTTGATCTTTCATCTACTCCATTCACTCCTCGATGCGTTTCATAGTTCTATTTTGAAGTTTTTTTTATAAAATAGCAAGCATCGAATCAGTAAATCGACAATTCCTGTAGTCTCAATAACTCAAGAATCGCTTGCGTACGACTTGATACACCCAGCTTTTGAATCGTATTGGAAATATGATTACGAACGGTTTTTTCACTAATGCCTAGCTTAGTTGATATTTCCCGCGTTGAATAGTCCTTTATTAATAGCTCAAAAATCTCGCGTTCTCTTTTTGTTAACAGCGAACGATGCTGCGGACGATTCATTTTGCAACACCCTCCTATCCTCTTCTTTGTACATTATGTCGAAAATACAAAGCAGGTGAGGGCATTTAACTATTTCCCAAGCAATAATTTTTTTTGCTCTTCGAGTAAAGGGACACCTTTCCCCGTATTACTGCTTAATTGTACAAGCGTTCCGCGCCCTGTATAGCATACTTCATCTTTTTCATTTTTCACCAAATAATGCAAATCCATGGAAGATGTGCCGATTGATGCGGTTTTAACAAAAATTGTCAATTCTTCATCGAAGAAAACTTCTTTCAAATAGTCACACTGAATATCTGCCACAACGAGCATATTTCCCGTTTCCGATCCTGCAGCAAAATCAAATCCTAATGCTTTAAAATATTCGATGCGTGCATATTCAAAATAGGCAAATACTTTTGTATTATTCACATGCCCGTACATATCTGTTTCCGAAAACCGCACCTTTACCTTTGTAGAAAATGAAAACCCTGCCATCCATTCTGTTGCATCCTGAATATATGTAGCTCGCATGAAAAAACCCCCTTTGTTTAATTCCATCATCATCCCCTGATAATGAATACTCATTCATTATAGCATAATTTGTAAGAAATCTGAAAGTGATCCAAAACAAAAAGACCCTCACCAAGGTGAGGGTCAATTATATTCATTCGATTAGTCAACCATGTGGTCAGAACCGAAGAAGTTTTTGAACATTTGAACTGTAGTTTCACGGTTAAGTGCTGCGATAGATGTTGTTAAAGGAATACCTTTTGGACAAGCAGCTACACAGTTTTGAGAGTTACCACAGTTTGCAAGACCACCGTCGCCCATGATTGCATTTAAACGCTCGTCTTTATTCATTGCACCTGTTGGGTGTGTATTGAATAAACGTACTTGTGATAATGCAAATGGACCGATGAATGATGCTGATTCAGAAACGTTTGGACATGCTTCCATACAAACACCACAAGTCATACATTTTGATAATTCATAAGCCCATTGACGTTTGCGCTCTGGCATACGTGGACCTTCGCCTAAATCATAAGTACCATCGATTGGTACCCATGCTTTAACTTTCTTAAGTGCGTTAAACATGCGCTCACGGTCTACTTGTAAGTCACGGATAACCGGGAAAGTTTTCATTGGCTCTAAACGAATTGGCTGAGTTAACTTGTCTACTAATGCTGAACAAGATTGTTGCGGACGTCCATTGATTACCATTGAACATGCACCACAAACTTCTTCCAGACAGTTCATATCCCATGATACTGGAGTCGTTTTTTGACCATCAGCAGTAACAGGATATTTTTGAATATGCATTAGAGCAGAGATAACGTTCATACCAGGACGGTAAGGAACTTCAAACTTTTCAACGCGTGTAGCACCATTCTCATTGTCTTGACGAACGATTTCTAACTTAACTGTTCTACCAGTATTTACTGTTTCCACTGTTTAGTTCCCCCTTCTACGCTGAGTAGTCGCGTTTACGTGGTGGAATTAACGAAACGTCTACATCGGCATAAGTAATAATTGGTTCGCCCGTTGCCGGATCGAACTTCGCCATAGTTGTTTTTAAGAAGTTTTCATCATCACGTTCAGGGAATTCAGGTTTGAAGTGAGCCCCACGAGATTCGTTACGTAATAATGCACCCTTAGTCATAACTTTAGCTAAATATAGCATGTTCTTTAACTGACGAGTGAAGTGAGCACCTTGATTCGACCATTTTTGCGTGTCGTTAATGTTGATGTTTTCCCAACGCTCTAGAAGCTCAGTTAATTTCGCATAAGTTTCTTCTAATTTTGCGTTTACACGTACAACAGTCATGTTGTCAGTCATCCACTCACCAAGCTCTTTGTGTAGTAAGTAAGCGTTTTCTGTACCGTCCATTTTTAGGATAGCTTCCCATTTCTCTGTTTCTTCCTGTACGCGACGCGTGTAGATTTCTTCAGGTAAATCTTCCGCATGCTTTTTAAGTCCTTTAATGTACTTAACAGCATTTGGACCTGCAACCATACCACCGTAAATCGCTGATAATAATGAGTTCGCACCTAAACGGTTTGCACCGTGTTGTGAGTAGTCACATTCACCTGCAGCGAATAAACCAGGGATTTCAGTCATTTGGTCGTAGTCAACCCATAATCCGCCCATTGAATAGTGTACCGCCGGGAAGATTTTCATCGGTAATTTACGTGGATCATCACCTACGAATTTCTCGTAGATTTCGATAATACCACCTAATTTAATATCTAATTCATGAGGATCTTTATGGGATAAGTCTAAGTATACCATGTTTTCCCCATTAATACCCAATTTTTGATTTACGCACACGTCAAAAATCTCACGTGTTGCGATATCACGTGGTACTAAGTTACCGTAAGCAGGATATTTCTCTTCTAGGAAGTACCAAGGCTTACCGTCTTTATACGTCCATACACGTCCACCTTCACCACGAGCAGATTCAGACATTAGACGGTTTTTGTCGTCTCCAGGAATCGCTGTTGGGTGAATTTGAATCATTTCACCGTTTGAATATGTTGCACCTTGTTGGTAAACAATCGATGCTGCAGAACCAGTATTGATTACTGAGTTTGTTGTTTTACCGAAGATAATACCAGGACCACCTGTTGCCATAATTACAGCATCAGAACGGAATGAGCGAATTTCTTCAGAACGTAAATCTTGTGCTACGATACCGCGGCAAACGCCTTCGTCATCAAGCACCGCACCAAGGAATTCCCAGTGCTCATACTTCGTAACTAAACCAGCTACTTCGTGTGCACGAACTTGCTCGTCTAGTGCATATAATAATTGTTGACCAGTTGTCGCACCAGAGAATGCTGTACGGTGCATTAACGTACCACCGAAACGACGGAAGTCAAGTAAACCTTCTGGAGTACGGTTGAACATTACACCCATACGGTCCATTAAGTGGATAATACCAGGTGCTGCATCACACATACCTTTAACTGGAGGTTGGTTCGCTAAGAAGTCGCCACCATAAACTGTATCGTCAAAGTGGATCCATGGAGAATCCCCTTCACCTTTTGTATTAACTGCTCCGTTAATTCCGCCTTGTGCACATACAGAGTGTGAACGTTTAACTGGAACTAACGAGAATAATTCAACTTCAGTACCAACTTCAGCTGCTTTAATCGTAGCCATTAAGCCAGCAAGACCGCCACCAACGACGATAACTTTACTTTTTGCCATGATTATTTCTCACTCCTCATTAATTGCTAAAAACTTTTACTCATATTCCATTCCATCTAGGATCTTAACTATGTAGTAGTGATCAAGTTAAGGGATTAGACGAATGCTAAGATAGCAGCAACACCAACGATTGCTAATACAACGAAAATTAACAATGTAACATAAGTTGCGATTCGTTGAGATTTGTTAGATTGCGTAATACCCCAGCTTACTAAGAACGACCATAAACCGTTCGCTAAGTGGAATGCTGCTGAAACGATACCTAAGATGTAGAATACTAACATTAATGGATTGTCAACGATTTCAACCATCATATTGAATTCAACTTCAGCACCTAATGCTTTTTGGATACGTGTTTGGAAAATATGCCACGCAATGAAGATTACAAGGAAAATACCTGTGAAACGTTGCAATGCAAACATCCAGTTACGGAATGTGCTGAAACGTCCAGTGTTGTATGTTGCAGTGAAAGCAATATACACTCCATAGAATCCGTGGAACATTAATGGAATATAGATAATAATCCATTCCATCGCTAACAATAACGAGTGTGGAAGTAATTCCATAACACCTGTTGCGTTATTGTAAGTTTCTTCACCGCCAACTGCTGTGAAGTTCAGAAATAAGTGGAACACCAAGAACAACCCGACAGGAACTACACCTAATAACGAGTGTAAGCGGCGCCATAAAAATTCACGATCTTTCGACAAAACTGTTACCCCCCTTAGTACTTGAAATACACATGCGCAACGCCTCAAAATTGTAAAAGTTGGGATGTTGACTGCGCATTTCATCATGGTACAATATTATGACATGTCCATTGTACTCTCAACAGATACTAGCGTCAAGGCAACGCAGGATATTTTATAATCATTTTAAAGACGGTTTTACGCTGTTTTGAGAACCGTTTTTTCTGCTTATAACTCATTTCTTCATGAAAGAATGAAAATTATAAGAAAATTTATGAAAGAGGTTTTTTATATGGAAGGGTACAAAATGAAAACGATTCCAACTTTTGGCTACGAAATCATTCGTGACCATCTTCTTCCTTCTATTCTGGGAAAGCATGAAGAAGATGTTTTATATTGGGCAGGTAAAGAGATTGCTAGAAAGTTCCCATTATTTTCAATGGATGAACTGCCTTCATTTTTTATGGAAGCTGGCTGGGGCCAGTTAGTTCTGGAAAAGGAAACGAAGGACGAACTTCATTACATACTTATGACAACAGAGGAAGTGCCACTCAATATTGTACAACGTTGTTTCCGTCTTGAAGCCGGCTTTTTGGCAGAGCAGAAACAAAAGCAGCTTGGCTATTTGACGGAATGCTATGAAGAAAAAGACAATGACAAACATATCGTAAAATTTACGTTAAAATGGGATTTAAAAGAGAAAATTTAGTCTTCAACTTATAATGAGTCCCTATTGCTGAAGCAGTTCAAATTTACTCAATAAAAAAGCTGAAAATGAGCTGCTTCGGCTCATTTCCAGCTGTTAATTTAAGAAGCGGTTACTTCTTTCATCGCCAAATTGAATTCCTCATGCAGCACATTCGCAGCACGAACCATTTCTTCCTGCGGTACAACGACAGAAACTTTAATTTCCGAAGTGCTGACCATTTTCACAGGAATATGTTCGCGACCTAATCGTGCAAACATGCGTGCCGCCACCCCCGGATTGGATGCCATCGCAGATCCGATAATAGATACTTTCGCTAAACCTACTTCAAAATCCGCAAAACTAAACCCAAGCGACAGTTTACTAGTTTCCAGTACCCGTAAAGCTTCCGCAAACTCATCTTTTGAAATCGTAAAGGAAATGGTCGGCTTCACGCCATCAATGACTGCTTGAACAATAATATCCACATTGATATCATTTTCTGCTAAAACACTAAACACTTCTGCCAATGACGCGGTCTCATAAGAATCATAGCCGATTGTCAGACGGATAATATCCGATTCGTAGGCTACCCCGCGTACAAGTAAGTTTTTCTCCATGTCTACATCCCCTTTAATAAAAGTACCTTCCACGTCCTGTACGAAAGAGCGTACAATGAGCGGTATATTGTATTTTTTGGCAAGTTCAACCGCACGTGGGTGCAAAATTTTAGTCCCTAAATTTGCAAATTCCAACATCTCATCATAAGAAACTTCCGGTAGTTTCCTAGATTCTTTTACAATTTCTGGGTCTGCTGTAAAAATCCCTTCAACTGATGAAAAAATCTCGACACGCTCCGCTTCGAGGGCAACCGCCAGTGCAACTGCTGAAGTTTCAGAACCCCCTTTGCCGAATGTTGAAATATTGTCTGTTCCCGTAACTCCTTGAAAACCTGCTACTACAACGATTTCACCTAATGCCAAATGTTCCCGAATTCGTGCACTGTCAACATGATCGATCCGTGCGTTACCGTGTTTTTGATTTGTAACGATGCCTGTTTGCCATCCAGCAAGTGACACTGCTTTACCACCATGCTCCTGAATGGCCATTGCAAGCATTGCACTTGTTATTTGTGCGCCTGATGAGGCAAGTGCATCCATTTCCCGTTTCGACGGCTCATCGGTGATTTCAGCAGCATATTGTCTCAATTCTCGTCGTATAGCGGGCATTGAAGAAACGACAACGACTAAGTTTATGCCACGCCCTTGTTCTTTTATCACCTTTTTAGCGATATGTACTATTTTTTCCGGTGTAGTCAATGCCGGACCGCCAAACTTTACAACAACTGTCTCCATACTTTTCCCTCCTTAAATTCGAAAACAAAAAGACGACTTCCCATGTTCATGGAAAGCCGCCGTCAAGACAAATAATAGTTATAAGTTTTTCAGGATAGCCCTCCAGAACATAAAGCTCTGACAGTTTTACATCTCTTAAATGCAAAACCAGCAAACTGCGCGAACAATACGCACTTCACTTCGGCAGGATTCCCTTTCGATTGCTGTCAATGGAATTGTTCTTCCTCGAGCAATTTACTGTTGAATACTGCGCCTCTATCTTAGTAAATATTGAATTGTCTTATATGTTAGCACAATTTTATTCTTTGTTCAATGGTGCTTCATGAAAATGACGATAGATGACTTCCGCCAGTTTCCCCGGCACTCCGGATTCCTGCAGCTGCAGTTCGCTTGCCTCGCGGATTTTTTTCACTGATCCAAAATGCTTCATGAGCTGCTGCTTCCGCTTCGGACCTACACCTTCAATTCCATCGAGAACAGAAGTGATTGCATTCGTCTGATGCTGCTGACGTAAAAACGTAATCGCAAACCGGTGTACCTCATCTTGAATGCGCTGCAATAAATAAAAACCGTCACTTGTACGCTTTAACGGAACAACTTCCGGAGGCGTACCAAAGAAAAGCTGGGACGTATTATGCTTTTCGTCTTTAGCCAACCCTGCTATCGGAATGACTAACCCAAGCTCATCTTCAATCACTTCCCGCGCGACTTCCATCTGTCCTTTTCCTCCGTCAATAAGAATCAGATCGGGCAATGGCAGATTTTCACGCAGAACACGTGTATAACGGCGTCGAATAACTTCCTGCATCGCACCATAGTCATCGTGTTTGGCTGCTTCCCTTGTTTTATATTTCCGGTATTCCTTTTTCGAAGGCTTTCCATCGATAAAAACAACCATCGCCGAAACCGGATCCGCACCGTGCATATGACTGTTATCAAATGCTTCTATTCTTAGCGGCAACGGTATTTGCATCGCTTCGGCAAGTGCTTCACAAGCCCCAACTGTCCGCTCTTCTTGACGTTCAATCAACTGGAATTTCTCATGAATGGCGATTTCCGCATTTTTCATCGCTAATTCAACAAGCTCTTTTTTGGAACCGCGCTTCGGTGTCAGCACCTTCACGTCCAACAGCTTTTGTAATATTGTTTCATTGATCGTTTTCGGCACAAAGATTTCTTTTGGCAATAGATGGTGCGGCTGTTCATAAAAGCGGCCGACAAATGTTAAAAATTCCTCTTCCGGCTCATTATAAATCGGGAAAATCGAGACATCCCGCTCAATGAGTTTGCCTTGACGCACAAAAAACACCTGAACACACATCCAGCCTTTTTCAACTGCATAGCCGAATACATCCCGGTTGCTTAAATCATCCGTAACGATTTTTTGTTTTTCCATAATTTGATCGATATGGGCAATCAAATCCCGGAATTCCTTTGCACGCTCAAACTCCAGATTTTCAGCTGCATCCATCATTTTTTGCTGAAGGTCTTGCTGAATTTCTTCGACGCCCCCGTTTAAAAACTTCGAAATCTCATCAATCATTTCGTCATACACTTGTTTCTCGATGTCTTTTACACACGGCGCCAAACATTGACCCAGATGATAGTACAGACATACCTGGTTAGGCAGATGTGTACATTTACGAAGCGGATACAAACGGTCCAGTAATTTCCGCGTTTCGTTCGCAGCATAGGCATTCGGATACGGCCCGAAATATTTCGCCTTATCTTTCTTCACTTTTCTTGTCGTAATAATACGCGGGTACCGTTCATTTGTTATTTTTATATAAGGATATGTTTTATCATCCGTTAGTTTCACATTATATTTCGGGTCATGCAGCTTAATTAGATTCAGCTCAAGTATAAGGGCTTCCAAATCGCTTGAAGTCACAATATACTCGAAGTCTTCGATCTCACTGACTAGTCTTGCAGTTTTACCGTCATGACTTCCCGTAAAGTAAGAACGTACTCGATTTTTCAATACTTTCGCCTTGCCAACGTAGATAATCGTACCTTGACGGTCTTTCATAATATAGCAACCTGATTCATTTGGTAGTATTTCTAATTTTGCTTTGATGATTGCATTCATATTCTCACCTGTCCAGTATGTCCTTTCCTATAGTTTAACTGATTAGAGTATAAGAAAAAAGCCGTACACCTTGTGGGGCATACGGCTTTCAACATATCAACTGTTCCTTGGCCATATGAGTGGCCGGAGGATTAATTATTTGTTGTCGTTAATGAAATCCACTAACGCTTCTTTTGGCATGAAGCCAGCAGTTTTTGCTTTTAATTCACCATCTACGAATAATAATAATGATGGGATTGACATGATTTGGTAATCAGCAGCAGTACCTTGGTTGTTATCAACATCAACTTTTACGATTTTAACATCGTTACCGATTTCTGAATCTAATTCTTCAAGAACTGGAGCAATCATTTTACATGGTCCGCACCAAGTAGCCCAAAAGTCTACTAAAACTGTGCCGTTTGAAATTTCTTGCGGGAATGTTTGATCTGTCGCGTGTACAATTGCCATATTAAATAGCCTCCTTAAATAACATATGGTTGTAGTATAGCATGTTTTCCCAATTAAACAGTAGTAAAATGCTTGGGAATATAAATGCACCTCAGAATATAGCGGTTGTATCTGATATCGCATAAATTACTTATGGAGAATATTAGAGTACGTATACCCTTTATCTAAACATTTTAAAGCTTAATACGAAACCTTCTCCATACGCATCATCCATACCACAACACTTCAGAAATAAAAGAAGCTCCCCTCAAAAGAAGGAAGCTATTTATCACTTTTTAAGCATTTACTTTAAGTGCTTTAAACTCTTCGATTAACATTGGCACTACTTCGAATAAGTCACCAACAATACCGTAGTCTGCTACTTTAAAGATATTTGCTTCTGGATCTTTGTTGATCGCAACGATAACTTTTGAGTTCGACATACCAGCTAAATGCTGGATCGCACCGGAAATCCCCGCAGCGATATATAAGTCAGGTGTTACAACTTTACCAGTTTGGCCGATTTGTAATGAGTAATCACAATATTCAGCGTCACATGCACCACGAGATGCGCCAACTGTTCCACCCAGTAAATTAGCAAGCTCTTTTAATGGCTCAAATCCTTCTTCGGATTTAACACCACGGCCACCTGCAACTACTACTTTCGCCTCTGAAAGGTCTACACCTTCAGTTGATTTGCGCACAACTTCTTTGATGATTGTACGTAAATTTGTAATATCAACCGATACTGATGATACTTCACCAGTACGAGAATCGTCTTTTGCTAATGGCGGAATATTGTTTGGACGGATTGTCGCAAAAATAATACCATCTTTGATTTTTACTTTTTCAAATGCTTTACCAGAATAGATCGGGCGGACAAATACTGTATCATCGCCTGCTCCCTGTATTTCCGTAACATCTGAAATTAACCCTGATTTCAGGCGTGAAGCAATTTTTGGTGATAAATCTTTACCTAAAGAAGTATGACCGAATACGATTGCTTCTGGATTTTCTTGTTCAACTACTGCTAAAATTGCTTGGCTGTATCCGTCAGATGTATAGTTTTTCAAGTGTGGATGTTCCACTGTAATAACGCGGCTCGCTCCATATGCAATTAATTCCTGCGTTAAACCAGCTACTGCATCCCCCACTAATAAACCTACTACCTCTCCGCCATCAGCGATTTGTAAACCTGCTGCAATTGCTTCGAATGAAACGTTACGTAAGCTCCCTTCGCGAACCTCACCTAACACTAAAACTTTCTTTGACATAGAATATCCCTCCATTACCATCTTCGTAAAAATTTTCGTACGCTAGTTGACTTCTATTAGACTACTTTTGCTTCGTTATGAAGTAAGTTTACTAATTCTTTTACCTGTGCAGAAAGATCGCCTTCCAATACACGGCCAGCCGCTTTTTGTGGCGGCAAGTAAATTTCAACTGTTTCTACTTTTACTTCAACATCGTCTTCATCGATATCCAAATCATCCAATTCCAGTTCTGCAAGCGGTTTCTTCTTCGCCTTCATAATACCTGGTAAAGATGGGTAACGTGGCTCGTTTAAACCTTGTTGAGCTGTAACTAATAATGGTAATGATGTTTCCAATACTTCAGCGTCCCCTTCGATATCACGCACAATCTTAACGTTTGTGCCGTCGATTTCCAATGAAGTAATTGTTGTTACGTAGTTGATGCCAAGCAGGTCTGCTAAGCGTGGGCCTACTTGTCCTGAACCACCATCGATCGCTACATTTCCTGCTAAAATTAAATCTGCTTCTTTGTCTTTTAAATATTCCGCTAAAATATAAGCTGAAGAATATTGGTCAAGCTCATCTAAATCATCTTCTGTATTAATCAATACCGCTTCATCGGCACCCATTGCTAAAGCTGTACGTAACTGCTTTTCTGCATCTTCGCCACCGATTGTCACAACTGTTACTTTACCGCCTAATGCGTCGCGCTTTTGAATTGCTTCTTCAATTGCGTACTCATCGTATGGGTTGATGATGAATTCTGCACCATCTTCTTGAATTTTACCGCCGGATACGACGATTTTTTCTTCTGTGTCAAAAGTACGTTTTACTAATACAAAAATATTCATAATCTAGACCTCCTAAAAGCTTTTTAATTTTAATCCCGAAAAACAGGGAAGAATACATTTTTTTATTTGCCGGTAAATACCGGCTCTCGTTTTTCAATAAATGCCTGGATACCTTCTTTAGCATCTTCAGAAACAAATACTTCACCGAAGCTGTTTGCTTCAGCATTTACACCATCGTAATAAGAAGACGGTTTCGAGTAATTCAGCATTTGGATCGCTGCTTTAAGAGCAATTGGTGATTTCTTCGCAATTTTTTTAGCGATTTTCAATGTTTCAGGCAACAGCTCTTCATCGGAAAAAGCACGGTTTGCTAATCCCCATTCAACAGCTTCCGTCCCCGTAATCGGGTCGCTTGTAAACATCATTTCCGCTGCTTTTGCTACACCAACATATCGTGGTAATCGCTGTGTACCTGCAAATCCTGGTATTAAGCCTAACGATAGTTCCGGCAAGCCTAATTTAGCCGATGCAGTTACAAAGCGCATATGGCATCCCATCGCAAGTTCCAAGCCGCCGCCTAATGCTGCACCGTGGATTGCGGCAATAACAGGTTTACTGAATGTTTCGATACGCTCGAAAACATCTTGTCCATTTTTCGCCAATCCTGTAAATGCTTCTCCTGACTGTACGCTTGTAAACTCCTTAATATCTGCACCTGCAGAGAAGAAACGTCCTTCGCCGTGCAAGACGATGACACGTACTTTTTCATCTTCTTCAACAGCGTCTAAAAGTGCATTCACATCTTGGATTAAGCCTTGTGAAAGTGCATTTGCTGGTGGTCTTGAAATCGTAGCTATCGCGACCCCTTCTTCTACTTTCCAACTTAGAAACTCCATCCTCTACATCCCCTTTATGCTTTAAGTGCGTTTAGCAGTAATTGCTTAACTTTCGGAGCTTGCTCTAATAAATCATATCGATTTTCGTTCATTACCCAAGTTGTCGTAATTTCGTCAATAGTGCCAAACACCATTTGTCTCGCAATACGAACATCCATCGTCTGGTTGAATTCACCATTCAGCATACCTTCGATTAAAATTTGATCCAGTAAAATTAAATATTCTTTTAGAATAGAATTAATTTTCAGTCTAATTTCTTTATTCGATTGCCGTAACTCAAGCTGAGTTACAGTTGCTAAGTGTAAATCACTCGATAGAACCCGGAAATGATTTTCGATCATTTTACATAACTTATCGGATGCAGTTTCCCCACTTTTTATTATAGCCTGTAAATTCTCTACGAAAATCCCCATTTTTTCCTGGAATACAGAAATTAGAATATCTTCTTTGTTTTTGAAATATAAGTAGATTGTACCATCGGCAACCCCAGCTTGTTTGGCTATTTTTGAAACTTGGGCTTGATGATAGCCGTTTTCTGCGATAGCAATGACTGCTGCGTCTACTATTTGCATATATTTGGGTTTGTTTCGTTTCAAGCAGATCACCACCAAAAAAAATATGAAAACATGAATGACCATTCATTCATGTTTTCATATTATAGTTTGTTCTGCATTCTGTCAATAGTTTGCTAAACAATTAATTATTTTGCTTCTTGTTGTGCCATTTTCTGTTTTTCTTCTTCAATAAGTGTACGGCGCAAGATTTTTCCGACAGCTGTTTTCGGCAGCTCTTGGCGGAATTCATAGAAACGCGGCACTTTATATGAAGCCAGGTTTTTCCGGCAATACTCGTTCAGTTCCTTATCTGTAACGGATTTACCCTCTTTAAGGACAATATATGCCTTTACGGTTTCTCCGCGATACGGATCAGGTATACCGGCCACGACACATTCCTGAATTGCCTCATGCTCATACAGTACTTCTTCTACTTCACGCGGGTAAATATTAAATCCGCCTGCAATAATCATATCTTTTTTCCGGTCAACAACATAAAAATAACCCTTTTCATCCATATAACCTAAATCACCCGTTAAAAACCAGCCATCTGAAAATGCCATTGCTGTTTCTTCTGGACGATTCCAGTAGCCCTTCATAACTTGTGGCCCTTTAACCGCTATTTCACCGATTTCACCTGCAGGCATTGCTTCTGTTTCACCTGAGCGTAAAATAACCGCTTCTGTATTCGGCCATGGCAACCCGATTGAACCGTTAATACGATGATCCCAAATTGGGTTGGCATGAGTAACTGGAGAAGTTTCGGTTAAACCGTATCCTTCCACTAAACGGCCGCCTGTCAATTCTTCAAACTTTTCCTGAACTTCCAGCGGCAATGCGGCAGAACCGCTTAAACACGCTTTAATTGAAGATAGGTCATATTTTGTTAAATCCGGGTGATTCAATAACCCGATATACATTGTTGGTGCACCGGGGAATAAAGTTGGTTTTTGTTTATCAATCGTTTTCAATGCCTGTTCCGCATCAAATTTCGGAAGTAATACCATCTTTCCTTGCTGCATGACAGATAAAATTAATACCGTTGTCATACCGTATACATGGAAGAAAGGAAGTATGCCTAAAATTGTCTCTTCGCCTTTTTTACATTTATACATCCATGCATCACACATTAATGTATTTGCAATCAGGTTTTTATGCGTTAACATAACACCTTTCGGATAACCTGTCGTCCCGCCAGTGTATTGCAATAACGCCAAATCATTTTCAAAATCAAAGTCCTGCTCGATTTTATCCGTTTTGGCCATTTTCATAATTTCTGTGAACAGGTGATTTGTTCCGCTATGTTCAACCTTTACACTAAAACCGTACTGTTTCTTTTGGATGAACGGATATACTAAGTTTTTCGGGAATGGCAAATAGTCTTTAATTCCTGAAACGATGACATTTTCAATATTTGTCTCATGTAAGATCTTCATTGCCCTTGGGTATAAAATATCCATCACTAGAATTACTTTTGCTCCGGAATCCGACATCTGATATTGCAGTTCCCGTTCTGTATAAAGCGGATTCGTCTGTACGACAACTCCACCTGCATACATCGTCCCATAATAGGCGATGACCGCTTGCGGACAGTTCGGCAGCATAATTGCTACCCGATCCCCCTTCTCCACCCCCAGAGAACGCAGGTAGTTCGCAAACTTCAAAGCTGATTCATAAAGCTCTTTGTACGTAAGCTCTCGCCCCATGAAGTGTATTGCGACTTTATTGGGCAATGACTCATATGCTTGTGTTAAAAACTGGTGTACAGGAATTTCCGGCAAATCAATAGAATGTGGTACTTCTTTCGGATAGCTTGCCAACCAAACCTTTTCTGTCATAAAACTCCTCCCCTTTACTAAAGCTTTACTTCTTTACATCATTATAATGAACTTTGGAAATGGTTTCAAACTATTTTCATAGATACACACATTATATTCTCGTTTATGCATATATTTTCTCGTTATTTGTTTTGAGTTTTATAGTATTATTGAATTGAAAACATATAGGACTATTCGTTTAGTATGGAAATATACTTTTCCAATAAAGTTTTAACTAGTTAAAATATTTTTTTATTAAAGGTCTGGATAAAGTAAAGATTATTCGGTTGCTGTCAATCTGTACCTAATAAAAAAAGCAAATGGACTAATTAAATACTAGTTCATTTGCTTTTATGTTTAGAGTGTCATCATGTAGTAAATGCCGACTGCAAGAAAAATGAAACAGACGACGAGTAAGATTTTCGATAATGTTTCCATGTGTATGCTCCTATGAAATACTTGCTCCGATAACAAATGACAAACCGAGAGAAATAGTAAATGAAATAAATCCAACTGAACGGTTGTCAGCTGCAATCTCCTCATCCACATTAAATTTCGGCGTTAAAAACTCAAATAGAAAATAAGCAAAAATCAATAACGTAAAACCGAATAAACCCCAACCGAGCATTTCAATAAATGATGTATGCTGATTAATCGAATATCTGAAAATATTACAGACGCCTATAATTTTTCCTCCAGTAGCTAAAGCGACCGCGACATTTCCCTTTTTTATTTCATCCCAATTTTTATACTTTGTTACGACCTCAAATAAAATCATTGATACGAATAGGCAAAGGACTACCACACTAAAATAGCCTGCTGTTTCTACGAGAGGATGGTGCCAAAAGTCTGATCCTAGCAATCCATTTTACCCCCTTTAATTATTTTCTTTCTACTTTAATATTAGCGCATAATTTAAAAGGAGCAACAACTATTTTAGTTCTACAATGGTAACACCGAATCCGCCTTCTCCCGCTTCACCATAACGGTATGATTTCACACGTTTATGGTTTTTCAGGAAGTTTTGAATTCCCTGGCGTAATGCACCAGTCCCTTTACCGTGAATAATCGATACACGCGGATAGTTCGCCAACAATGCATCATCTAAATACTTTTCTGTGCGAATAAGCGCTTCTTCATATCGTTCGCCGCGTAAATCAAGTTCCAGTTTCACGATGCTGTTGCGATTTTTTACGTTCATCATCGGACGAGTAACCTGTTCTTTTTCCGGTTTCACATATTCTAAATCGGACTCGGGCAGTTTCATTTTTAAAATACCAATTTGAACAACCCACTCATTTCCTGCTTTTTGCAGAAGTGTACCTTTTTGACCGTAGCTTAATACTTTTACTTCATCGCCCAATTGCAGGTTTTGCTTACGCTCACGGGCAGCGACAGCCTTTTGAAGCACTTTGTTATTGTCAATCGGTGCTGCATTATCCAAACGTTTCTTCGCATCGATTAACTCATGCTCTTTAACTGATAAAGCGGCATTTTCTTTCATTTTTTTCAACTCTGCAATAATTGATTCGGCTTCTTTCTTCGCCTCATCGACAATTTTGCGAGCCTTGTCTTTCGCTTTTTTCTCCAGGTTTTCCTTTTTCTCATCATAAATACGAAGACGTTCTTCCAGCTCTGTACGGATTTTTTGTGCATCTTCCAGTAAAAGGTGAGCTTCGTCTGCTTCACGTTCAGATCGTAATCGGCTTTCTTCAAGTGAAGCAATCATTGACTCTACTTCATGACGGTCAGTACCTGTAAAGGATTTTGCATGGTCGATTACATTTGAACTTAATCCAAGTCGTTTGGAAATTTCAAATGCATTTGAACGACCCGGCACCCCAATGAGCAATCGATACGTCGGGCTGAGTGTTTCAATATCGAACTCTACACTTGCGTTAACTACTGATGGACGGTTATAGCCATATGCCTTCAGCTCCGGATAGTGGGATGTTGCCATAACACGTGCGCCGCGATCGACTGTTTCATCCAATATAGCAATTGCAAGAGCTGCACCTTCCTGCGGATCGGTACCTGCACCAAGCTCATCAAATAAAATTAAAGATTTTTCATTAAATTTGCTTAAAATGTCTACTATATTCACCATATGAGAAGAGAAAGTTGATAATGACTGTTCAATTGACTGTTCATCGCCAATATCTGCAAAAATTTGCTCAAACACGGCCAATTCCGAACCATCCAGTGCCGGAACCGGCAGTCCGCACTGTGCCATAATTGTACACAGTCCCACTGTTTTCAATGTTACTGTTTTACCACCTGTATTTGGTCCAGTAATAACAATTGCTGTAATATCCCGTCCAAATTCAATCGTATTGGCAACAGCTTCTTCAATTGGCAATAGCGGGTGCCGTGCGCGAACTAGTCGTGTATAACCTTCTTTATTCATTTTTGGCATTGTGCATTTATTCGCTTGTCCGTATTTCCCTTTTGCTAAAATGACGTCCAGTTCTCCAAGTAACTGCACAAGAACAAATATTTCATGACCGACTTCCTGTACCTTTAAAGTAAGTTCGGACAGAATGCGCTCGATTTCAGCCTTTTCCTTCACTTTGAGACGCTGTACTTCATTGTTCGCCTGAATCACCGCATCAGGCTCGATGAATAAAGTTTGACCTGAAGCTGACTGATCGTGGACGATTCCGCCATAATGCGAACGATACTCTTGTTTAACCGGGATTACGAAGCGGTCGTTACGAATCGTAATAATCGCGTCAGACAGCATTTTTGTAGCGTTCGAACCACGTGTGAGACTTTCCAGCTTCTGACGCACTTTCGACTCTTCTGAACGTAAAGACTGGCGAATTGAACGTAAGGCAGGACTCGCTGAATCAAGCACCGTACCATTATCATCAATACAGTCATTAATTTCGTGCTGCAATGCAGTCAAGACAGGCATTTGTTCTTTACGTTCAATAAAGTGCGGGATTTCAATCGTATTTTCCGATTCAATATCTTCAATGAAATTCCGTAAAATCCGGCTTGCCCGTATTGTGCTTGCAATTTCCATTAATTCCATCGGGCTGAGCATACCGCCGATCTGTGAGCGTCGTGCATGTGGACGTACATCGAAAATGCCACCCAACGGCACATTGCCTTTTACGCGTAAAATCGCGAGCCCTTCGTCCATTTCTTCCAGGAGTTCGACAACTGTATCGTAATCCGTTTCCGGTACAAGTTCATCGATCGCTTGTTTTCCGATAGAGTTCGTACAAAATGCCGCTACTTGCTCGCGTACTTTATGAAATTCTAGTGTTTTCAATGCTCGTTGTTCGATCATGAGAACACCTCCTATTACTTTTCTTTATTTTTCGCAATAAATGCTTCGAACTTTTCTTTGGACCATGTGTTGACGATCAGGTCTTTTTTCAGCCATGCTTTTTGGGCGTATTTGACACCGATGTCCATAAAGCGCAGCTGATCAATTGCATGCGCGTCTGTATTGATGGCGATTGGTACATTTTTCTCCATTGCCAGCATTAAATATTCGATGCTTAAGTCCAGGCGGTACGGATTTGCATTGAGTTCCAATATTTTACCATTTTCTGCTGCCCATTCGATCAGTAACGGTACATCCGGATCATAGCCGCCGCGCTGTCCGACGATACGGCCTGTCGGGTGAGCAATCATATGGACATACGGATTTTCTACTGCTGTTTTTAAGCGCGCCATAATTTTGTCCTGCGATTGAGTAAAACTTGAATGGATCGATGCGATAACAAAATCCAGTTCTTTTAAAACATCATCTCCAAAATCTAATGTTCCATCAGGCAGAATATCCATTTCCGTACCTCTGTATAGTCGGAAACTTGGATTTGCTTCGTTAAATGCATAAATATCAAGCTTTTGCTGTTCAAGTCGTTCAGGTGTTAATCCATTCGCCACTTTTAAATATTGCGAGTGATCGGTAATGACGGCATGTGAATATCCGATATCCATTAAAGCTTGCCCCATCTCGCTCACTGAATGCGCACCATCTGACCATGTTGTATGCATATGAAGATCCGATACGATATCTTCCAGCTTCACTAATCCGCTAAGCTCGTCCAAACGGTCCAGCTCTTTCCCGCTTTCACGCACAGTCGGCGGAATAAAAGGTAAATTGAAATGCGCAAAAAACGCTTCTTCCGATTCAAACGTTACTACAGTACCATCTTCCTGCTCGACACCATATTCACTTATTTTTTTCCCTAATGATTTTGCAAGCTGACGCATGCGTACATTATGGTCTTTCGAACCGGTGAAATGATGAAGTGCTGACGCAAATTCTTCACGCGACACTAAACGGAAATCTACACTTACCGGTTCTTCACGATCCAGTATGACAGACACTTTTGTATCCCCTGCCGCAACAGTTTCCAATATCGCAAGGCGCGTTAAAATCGCTTCACGAACAGACTCATATTCCTTCGTTGCCACGATGAAATCAACATCTTTACTCGTTTCCGCAACGCGTCGGAAGCTTCCTGCAACCGAGAACTTTTCTACTTCAGGCAAACTCGCTAAAAGCTCGTTAATTTCCAAAACAACAGGCTCAAGCTGCCAAATAGGTAACCGCTCAGCACGGGAACCAAATGTTTCAAGTTCTTTTAAAATTTTTTCCTCAGTTTTTGCCGCAAACCCTGCAAGCGCTCTTACTTGCCCTGCCTCACACGCTGCCTTTAATGTGGCTGCATCCACGATGTTCAGTTCCTGATACAATTTGGCAAGCTTTTTACCACCTAACCCGGGTAGTTTCATCAATGGAACAAGCCCTTTCGGTACAGCTGCCTCCAGCTCCTTCAATACAGTCGATTCCCCGATTTCCATCAGCTCTGTAATAACCGAAGCCGTTCCTTTTCCGATCCCTTTAATTGCTGTAATATCATCGATTTCGCTCAGGCTCCGCTCGTCTGCCTCGAGTGCTGCCGCCGCTTTTCGGAATGCGGATACTTTAAACGGATTTTCTGCCTGCAGCTCCATATATAAAGCTATTTTTTCCAATGTACGGATAATAATTTTTTTGTTCATCATTGTCTCTCCTTTAAAAAAGCTCCTCCCGAAAATCGAGAGAAGCACTGCATGATTTTCAAATCAATTACGCCTCGGCATAATGGTGTCCAGGTTCGGCTAAAGATCCGCGGTAAACGGATAAGTCAGCAGTTTTAGCAAAATGCGATGCTTTCAGGCTGACTTCCTTCTTTAGTAATTCCTTTTCCGAATTTTGGACACCCGCTACATAAGTTAGTTCTTTTGAATATACCACCAATTTTGGAACATGCTTGTAATAAGCGGTGTATGCTCCAGTATAAGTCCTGCCAAAATCGAACTGTCGATGAATGTTTGAATCGATTCCACCGGCAGTAGTGCTACAACATACAGTCCAATAAAAAGAACAAGATACATTTCGATAAATCCAAGAACTGCACCTAATACATAGTTTAATGAACTCAATACAGGTAAATACGTTAAAAAATCAAACATTGATCCGACAATTTGGAGGGCAATCTTTACAGCAAAGAAAATAATGGCAAACGCAAAGACGCGATAAAACGTACGGTCAACATCGAGTGAATCCAGAACGAGCGTCATTGTTGAACCTTCTGTAAATCCAGGATACGGAATCCATAAAACAAATTTTTCTGCTAGCGGCTTATAGTAAATAACCGCTACAATGAGGGCAATAATGAAACTTCCGATATTGATAAGTTGAACAACGAACCCTCGTTTCGCTCCAACTATGAGACTAATGATAAAAACTGCGAGAATAATTAAATCCAACATGTATGTCAACCCTTCAAATGTTTCAATTGTATTTCTAGTTTTTCAAATTGCTCTTTTAATAATAGATAATCGTGCACAGAATTAACGGCTGTTAATACAGCTAGCTTCGCTGTATCTAAAGATGGATTATGGGCACTGATTTCCCGCATTTTGTCGTCCACTAACGAAGCAACAAGACGCATATGGACCGATGATTCTGTTCCTACCATTTTATATGTATTACCATATATTTCTACGGAAATGCGATTCTTTTCTTGCTCAGCCAAAATAATCCCTCCAGAAAAAATAAGTGAACAGTAACGAAAAAACTTTTTTCGTTCTTTGCCCAATAAAAGATTGAAAGCAAACCTGATTGATTCTATTATATAACGATGCCATTTTCCTATTGTACATCATAACATTTCCAATTTCACTATCGCAACACCATGTCCAGAATGTTCCTTCTAAAGAAGCATACATATGTAAGTTCCCCTTTTTTTTCAAAAAAGCTATACTACATAGTATGACATCATTTTTGAAAGGATCGATTATGACAAATATTGTTTTACTTTGCAGTGCTGAACAACAGCAATCAATACAACATTTCTATAAAGACGCCCTTATCGAACGAAAGGCTCCCGGTGTTATTTTCGCGGCAAAACTTGCCGATACGGCCATTACTGCATATAAATCAGGAAAAGTAATGTTTCAAGGGGCGGGGGCAGATCGTGAAGCAGCACGATGGGGTCAAGCAGGTACTTCAACGACTAAAGTTGCCTCGACGAAAGGCGATAAACTGCCGGACAATTTTGCGGCATTATCTGTTTTAGGCTCAGATGAAACGGGAACAGGCGATTACTTTGGCCCTGTAACGGTTGCCGCTGTCTATGTTCCAGCAGATAAAATAGCGCTCGTCCAGGAACTTGGTGTGAAGGACTCCAAACAATTAACTGATGACTATATGCGGCAAATTGCTCCGGATTTGATGAAGGTTTGCGCTCACAGTATTTTGACGCTGCGCAATGATAAATACAATGCAATTCAGGCACGGGGGTATTCGCAGGGGAAAATTAAAGCGCTGCTGCACAATCAGGCATTAAAGCATGTATTGACAAAAATAGCACCGGAAACCCCTCAGTATATTTTAATCGACCAATTTGCAGAGCGCGGTATTTACTATAATCACATAAAAAATGAAAAAGAAATTGTCCGCCAAAATGTCCTGTTTTCAACAAAAGCGGAAAATCTGCATGTAGCCGTTGCTACTGCCTCGATTTTGGCGCGTTATGCATTTCTTAAAGAAATGGATCGTCTTGCAAAAGTGACTGGGTTCCCTCTTCAAAAAGGAGCGAGCGGCAAAGTCGATGAAATGGCTGCTAAAATTTGGTTGAAGCATGGTGAGGAGACACTTCGTTCTATGACGAAATGGCATTTTGCCAATACTGAAAAAGCACGCAAACTTCTGCAAAAGAAGAAATAGAAAAGGAGCTGCCGCCATCAATTGGCACAGCTCCATTATTATTTTTCCATTACCGCAAAATAATTCTCTTCATCATCAGCAAAGTTGAACACTTTCCCGAAAGGCATCTTCATGAACTCCCCGACCGTAATTCCTTTTGCTTTAAAATCTTCATACAGTTCCTCTAAATTTTTAGCATAAAACATTAACGAAGGTGTAGACAAATTCAATTCAGGAGACATTTCTTCTATTTTCTTTTTGTCATGCAATACAATGCTTGTCTGCGTTTCATCTTTTGGTGCAATCGTAATAATTCGCATGCCATTAGTGATGTCGGAAACTACAGTAAATCCTAATTTTTCAGTCCAAAACTTTTTTGACTGTTCCTGATCTTCTACATACAGCATGACTTGCCCTAATTGTTCAATCATTTTTCAAGCTCCTTTTTATACAGCGTAATTTACCCAAGTATAACAAATAAAAAACGGCAGGTGATAAAATCTCCCGCCGCTGCATTATTTTATTTTTTTTCCGGGACAGTTCCCATAAAGTCTTCACGCTTCGTTACATCCACACGCTTAATAAATATCGCTAAAATTAAAGCGACAACTGTAATTCCCGCTGCCACGAAGAAACTGTACGTAATCCCGTCAAGCATTGCCTGTTGCATTACTTGTGCCTGGGCTTGTGCAATTTGCTCAGCAGTCGGCTGTACAGAAGAGGAAGCATTCGCTTGCATATCTGCTGCAATTTCAGCTGCACGAGTTTTTGTGTGTGAGTTGAAAATAGTTACTAATACTGCTGTACCAATTGCCCCTGCTACTTGCTGAGCTGTATTGTTCATCGCTGTACCATGCGGATTTAAACGGTTCGGCAATGCATTTAAACCGTTTGTCATAATTGGCATCATAACCATTGAAATACCTAACATTCGAATTGTATAAATCGAAATGATAAATAAGTACGATGAATCAACTTCCAAATAACCTAATCCGATAGTTGCTAATGTTGTAATCGTTAATCCGATAACAGCTAAAATACGCGGTCCGAACTGATCAAATAATTTCCCTGTAATCGGTGACATAATCCCCATTACTATTGCACCCGGCAACATCATTAAACCTGCTTCAAACGGTTCGATTCCACGGACATTCTGCACATAGGCAGGTGTTAAAATCATCCCTGAGAACATCGCTACAGATAATACCATTGATACAACAGAAGCTAATGCGTATGAAGGATATGTGTAAATACGTAAATCCAGTAACGGCTGCTCTAAGCGGAATTGGCGAATGATAAACCACGCTAAACCAATTGCCCCTACTGTAATTGTTCCCCATACTTCTATTGCCGACCAGCCGGCTGAACTAGCTGTACTGAAGCCGTATAATAATCCGCCAAAACCGATTGTAGATAATCCAATTGAAAGTATATCGATTTTAGCATCTCGGTTCGGAAGGACATCTTCCAGTTTCCAAACTGCCAGTAATAATGATAAAACGGCAATCGGAAGAATCATTTTGAACAGTACGCTCCAGTCATAATGTTCAACAATCCATCCAGATAAAGTCGGCCCGATTGCTGGAGCCAATACCATAACTAGACCGAACATCCCCATTGCCTGCCCGCGTTTTTCAACCGGGAAGCTAATGAGCATAACGTTCATTAAAATCGGTGCCATCGTTGCTGCCCCAGCTGCCTGAATCATACGGCCTGCCAGTAAAAATCCGAAGCTAGGCGCAAATGAAGCCAATGCTGTACCGATAACGAAAATCGACATCGATAAAATGAATAAAGGTCGTGTTCTGAATTTTGTAATTAAATATGCAGAAGCCGGAACCAATACCCCGCTCACTAGCATGTAGCCTGTCGCTAACCATTGTACTGTCGAATAATCCTCAATATCAAAAGCCGCCATAATTGATGGTAATGCTACGTTTAATAATGTGTTATTTAAAAATGCTACAAACGCCCCGACAAATAATACGGCTATCATTAAATACGGAGGCTTTTTAAATGTTTTTACATCTTGTGTCTGTTCCATAATTTTATTCCCCTTCTTCAATCTTTCAATCTTTCTATTTCTGTACTCGAACTATTTTATACTCGCAGTCCAAAAAATTCAACATTTTTATACTCATAGTCTAAAAACATTGCGAATACACGCTTTAAACAGTAGAATGAGAGTACAATTCAGAGTATATAGTACAAAGAAATTCACTATTATTACGTTATATGCAAAGGAAATCGTTTTAATTGATATGGAGGAAGTTCATGAATCAACGAAAAAGACAGGTACTTGATAGTGCATTGCAGCTTTTTATCGAAAAAGGCTTTCATGAAACATCAATACAGGACATTTTAGACAAAGCGCTTATTTCGAAAGGGACATTTTATAATTATTTCCCATCTAAAGTGGAATGTTTTAAGTCGATTATGGAACAGACCCGATACGAAGCAAGCTTATTACGGCATGAAATGTTGCTAAATCAAGATATTACCGATGAAAACTTATTATTGGAACAAATTCTCGTTCTTATGCAAATCAATAAAAAACAAAACTTGGTATCCTTGTTCGAAAATATCTTTCAGTCGAATGACAAGGAGCTCCGACACTTATTGGAACGCTATCGCCTATTGGAAATTGAGTGGGTATCCAATCGATTCATCGATATTTTTGGCGAGAAGGTCCGTCCCTATTCGCTTGAGCTAGCCATTTTATATTTCGCGATGGTTCACCATTTAACCTATTCCCACCGCCTCTTCTACAGTAAAATGATCGACCAGAAGAAAATTTTGCAAATTGCATTGCGTAACATTAAAGCGATTTATCCTGTTATGTTGGAAAATGGTGAAATCCTCATTACACAGGATGCACTTCAGCTAGTCGAAGAGAAAAAAATTTACCAGTCGATTACAAAGAGTGATTTAATCGAAAAGGTCCAGGGATTCCTTGACCAGTTACAACTGGATACTGACAATGAGACGGGGACTCAATTCACTGAAAGTATTCTGGATGAACTGCAGCGTAATGAGTTGCGTCTTGCGGTTATTGAAACACTGCTTAAACCTTTCCGCGAAGCTTTTGCAAACACACCGCATGCCGGGGAAAATGTGGAACTTGCAAATTTATTATGGTACTTCATCAAAAATGGTGACCAGAAGTAATACTCGCATCTATTCCTAGTCAATAAAAAAGTCGTATTGAACGTCATCTGTTCAATACGACTTTTTATTAGTTAGTGCTTGTCGAAATGTGCACTTTCAGTTGTTTACCCTTAATCGGCGTTGTCTTCATTGCTTTTAACACGAGATTACCTTTTCCATTCAAAATTTCCACGAATGTAGAAGTATCCAAAATCGTTATAATGCCGATATCTGCAGCGGTCATACCAGGAATTTTTGCAATCGTTCCGACAAAATCAACAGCACGCAGCTTTTTCTTCTTACCGCCATTGAAATAGAGCTTCGTAATGTTTGCATCGACTTTGGCATTCTTCTGTTTTTTCTTTTGTGGTCGGCTTTGCATCTTTTTGTCAAACGCCTCCGCCTTTGCTTCTACCTCTTCATGAGTCGGCAAGTCCATCTTAGGAATCGTAAATCCTATCAGTTCTTCAATCCCTGCCAGGAAGTCATGTTCAAATGGCGTCACAAACGTAATAGCCTTCCCTTCCTTGCCGGCCCGTCCTGTTCGGCCAGTACGATGTACATACGCTTCCTTTTCCATCGGTAGATCATAGTTAATTACCAATGAAATGTTCTCGATATCAATACCGCGCGCGGCGACATCTGTTGCCACTAAATAGCGGAAGTCTCCACGCTTGTAATCATTCATGACAAGCAGACGAGTTGACTGATCCATGCCGCCGTGCAGCTTATCGACACTATATTCGCGATCATATAAATAATCGTGCAAGGCATCGACACGATCTTTCGTACGACAGAAAATAATGCACGTATCCGGATTTTCCACTACCGCGATTTTTTCGACAGCAGCTGTTTTTTCTTCGTCCTGTACTTCAATGACCGCATGCTCAATTTTTGGCACAGCCTCTTCCGAGTGGACTTCTATGTCAATCGGGTCTTTTAAATAATTGGATGCCAGTTTTTTTATCGTTTCAGGTACTGTCGCTGAAAACAGCATCGTTACTTCACGATGTTCCACATGGGAAAGTATCGCTTCGACTTGCTCGATAAAGCCCATGTTAAGCATTTCATCTGCTTCATCAAGAACAACATAGCGAATTTTATCAAGCTTCAATGTTCCCTTTTCGATATGGTCCAGTACGCGTCCGGGAGTACCAACTGCAATATGCGTTTTCTGCTTTAATTCGTCCTGCTGATAACGGAACGGCTGCTTTCCGTATAATGCGGTAGCTTTAATACGTTTATATCGTCCAATATTGGTAAACTCTTCTTTTACTTGAACGGCCAGTTCACGTGTTGGTGTTAACACAAGTGCTTGTGGCTTGTTTTCAATCCAATCGATATTTTCGCAAATCGGAATCGCGAATGCTGCAGTTTTCCCGCTTCCTGTTTGTGCTTTAACAATTAAATCCTGTTCCTTTAATGCATGGGGCAACACTTTTTGCTGAACTTCAGTTGGTGTGCTGTAATCCAAATCTTTAAGCGAACGCTGTAATTCAGGTGATAATGGATAGTCGTTAAAATTAGTTGTCATATTTATTCCTCTTTTTCTTCTATTAATGAATGATTCCCGGATCAACAATAGCGATAAATTTTCTCGTTGTTTTTGAAAGTGAAACATTTTTTAAATGGACAATCCCTAAATTACGCTTAGGAATTGGCTGTTGGAGCTCAATTTCATATAAAATCTCTCTATCCAAGTATTCGGTCGCAAACTCCTTTGTTACACTTGCGATGCCTAAATTAATTTTTGCAAATTCCAATACTAAATCATGTGAGCCTAACTCGAATTCAGGGGAAATCGTATAGCCCTGTTCTTTTAAATAGTTTTCCACATAATTTCGGGAATTTGCCTTTTTTTCTAAAAAAATTAACGGCAGCTTCATGAGCATATCTAGCTGAATTGGCTTTTTTGATAAATTTTTATATTTTTGTCCGCACACAAATATATCATGAATTTCCTTACAAGGGATAACTTGAAGCTGTGGATCTTGAATCGGCAAGTTGCATATACCCAAATCCGCTTCCCCTGATTTAATAAAAGCTAATATTTCATTTGTTGTACCGTTTAAAACCTTTAATTTAATACCAGGATATTTAATGTGGAATGCCTCTAAATAAGGCAGTAAAAAGTATCTCGAAATCGTATCCCCGACCCCGATGCGTAAAACGCCTGTACGCAGATTTTTAAATTCGGCGATTTTTTCTTCACCCGCGTCCAGAATACCAAGAGCGGAGTTGACATATTCGTGTAACAATTTACCTTCTTCTGTTAAGGTTACCCCTTTTGGTGTTCTGTTAAATAAAACGGTATCAAGTTCTTTCTCAAGTTTTGAAATGGACTGGCTAACAGCCGGCTGCGTCATATATAAAGAAGCTGCTGCCTTCGAAAAACTTTTGCTTCGACTTACTTCATTGAAAATGCGATAAACTTCCAACTTTATTATCATATAATCCCCACTTATATCTGATATTAGAATTATTAATTTTACTTATATCACATGAACAGGTTATAGTAAACATTGTGAGATTACTTATGTTTTGCTTAAAAGTAAGCAAAAGCAATTAAAATATAACTTAGAGCTTTGAAGGAGAGATTATTTTGGAACGTGTAGTAGGAACAGTTGTACGAGGTCTTCGTGGCCCGATTATTAATGAAGGGGACGATATTGTTCAAATCGTTGTGGATACAGCGTTAAATGCTGCAAAGACAGAGGGCTTTGCAATTGAAGATCGAGATATAGTGACAGTGACAGAATCTGTTGTTGCACGTGCACAAGGTAATTACGCCAAAATTACAGATATCGCATCTGATGTAAAAGCAAAATTCGGTGATGACACTGTAGGTGTGATTTTCCCGATTCTTTCGCGTAACCGCTTCTCGAATATTTTAAAAGGAATTGCAGCAGGTACAAAGAAAATTGTCCTTATGCTAAGCTATCCATCTGATGAAGTGGGCAACCATTTAGTATCATTGGATGAACTTGATGAAAAAGGTATCAACCCATGGACTGATGTATTGACAGAGGCTGAATTCCGTGGTCATTTCGGTTTTAACAAACATACATTTACAGGTGTGGACTACATCGAATATTATAAAGAATTAATCGTTGAACAAGGTGCGGAAGTTGAAGTCATCTTCTCGAACAATGCAAAAACGATTTTAGATTATACGAAAAGCATTTTAACTTGTGATATTCACTCTCGCTTCCGTACAAAACGGATTTTAAAAGCTGCGGGCGCTGAAAAAATTTATGGTCTTGACAATATTTTAGCTGAATCTGTAAACGGATCTGGCTTTAACTCTAAATACGGATTACTTGGATCAAATAAATCGACAGAAGATGGAGTGAAATTATTCCCTGACAACTGTCAACCAATCGTAGATGACATCCAGGCTAAAATTTTAGCAGCTACAGGGAAACTTGTAGAAGTTATGATTTACGGTGACGGGGCATTTAAAGATCCAGTAGGCCAAATTTGGGAGCTAGCTGACCCTGTTGTATCACCTGCCTATACACCAGGTCTTGATGGTACTCCAAACGAAATTAAGTTGAAGTACTTAGCGGATAATGATTTCTCTAACCTGCATGGTGAAGAACTGAAAGAAGCAATCAAAGAATATATCAATAACAAAGAAGAAGATTTAACTGGTAATATGGCTGCGCAAGGTACAACGCCTCGTAAGCTGACAGATTTAATCGGTTCATTATCTGACTTAACTTCCGGTTCAGGCGATAAAGGAACACCAATGATCTACATCCAAGGCTATTTCGATAACTATACAAAATAAAAAACAGACTCAATTCCCCTTAACGGGAGTTGAGTCTGTTTTTTGATTTAGATGAAAAAATAAAACGGTGCAAATTTTAAATTTGCACCGTTACTTAATTTACGTTATAGACTGTACTGATTTACTTCTCAATACCTTCTGTCCATTTGTTCACTACGTCTTGGTTTTCTTCAACCCATTGTTTTGCTGCTTCTTCAGGTTTTGTTCCTGAGTAGATGTTCAGCATCACTTCTTCGATATCTTCAGTTGTCCATTCAAAGGCATCTAAAATCTTGAATGCATCAGGTGACTCCTGTTCTAAGTCTTGACGTACAAATGTGTGAATACTTTCTTCTCCGCCAAATACTCCTTCAGGATCTTCTAAATACTTCAAATCATAGTTGGCAAATTTCCAGTGTGGGCTCCAGCCTGTCACAACGATATCTTCTTCATTTTTAATTGCCTGTTCTAAAGCTACAGTCATCGCACCTGATGAAGATGGTTGTAACGACCAAGATTCCAGATTCGGATATGTTTCAAGTGCTCTTTCAGCAGCCGCAACAACACCTGCACCTGCTTCAATACCTGTAATTGTCGATGCTGCCTCTGTAGATAAATCAGCGATTGATGTTGCTTCCATATAACTTGGTACAACTAATCCGATTTTCGCACCTTTTAGGTTTGGTCCCAAATCTTCTAGATCTGAACCGTATTTTTCATATTGTGACGCATGTGTAGCAGGTAACCAGCCAGATACCATCGCATCCGCTTCACCTTTAGAAACTGCTTCCCACATGATGGCATTGTCCAATGGTGTAATGTCAACTTTATAGCCGACACTTTCCAGTACTTCTGCCACTACATACGTAGAAGCAACCTCTGAATCCCATTCTACATAGGCTAATTCAATTGAACCTAAATCTTCTGATGATGACGTTTCTTTTTTCTCTGTTGTGTCATCTCCACACGCTGCTAATAATAGCGCTGCACTCATTGCTGTAGCTGCAGGCATCCATTTCATTTTTTTCATTTTACTTTCCCCCATTTGATTTTTGCTTATTTAAACTTTGTGTTAGGCGGTCTACAATAATCGCGAAGATTACTAGACTGATCCCAGCAACAAAACCATTACCGATTTGCGCTCGTTGTAGAGCCGATAATACTTCACGACCTAAACCTGGCGCACCAATCATCGATGCAATAACAACCATCGATAGTGATAATAGTACAGTTTGGTTAATACCGGCCATAATTGTAGATCTTGAAAGTGGCAGTTCTACTTTCACTAATTTTTGAGTGAATGTACTACCATAAGAATCCGCTGCTTCGATTAAATGCGTCGGAACTTGACGGATACCTAGATTTGTAAAACGTACAGTTGGTGGTAATGCGAAGATTACTGAGGCAAATACACCTGGTACGACACCAATTCCGAAAAACGCAACAGCCGGAATTAAATAAACGAATCCAGGCATTGTTTGCATAAAGTCTAAAATTGGTTTTAAAATTTCTTCTACTACTTTTGATTTCGACATCAGAATGCCAAGTGGTATACCGATTACAATCGCGATTAAACTAGAAAACAGCACGAGTGTAAATGTATTCATAAGCTGATTCCATAAGCCCTGGTTTAATATGAACAGTAAACCAATGATAGAAAAGATGGCTAAGCCGAATTTTTTGCCTGTAGCGAAAAATGCCAACACGGCAATGATTAAAATAAATACATACGGCGGAATAGCTGTTAATCCGGATGTAACAAGGTCCATCAAATCTTCACCGTTGCTTTGAATGAAACGGAATTGGGCTGAAAAAGTATCTGTTACAATATCCATTAAATCTTCTACTTTTTCTGCGACTGGTAATGGCGTTGCCAGATTTAAAATTTTACTCATTGTCTACACCTCCGTTTTTTTCAGAGGCTAACGACTCTAAAACAACTCCACGGATTAGTACTCCGCGCAGTTTCCCTTCTTCGACAACAGCAACTGGTGTTGGAGAATCGGAAATAACCGATAAAATGTCCTGGATCACTGTTGATGGTTCAACAATCGGCATATCATTGCGTAAGATTGTCTGCAGTGACTTTTCGCCGGATTGCGCAAGCTCCAGTGCATCATTTGCAGTAATATAGCCTAAATATTTGCGGGCTTTATCCACTGCGAGCAGAACACTTACTTTATCTTCTCTCATACGCTGCAGCGCAACTTTCGGTCCCTCATGATCAATTTGAATTGTCATTGGACGAATCATCGCATTTTCCGCAGTCAATACTTTCGAACGATCTACATCTTCCAGGAATGAACGGACATACTCATTTGCAGGGTTAGTCAATATTTCTTCCCCTGTTCCTACTTGCATGATCTTTCCATCTTTCATAATGGCAATACGGTCACCAATACGAAGTGCTTCATTTAAATCATGTGTAATAAAGACAATTGTTTTTTGTAAATTAGCTTGTAACTCCAATAGCTCATCTTGCATCTCTTTACGAATGAGCGGATCAAGAGCAGAAAAAGCTTCATCCATTAATATGATTTCTGTATCATTTGCCAACGCTCGTGCAAGTCCTACACGCTGCTGCATACCACCTGATAATTGATCTGGATACTGGTCTTTATAGGAGAGCAACCCTGCATTCTGTAAAGCCTTTTCTGCTTTTAATCGTCTTTCCTCTTTCGGAACGCCTCTGACTTCCAGGCCATACTCTGCATTTTGTAAAATGGTACGTTGCGGGAATAATGCGAAGTTTTGAAACACCATGCTCATTTTTTCCCTGCGAACTAGCTGCAGGCTCTTTTTATTGAGCTTTGTAATATTTTGGTCATCTATATAAATATCACCACTCGTTGGTTGAATGAGACGATTGAGTAAACGAATTAATGTCGACTTCCCACTTCCTGAAAGCCCCATAATTACGAAAATCTCACCTTCTTCAATTGTCAAACTAGCTTCATATACACCTACAGTAGCATTTGTTTCTTTTAAAATCTGTTCTTTGGATTTCTCTTGCTTCACGAGCTTTAATGCCTGTGATGTATTTTTTCCAAATACTTTAGTGACTCGGTCTATTTTAATTTTCCCCATAATCCACTTCCTAATATAATTGATTTCACGCTAGTAACAACTTTATATTTATCTCGGGTTGTTAAAAGCAACAACTTTTATATTAATAGACGTTGTTACTATTGTCAAATGAGAATCGCTTTTTTTGCACCTGCATCTAGAAATAAAGTCCCTTAAACAGAAAAAACTACTCCCGAAATACAATGTTGGAGTAGTTTGTTTTTGTTATAAATTTGATGACCTTTATCTATTCTGATTGAAAGTTGTTACTTTCCAGCTGTAAAAAGTGTTTAACATTGGAATAGCACTCTTCTTTTCCGATGAAAAATAATGTATCCCCGGCAGATAGTGTTGCGTATGGACCAGGGGAAACAATCAGTTCATGATCTTTTTTTATTCCAATTATTGTGGCACCCGTTTCCTGCCAGAAATTAATTTCGCCTACATTTTTCGATAGGAATGGACAATTTTCAGTAATATCGATTTGAAAAGGTACAAACGGATTTATCGATTGATAGCGGCTAGTCCTGTTGACCATTTCTACTAATGTATCCTGGAAATGATGCAACTCATCAATTTGGCGTTCAATACTGTCGGTTAACTGTTTTTGTAAATCTCTTATAGACTTAACGCCTGTTAACCGCTGAATGTATTTAGCCGCATTTTCATAGGAAACGATGACAACACCGCTTCCCTTTGTTGCTTCTACAATATTTAAATCCTGCAGAACGGCAATCGCTCTTCTCGCGGTTTCCGATGAAACACTGTATTGAGATGCCAGCGATGAACGGGCGTAAATCTTTTCACCGACCACATATTTTTTTTCGACAATTTTAGCGGCAATATCTTCTGCTATTACTTGATATTTAGGCTGCTTAATTTGGATTTTCTTCTCCATTATTTGCACTCCTTTGTGCTGTGTTCATTATGCATAAGCAAAATTCCTATATTTATACTATATCGCATTATATACCTTTTTATAAAAACAACAAATAGTTCGCCGATTTCGAATATATTTTTCATAATATATCTTTTAATAAATTGGATTAAATACAGGTAAATTTTCTGTTAAATACTAACAATAACATTATTAACTATTTTATTCGATTTATTTCTTCATTTTTCGACAAAGTTAACACTTCAGCACTTCAACTCAATAAACTTGTTTATTATTCTGAAAAATAATGATAAAATTTTGATTATTGTAAATTAGAAAAAGGTGTATCAATGAAAAAAATATTTAGAAAAAAAACAATCAGTGACCTTTTACTTAAAAGCGGTAACATGCAGCTGCCGAAAACAATTGGTCCTTTTGATTTGATTATGTTAGGTGTAGGTGCCATTGTCGGTACAGGCATTTTTATTTTACCTGGGACAGTTTCCGCTCTCCATGCAGGCCCGGGGATTATCTTTTCCTTTACGATTGCTGCAGTCGTCTGTGCATTAGCCGCACTATGTTACTCTGAATTTTCTTCTACTGTACCCGTTGCAGGTAGTGCCTATTCATATAGCTATATTGTTTTTGGTGAAATCATTGCATGGCTTGTCGGATGGGCATTATTATTGGAATACGGACTCGCAACTGCTGCCGTTGCAACAGGCTGGTCCGGGTATTTCGTTTCGCTTCTGGATGGTTTGAGTATCCATCTACCGGTCGCATTGACAGGGGCATTCAGTCCTGAAAACGGTACTTATATTAACTTGCCCGCAATCTGTATTATATTCGCTATAGGTGCTTTACTGTCATTAGGAATGAAAGAATCGACACGTTTTAATGCGTTATTGGTCGCGATTAAACTTGGTGTTATTTTATTATTTATTGCAGTTGGTATATTTTACGTGAAACCTGAAAACTGGACACCTTTCCTGCCATTTGGAATGAGTGGTGTATTTACTGGTGCCGCGCTCGTATTTTTTGCCTACTTAGGATTTGATGCCGTATCTTCTGCTGCCGCGGAAGTAAAAAATCCCCAGCGGAATATGCCAATCGGGATTATTGGTTCCCTGCTCGTCTGTACCTTATTGTATGTTGTCGTTTCACTTATACTGACAGGGATTGTACCATATACAGACCTGAATGTAACCGACCCGGTATCTTACGCAATGCAAGTGATCGATCAGGAATGGGCAGCGGGAATCATATCGCTCGGTGCTGTCATTGGCATGATGACCGTTATATTAGTCATGATGTACGGAGGGACACGTTTACTGATGGCGTTTGCCCGTGATGGCTTAATGCCAAAAATGCTGGCTCAATTAAGTGAAAAACGTAAAATGCCTGTTAAAAACACATGGCTGTTTACCGTGATAATTTCATTTTTTGCAGGTTTTATTCCATTGGATTTATTGGCTGAACTTGTAAATATGGGTACATTGGTTGCATTTATTTTTGTTTCTGCCGGCATTTTATATTTGCGGAAAAATAAAGACTTGCCGCAAGATCGATTTAAAGTACCTTTTTATCCTGTTTTACCAATCTTATCATTTATTTTATGTATTTTTCTCATCACACAACTTTCCTTAAACACATGGATTGCATGCGGTATTTGGTTTATTATCGGGATAATCGTTTATTTCACATATGGAAAAAAACATTCTACGCTAAATTCTAAAACTGAATAAAACAGCAGATCAATTTAAAAAAAGCACAGCAAATTACAGAAACTAATTTGCTGTGCTTATACTTTTTACCGTAATCCTCCTCCGAATATGTGAAACGCTTTGTTTAAATTTTCTGACCTTATTAAATTGTTTGTTTTTGAACCTTTTACAGATGCCAACTAGTTGCTAATATGAGAGTTAATTTCAAGCAAGGGAGCGTCTATTATTATGGAATCATCAAGATCAATCACTTCTTCATCAGAAAAAACAAAAGACTTAATTATTACAAGCCTACTTATTTCACTCGTATTCGTAGCCACATTTTTCATCAATATCCGTTTGCCGATTGCTGCAAATGGGGGGCTTGTTCATTTAGGTTCAGCCATGCTTTTTATTATCTCAATTTTATTTGGGCCAAAGAAAGGCGCAATGGCCGGAGCATTCGGTATGGCACTGTTTGATATTTTATCCGGCTGGACATTGTGGGCACCATTTACATTCATTACACGTGGTCTGCAGGGGTATATAGTAGGTAAAATTGCCACAATGAACGGAAAAAATGGTGGTAATATTTTTTATAACTTTGGAGCTATCATTATCTCGATTCCATTTATGCTTGGCGGTTATTATATTTGTGAACGTGTTCTCTATGGAAACTGGGTCATTCCGCTTGCATCGATTCCAGGAAATCTCGTTCAAAATGCAGTAGGTCTTCTCATTGCACTCCCTGTATGTATCGCTTTGAAAAAACTGCCTCTTTTCAAATAAAAAAATTGGTTAGCGCTCAATTGTCGCTAACCAATCTATTTTATTTTACTAGCTTGCTGATTGCTTTGAATGTATCGCCTTTTGCTACTTGCTGCATTTCGAATAATGCCATTTCCACACTTGTTACATGAGCACCAAGCTGCACCATTTTCTGGATGCCTACTTCTCGGTTACTTGCTGTTCTTGAAGACACACAGTCCGCCAGCACTTCGACTTCATAACCGTTTTCCAGTAATTGAGCTGCTGTTTGATATACACAAATATGCGCCTCAATACCGGCCAATAAAACCTTCTTGCGTCCTGTTTGCTGTAATGCCTCTACAAATTCTTCAGTATCGTAAGCACTGAATGTAATTTTTTCAATCGGTTTTTCATCTGTTAAATGCTCGGCAACTCGCTCATCTGTCGGTCCAAGGCCTTTTGGATATTGTTCAAGCCATAAAATAGGTAGATCCAATAATTTTGCCCCTTGTACCATTGTTGCGATATTACCTACAACAAGTGCGCTTTCCTCAACAACTTGCGCCAATTTCCCCTGAATATCAATCAGTACTAATACTGCTTCTTCTTTTTTTAACATGATTATACCTCCCCTAAGTTGCATTCTTCTCTATTATACTGAACTTTCCCACTAAATGAATAGTAGATCCTCCATTGAAACGAAATGCATGACACTGTATAGTGAAAAGAGAAATGGAGGATTTACATGTTACGTTTTAGTTGGCTCATAAGTATGGGCATTAGTTTATTTGGAGTATTAATCATTCAGCACTTCTTTACGGTAAAACCGGACGATGTTGCAAATGGAGGAAATCTTGGCGCACTAGGTTTAGCACTGGTTGCACCATTCATTATACTTAGCTTATTTATTACATTTCGCTTCTTTACTGAAAGTGCCAGAAACGCAAAAGATCATCTAATGCGGATGATTTATTTAGTATTTGGAGTTGCCCTGTTAGTAGTCTTCATCTATTATGCCATTGATTTTTCAAATAATGTTTTTGCATCCCTTGGTGGAGATACGAAGACTCCCGGTTCCACAATCTATCGTTTCCCCCTATTAAACGAGTATACGAATCACGTTTTTCTTAACTTTTATACGTTCGGAATTATCCATACATTTAGCGCTTTAGTCGGCGCTGTTACAGGAATGGTCAAGCCTGCACAGGAATCCCCGCAATAATACAAAACCCGAATGGTCATTGAACCATTCGGGTTTTGTTATTGTGAATTAGCGTACTTCTGCACCTGCTGCTGCTAATGCTTTCAGTACTTTATTGTGCGCTGCGACTACTTCTTCGTCTGTTAATGTTCGCTCTGGATCGAAGTATGTTAATGAGAAGGCTACTGATTTTTTACCAGCCGTCATTTTTTCCCCTGCATAAACATCAAATACTTTTACTTCTTTTAATAAAGAAGTTCCTGCACCTTTAATAATGCTTACAATTTCACCAGCTGGAGCTGCCACATCCAATTCCAATGCGATATCACGACTCATAGCCGGGAAGCGCGGAATCATAGAATAAACGAGCTCCTCCTGTGTTGCACTTAAAATAGCATGCAAGTTCAGTTCAGCTACATAAGTTTCTTTTACATCGAACGCTTTTTGTTCTTGCGGATGAAGCTGTGCAATGACACCCACTTTTTCACCATCCAACAATACATCTGCTGTACGACCTGGATGGAGGCCGTCAACTTGCGCTTTTACATATCCTACACGGGATGTTAAGCCCAATTTAGCAAATACGGCTTCTACAATACCTTTTGCAACGAAGAAATCAACATTTTTCTTTTCTCCCTGCCATGTATTATCAATCCATTTACCTGTTAACACAAGCGCTAAGTGCTCTTCTTCAAATGGTAGCTCTTCAGCAGTTTGTCCAAGGAATACTGAACCAATTTCATATAATGCCACTGTTTCCGCTTGACGTGCTACGTTATAGCTTGCTGCCTCTACTAAGTGAGGAATTAAGCTTTGGCGTAATGTTGAGCGTTCTTCAGACATAGGCATTAATAATTTTGTCGTCTCTTCAGCTTTTAATGCAAACTTTTGAGCATGCGCTGCTGAAGTTAATGAGTAAGTTACCGCTTGATAAAGACCGGCACCTTCCATAACATTGCGTACAATACGACGTCCTGCTTGATATGGCGTTAAGCGGCCAACTTGATCACTCGCAGGTAAGCTTACAGGAATCTCATCATAGCCATACATACGTGCAATTTCTTCAACGATATCTTCAGGAATTTTAATATCCTGACGACGCGTCGGAGCATCAATGATCAATAATCCATTTGCTGCTTCCACATCAAATTTTAAACGCTCTAAAATAGACAGCATATCCTCTAAAGAAATCTTCATACCTAAACGGCCGTTAATAAAGTCAGGTGATACAACAACACGAGCAGGTGACTTATCAAGTTCATCAACTAGCACTGTACCTTCAAGTACTTCCCCGCCTGCCAATTCAGCAAGTAATTGTGCTGCACGTTCTGCTGCCGGAAGAACACGGTTCGGATCTACACCTTTTTCGAAACGTGCGGAAGAATCCGAACGTAAGCCGATTTCTTTTGAAGTACAGCGCACAGATGCCGGATTGAAATATGCTGATTCGATTACTACTGTCGTTGTAGTATCGGATACTTCAGATTTAGCACCGCCCATCACACCTGCAACCGCTTCAGCTTCCTGACCATTTGTAATGACAAGATTGTGGCTTGCCAATTTACGTTCCTGATCATCAAGTGTCGTCATTACTTCACCGTCACGAGCCATACGCGTCACGATTTCACCTGTTGCCAATTTATCGTAGTCAAATGCATGTAATGGTTGGCCATATTCCATTAATACGTAGTTTGTAATATCGACTACGTTATTATGTGGACGTACGCCAGCAGACATTAGTGCATGCTGCAGCCATAGTGGAGATTCTTTTACTTCAATATTTTTTACAACTTTCGCTGCGTACATCGGGTTGGCTTCTTTATCTTCTACCGTTAATTTTAAAACATCTTCCGCTTTTTCAGCTGAAGCTGTATAATCGATTTCCGGTAATTTTACCTCCTGAGATAAAATCGCAGCTACTTCATAGGCAACACCCAACATGCTCATTGCATCCGAACGGTTCGGTGTTAAACCAAGCTCAAGCACTGTATCACGTAAGCCTAAGACATCTAATGCATCGGCACCTGGAGCTGAATCAGCTGGAAGTACATAAATTCCTTCAGCATAGGCTTTCGGCACCAGACGGCCTTCAATCCCCAACTCTTGAAGTGAACAGATCATTCCGTTTGATTCTTGGCCGCGTAATTTTGCTTTTTTTATTTTAATGCCGCCTGGCAATTTTGCTCCTGGACGCGCTACAATGACTTTTTGACCTGCATCGACGTTTGGTGCCCCACATACGATTTGTTGAAGCTCTTCTTCTCCAACATCCACTTGGCATACATTTAATTTATCTGCTTCCGGATGTTTTTCTTTCGATACAACATGACCTACAACCACATTGGACATGCCTAGTGAACGGTCAATTACTGCATCTACTTCAATCCCCGCGCGTGTAATTCTTTCTGCTAACTCATTCGCTTCCAAAGAAGAAATATCTACATATTGACTTAACCATTTTAATGAAACTAACATTTATATTGTCCTCCTTCTTACACTTCTGCCTGGTGGAATTGTGATAAGAAGCGTGTGTCATTTGTATAGAAATGACGAATATCATCCACACCGTATTTTAACATCGCGATACGTTCTGCACCGATACCGAAAGCAAAACCTGAAAGCTTCGTTGAATCGTAGCCAGCCATTTCAAGTACGTTCGGGTGTACCATACCGGCACCTAAAATTTCGATCCAACCAGTTTGTTTACATACATTACAGCCTTTTCCTGAGCATTTATGACAAGAAACGTCTACTTCTACAGATGGCTCTGTGAACGGGAAGAATGATGGACGAAGACGGATTTCGCGTTCTGCTCCAAACATTTTCTTCGCTAATGCATCAAGCGTTCCTTTTAAGTCAGACATGCGGATGTTTTCACCAATCACAAGGCCTTCAATTTGCATGAATTGGTGTGAGTGGGTCGCATCGTCTGTGTCACGTCGGAATACTTTACCTGGGCAGATCACACGGATTGGTTCGCCTTTTTTGGCTTCCATCGTACGTGCCTGAACTGGTGAAGTATGCGTACGCAGTAATGTTTCTTCTGAAATATAGAATGAATCCTGCATGTCACGAGCCGGGTGACCTTTAGGCAAGTTCATTGCTTCAAAGTTATAGTAGTCTTTTTCTACTTCAGGTCCTTCTACGATTTCGTAGCCCATTCCTAAAAACAGGTCTTCGATTTCTTCGATTACACGTGTCAGCAGGTGACGGTTTCCTGCACGTACTTTAGCGCCTGGTAACGTGACATCGATTGATTCGTTTTCAAGCTGTGCTAAAATTGCAACTTCTTCTAATACAGCAACCTTCTTTTCAAGTTCAGTTGTTACGTTTTCACGCACAGTGTTAACTAGGGCACCCATTTTCGGGCGTTCTTCTGCAGAAAGTTTCCCCATTCCTTTTAATAAGTCCGTGATTGGTCCTTTTTTACCTAAGTACGCAACACGAACTTCGTTTAATGCTTTTAGGTCCGCTGCATCGGCAATTTTGGCTAATGCTTCTTGTTCCAATTGCTTTAGTTGTTGTTCCATTTACAAAGTCCTCCTTAATAAAATCCAGTGTCATAGTGCCTGTTCTGAACCCGTTGCTTTAACAATCTCATAAATACACACTAATCATTACCATTTGTGAAAATAAAAAATCCTCGTCCCCTAAGAAAGGGACGAGGACGAGTTTCGCGGTACCACCCTAGTTATTGCATTAAGCAATCACTTCATTGGAGCTAACGACTATGTCTAGCCGGCAATCCTTTCACCACAAGTGGATCCCGGATGCTGCTCGCGGGGTGAACTTCACTATACAATTTGTTAGCAAGCTTTCAGTCATTGGCTTGCATTCCCTAAAACAAATGTTGTATACCTACTCTTCCCGGTCAACGCATTTCGTAATATATTCTCCAACTAGTTTAATGTATTTTCGTACATTTATCAACTAGCTGGAGTGCTTTTCATCATTACATATCCCAAAGAAGGATTAATAAAGAACCTAAAACAGTCAATACTACTAAACCGATGCCGTATACGATGTTCGAGTAGATAGCCCACTTGTCATTTGTTTCACCAGCGTGCATGAAAACAATAAACTGTAAACCTGCTTGAATGAATGCTGTTACTAATAGGATAACCATTCCAGTTGTGAATGACATATCTGTGAAGTACACAAGCATTGCAATCACTGTTAAAATCAGTGAAAATACGAAGCCCATAATTTGGCCGATTGGAAAGAACTTAGCCATAGATTACATCATTCCTTTCAAGTAAATGAAACTGAAGATGAAGATCCAAACAACATCCAGGAAGTGCCAGTATAGTGAGAAGATAAATGTTTTCCCTGCTGTCACTGAGTTAAGTCCACGTTTAGCGATTTGGATCATAATGAAGATTCCCCAGAATAAACCAAACGTTACGTGAAGACCGTGTGTTCCTAACGTTGTTAATAAAGCAGATGTGAAGGCACTAGTCGTAATACCTGCACCAACATGTACGTAGTGTACAAATTCATAAATCTCTACAGAAATGAACGCTGCACCAAGCAATAATGTAATACCCATGAATGACAATGTCGCTTTTTTACTGCCAAGACGCATTGCATGAATGGCTAAACCGATTGTAAAACTTGATGTTAATAGGATGAATGTCTCTGCCAATACTGGACCGATTTCGAAAATCTCAGCAGCAGTAGGACCGTCACCTGTACGACCTGATAGAACAAAGTATGATGCGAATAATGTACCGAATAACATAATTTCCGCACCTAGGAAAGTCCAGAATCCGAAGATTTTCAGGTTATTTTCCTCTGTTGAATATTCCAATGGAACATTGTTATTAACTTTACCCATTATTTCGCACCTCCTTCTTTTTCATATTTTTTCTCGATTAATTCAACCTCTTCTTTATGGATATGGTAGCCATGGTCGTCTTCCAGAGAACGGTAACCCATACAAGCTAAAATACCGATTAAGCTGATGATTGCTAAAGTAAACATACTGAATACTAGAGCGAAACCACCGATGAAGAAGAATATTGATAAAATAAATGTTTGACCTGAGTTATTTGGCATGTGAATGTCTTGAATTTCACCTTTGAATAACTTCGTGCCATTTTTCTTAGCATCCCAGAATGCTTCTGATGTTGAATCAGTTACGTCTGGAGTAATTGCAAAGTTGTAGTGTGGAATTGGCGTATGCGTTGCCCACTCTAGACCACGTGCATCCCATGGATCTGAACCGATGTCGCGTGGTGAGTTTTTGAAACTGTACCAAATGTTCCATACTAGCATTAAGAATGAAACAGCCATAATACCGGCACCGATGAACGATACCATGTTTAATGTACTGAAACCTGAAGCTTCTGAGAAAGTATACATACGACGTGCTTGACCATCTAAACCAGTGATATACATAGGAATGAATGATAGTACGAAACCGAAAGACATTACCCAGACAGTAGCTTTACCTAGACGTTCATTTAACATGAAACCGAACATTTTTGGCCAGTAGAATGTTAAACCTGCTAACATCGCGTAAACAACACCAGGGATGATTACGTTATGGAAATGAGCTACTAAGAACATTGTGTTGTGGTATTGGTAGTCAGCTGCTGACATCGCGAGCATAACCCCTGTTACACCACCAAGTGTGAATAAAGGAATAAAGTGCATTGCATACAACATTGGTGTCGTAATAACAATTTTCCCTTTATAAAGTGTGAATAACCAGTTGAAAATTTTAACCCCTGTTGGGATCGCAATTGCCATTGTTGTGATCGAGAAAATCGAGTTCGTGAATGCACCTTGACCCATTGTAAAGAAGTGGTGAGTCCATACAGCGAACGAGAATACTGAAATTACGATCAGTGACCAAACCATTGACGTGTAACCGTATAAGTTACGACGTGCGAATGTCGAAATAACTTCAGAGAAAATACCGAATGCCGGTAAGATCAGGATATATACTTCAGGGTGACCCCAAACCCAGAACAGGTTGGCCCAAAGCATGTCCATACCACCGTCACCGATAGCGAAGAATTTCGTATCCCAAAGACGATCCATCGTACCCATTGCTAATGCTACTGTTAATACCGGGAACGCGAACACGATAATTAAGTTTGCAATAAGCGCTGACCAAGTGAACATTGGCATTTTGAATAATGTCATACCTGGTGCACGCATTTTAAAGATTGTCGTAATGAAGTTAATACCTGTCATTAACGTACCAAGTCCGGCAATTTGAAGCGCCAGCATGTAGTAGTTAGTACCAACTGATGTACTGAATTCATTATCCGCTAACGGGAAATATGAAGTCCATCCCGCATCAGGAGATCCACCAACGATGAATGAGATATTGAATAATCCCATACCCATGAAGAATAACCAGAATGCCAAGTTGTTTAAACGTGGGAACGCAACGTCACGTGCCCCGATTTGTAAAGGTACTAAAAAGTTAAAGAAGAATGTAATGAATGGCATCGCCATGAATAAAATCATGACTACTCCGTGAGTTGTAAATACTTCGTTATAGTGCTGTGCGTCTAAGAAACCGTTCTCTGGAACAGCTAATTGTAAACGCATCATTACAGCATCGACACCGCCGCGGAAAAGCATAACTAAAGCAGTGATTAAATACATGATACCGATTTTTTTATGGTCAACAGTTGTTATCCATTCACGCCATAAGTAGCCCCACAATTTAAAATAAGTAACGATCGCTACTAACGCGATTGACCCTAAAACTATAGAAGCCATTGCGATATAAATTAATGTGCTTGGGTGTGGAACTGCAAACTGTGCAAAGAATTCCGACATAGTAGTACTCCTTTCGAAAAGTTGTTACTTTCAAAAATTAGTGTGAAGAATGATCCTCTTCATCTTCTTCGTCTGAAGATTCATGGTTGTGTTCCGGAGCTGGTGAGAACTCTAGATGTGTACCAGTATAAGTTGATTTACCAAGATGACCTGGCTCTAATAATTCGTCAAACTTCTCTTCTGTTAATGGAGCAGCTGTTTCATGAACTTCTGTTACCCATTCATCAAATTCAGTTTGAGTTAATGCTGTTACATCAAAAATGTTTTCTGCTGTACCACGACCTGAGAAGTTCGCGTTACGTCCCCAGAATTCGCCTGGGTTATCAGCAGCTAAGTGTAATGTTGTTACCATGTCTGCCATTGCGTATTTCTGACCACCAAGTTGTGGAATCCAGAAACTTGTAATTGGACCGTAAGAATAAAGTTTGAATTCAATTGCACGTCCAGCAGGAATGTATAGGTAGTTTACTGTTTCAATACCTTGTTCTGGATAGCTGAAGTGCCATTTCCAGTTAGATGATGAAGCATAAATAACTAAAGGTTCCTGATCTTCATATTCTTGAGGAACATTCTCAACAATGTAGTTACTCTTAACAGAAACAAATGATAAGAAAATAACGATGATTACAGGAATACCAATCATAAATGTTTCTACAAGCCAGTGACCATGAATATGCGGTGGCTCGTAATCTGGACTTTGTTTTGATGCACGGTATTTAACTAACATAAATACCAAAATTGCTAATACTGTTAGAACAATCCCTGACATTAAGTAAATTAATAACATTGTGTCATCGGCTTGTCTTTGAGCTTGAGGACCTTTAGGATCAAGTACTGCTAACTTATCGTTACAGCCTGCTAATAGGATAGCACCTAGTCCCATGAAAGAGAGTAATGTTCCCTTCATATTTACTTTCATAGTTGGACTCCTTTCCAAATAAATAGAGCTTGTTAGATTTTGCTTAAGCGCTTTCATGTGAGAGCGAAAATAAAATAATGACGATAGCGTTACTACGAATGAATAATTTCACTTATTACCATTTACACTATGCATATAGTGGCAAATAGCCAGACCATCAATTCATCACCATTTAGAACCTTTAAATTGAATCCCATAATCAACAGTTTGCACACTATTTTAAAAAGCATTATTTTATTTTTTTGTTGTGACAACTTAAGGCGCCTGTCTAACCTAATTAGATTTTAGTTAAACATCAAATAAGTGTCAAAACATCAAATTGGAAAATAACCTTATTTCTGCCATTTTTCGAGCGATTCTTTTTTAATATTTTAAAATAATGACGAAAAATGCAGTAAAACAGAGCGATTGCGAGCTAAAAGCTGCCTTCATTTCAAAAATGACATTTCTATGAACTCGTTAAAGTTCATGTTTTGCGACTAATCAGAAAGCGCATAATGTTTCATATTATGGGTTTTATTTCCACTTTTTACCTTAAATTTTAAAAGAAATGGGATTTTATAAGTACTTACTTACAAAATCCCTCGTTTAACTTTTCACCTGTTTATTTTACAAAGGCATACAATAAAATTCCTGTTGCCACCGCAACATTCAGTGATTCTGCCCCACCAAAAATAGGAATGATGATGTTCTGGTCTGTTTTTGCCAAAATTTGCGGATTAATGCCACTCCCTTCATTACCCACAATTAATGCAAATGAATCACTTGGTTCCAATTTTTTATAAGAAATCGATTCATCCAATGAAGTGCCGTATACACGTACACCATCAGCCTGCAGGTTTTCCAACCATTCCATCAAGTCGCCACGGACGACTGGAATATGGAAATGGGAGCCTTGTGCCGAACGCAATGATTTAGGATTAAATGCATCCACACTGCCTTTTCCTAAAATAACTGCATCAATTCCTGCTGCATCGGCAGTTCGGATCATCGTGCCGATATTTCCCGGATCTTGTACGGCATCGACTAATAATACTTTACGCCAATTGAATTGCTCGTCTTCGGAAATCAGGCGCTGTTTACAATGGGCAAATACCCCTTGCGAATTTTCGGTTTCCGCAATTTCTTTTGACACCGTATCATTCACATGGACTAAAACCACTTCGTCTATCGACCATAATAATGGCAGATCAACACCATCACGCACAATAATTTGCACGATTTGGTCCTTATGCTTTAACGCTTCTTCCACTAAATGAAAGCCTTCTACAATATATTCTCCTGTTTTTTCGCGTTCTTTACGTTGTGTTACAAGCTTTTTCCAATGCTTTACTAGTGCATTTTGTGTCGATTCGATTCTTTTCATCATTTCCCGTCCTTTTTTGCGTACTCGATTGTATATTCTATCATAATTAATTTGTAATCCATAACGCAATGCCAAGTATAAAGTTGATTATTTTGAGCAAATTATAGGGAAAAGGAGGTTTCATATGGATTTTCAAATTCGACAAGCAATTACTGCCAATGTAATGGGCTCAGATGCCGCAGAGTTTCAGGATATCGTCAATGATGCAATTTCACGTGGCGAGGAACATTTACTTCCTGGTCTTGGTGTATTCCTGGAAAAATGGTGGACAGGTGCAAGCGAAAGTGAGCGAAATGAATTTTCGCAAAAACTGGCTAAACAATTTGTCAGCTAACATTTAGCATAACCACCCATCATTCAATTATAATTCCATACAAAAAAGCAATCCAGCGTCTCCCGGATTGCTTTTTCTATGTAGTGATGGGGCATTCCATCTTGAATACAGACATCACTTGTAGTTCTTCATGAATCGTTACAGCGCCTCCCGTTTTTATTCATGTTGGACTACTACATTATTTATTTGCCCTTCCTGCCCATAAATAATGTATGGTTCACAGACGGCGACTACAACCCGTAGTACAATGCCGACTGCCTTTTGTTTTTTACGCCAATAAAGATACTAAAATTGCTTTTTGTGCATGCAGGCGATTTTCTGCTTGCTCAAATATATAAGAATTTGGACCGTCAATAACTGACGTCGCAACTTCTTCCCCACGATGTGCCGGTAAACAATGCAGGAACATATAATCCGGCTTTGCATGAGCAACCAGTTCATCATTAATCTGGTACTTTGCAAAATCCTTCAATCGTTTTTGCGTTTCTTCTTCCTGCCCCATAGATGTCCATACATCTGCATAAACGGCATCTGCATCTTTAACAGCCGCTATTGGGTCATTCGTAACGAGAATTGTACTGCCGTTATAAGAAGCAATCTCTTGTGCTTTTTCAATAATACGTGTATCACATTCATACCCTGGTGGTGTTGCAACGGCTACATGCATACCAACATGTGCTGCAGCAACAATAAGCGCATGTGCTACATTATTGCCATCACCTACATAAGCGATTTTTAATCCTTTCAATTCCCCTTTATTTTCGGCAATTGTTTCAAGATCAGCTAACGCCTGACATGGATGATCCAGATCCGTTAATCCATTAATGACCGGAATCGAAGCGTTATCGGCCAATTCTTCCACCATCGTATGGGAGTTGGCACGAATCATAATTCCGTCCAAATAACCCGATAATACTCTCCCTGTATCGGAGATTGGCTCACCACGCCCGATTTGCATATCGCGCGCATTCATATACATGCCATATCCTCCAAGCTGCTGCATACCTACTTCAAACGATACTCGTGTACGCGTTGAACTTTTTTCAAAGATCATGCCGAGTGTCTTACCTTCCAATAATCGTGGACATTTGCCCGCTTTCGTTATTGTTTTCAACTGTGTCGCAAGTTCAAGCAGTTGCTTCACTTCTTCACTCGTATAGTCAAGCAATGTTAATAAGTCTTTTCCTTGTAAACTTTCAACCGGCTTTAATTGCACCTCTTCTAATAATTTCATCATTACACACCTCTGTGAGCTTTATGTTGGTTTTATTATACAAATGAATAATTATAAAATCAAGTGAATTATTATAAATTTTTTAAATTAATTAAATTATTCAATAATTATTCGACTTATCGTACCGATTCTTTAAAACAAAAAATTTACTTAAGCGATACTTATACTGATTATTGGAGAAAATTTTCAATTTTTATTGAATTCCCATTCATTTTTTAGCATACTATTTACAGCAGTACTTTTTGGAAATAATTTACTTGAAACAATAATCGATTATTTAGGAGGAATTATTATGCCGAACGCTATCCATACAGTTGAAATTCCATTATCAAACGATGTAATATGGAATTTTCTTAAGGACTACAATAATTGGGCACCATTGATCCCGGGTTATATCGAGCACGAAGCACAACATGATACACAGTTCACTTGGACTTTCCTGGCAGATTTAGGGTTTACGAAAAAGAAAATTATACTTCAAGTCGATATTACGGATTCAATTGAGCCGACAGATGTAAAATTTACTATTAAAGGATTGTCCGACAATTTTGACGGAAACGGCTATTTTACTATTACAGCCGGCAATAACGAATCGGTTCAAGTTACAGGAAGTCTGGATTTATCTGCCGCTGGTTTTATGGGGATGATGATCAACTCTGTATTGGAAAGTTTCGTACCTAAAGCGACGACCGATTTGACGGATTCAATCGAAACAAAGCTTACGGCCCTCCATGATGTAAAATAAACAAAAAACCATTATCTTTCCTGATAAACGGAAAGTTAATGGTTTTTGCTAATTATAATGAAGGTTTTAAGAGACCTGAAAATAACAGTCCCTTCTACAAAATCAGTTTAATTATAAAATTCTATTGAAACACGCCATCGCGGACAATTTGTGATTCTACTTTAATATTCACTTTCATTTGCGGATATAACTCATACCATTTTTCTTTATTGACTATTACATTGCGTACCCTCGCTCTAAAACGCTCTCCAAAGTTGAATATATCCGAATTCACCTCCTGACTGTATTTAATAATTCGAGTTAATTCACTTTCGATTTTTTGATTGATTTCCTCTTCTACTTTTTTAATTTTTTCAGGTGTATCTACAATTATATCGGCATTTATTTCTCTCAAACGGCATTCCAATTTTATCGTTAAGTCAAATTCAGGTACTGAGGGATCCACAAGTTTAAGGATTAGCTTCGAATCAATTGTATCCAGAGCGATTGCCAATTGATCAAATGGTTTATCAGCTAAACCATCAAGCGCTGAGTCAGGCAATTCTAATTGTAATATTCCATTGTGCGTTCGCTCTCTGATCATCATTATATACATTGTATCGTCGGCAGTAATCTGACCGACGATTTTGCTGTCTTTAAATAGGGCCATTCCCGTGATTATAATATTTTCACCCTCTTTTTTGATTACCGGAAGGGCATAACTCTTTACTAATGAATATTTATCTCTATTCACTTCATGGAGAGTTGATGACAACGCATGGTGATGTTCGATATTTTGCTTGATTAACTGGTAAATATGTTGTCCGATATCCGTTATATTTTTATATTTGTATTCCAGTAATTCTTTTATATCACCTTCAACAACGGCTAAATAGATAGCATTACTAACTTCTGCATTCATTTTTAAAATGTGCAGATTGTGGTCTAACCCTTCTTTAGCTAACTTTTCACCGAACAATACAACCCTCAATTGACCTGAACCAGTTATTTTTGATGTTTTTAAGTCAATTTTTGTTCGTGCCCACTTACTAGTTATGGCCGAAGCAGATTGAATTTCTACACGGCTTTCCAAATCCTGATTAATTTGTCTAATCACAGCGGTGGAAGTCAGCTCACCCCCGTCTTCTAATTCATATCCAACCAATGTCGTTAAACTTATATTTTCTAAAATTTTCTGTTCTGCACAGCCACTTAAAATAAATGTAAAAGCGATTACTATAATGAGTTTTTTCATATCGCCAGCTCACTCATTCCTTTCCAGCCCGCCGCTTGGACACTGATTTTTTTATAAGAGCAATTAAATACAGAACCATTGGATAAAATAGCACAATAACAAATGCGATATATCCGAATTTATTATTAAAATCATAGATTTCACTTCTTGTTTCAATGAAGAATGATCCTATAAATATTATTAAAAACATGCCTAAAATAAATTTCATTTCTGAAATATTGGCCATTCTTTTCATGCCCCTGAAAGCCGACCATGCATATAAACAGAGATTCGGTAAAATGATTATCATCCAAAAACAAACTGTAATAAGCTCTACCCTTTCAAGAAAAGGAAGACGAATATTACTAAAGAGAGACAACGTCGCCCAAATTGTACGCTCTAGCTGTTCCCCGCTGAAAAATGTTAATGTAACAATCATGACAAACAAATATAGAAACATTGTAAAAAACAATCCTAAAGAAACATATTTTTTTGCTTTCTCTTTTTCCTTAATAAACGGATAAAGTGTATGAATTACTTCAAATCCTGCTACGGTAAAGGTCATGTAATAGGCTCCTTTAAGAAGTCCAACTAAATCAGCGCTGAGTACAGGCAATAAAAAATTTACATTAGCATAATTTAGTGGAATTATTAACGCAATTGGAATCCATAATCCTAATAAAAAGCTAAAAAAACATATCCCGATAATTGTCCGAAGTCCGGCAGTAAAGGCATACAGCACCAGAATCATCAATGTAATCATAATAAATGAAGGCTTTAAATCCGGAAAAACCCAAGCATTGATAACATCTGTGTAGTTTCTTATAATTGCAAAAAAAGCTAGCCCACTATACATCACTAAAATTAAATTGATGAAATTTCCTATATATTTGCCGAATAAATCGAGATTAATACCAAAAATATCGTCTGACTCATATAATTCCAATAACTTTAATGACATAAAAACGGAAAGATAAGCTACCAAAAAACTAATAATAATGGAAATCCAGGCATCATGTTTTGCATATTGATAGATTACAGCCTGAAATCCATGAACCCCTACTCCCACCTGTGAAGCACAAATTATAAAGAATAGAAGGTGAGCATTAAACATTTCATTTGTTCCGATTTGCAATTTATTTTTCATTCTTTCACATTCCCATCATTCTTCTGACCATCCTGTTTTGATGAAAATTCAGCACCGTCTACTCTTGTAGTTGCTGATTTGCGAACAGTAAATCGATACGGAAATCGAATTATACTGTCACCCCAACTTCGAATTCTTGGAGGGTAAAATGGCGACAAGTATGGAGCACCCAAGCTCGTCAGTCTCAATAGATGAATCAATAAAATACAAAAAGCGAGCATTATTCCATAAAAACCCCAAAACCCGGCCATAATAATAATCGGAAAACGGACAATCCTGATGACATTCCCCATCATATAACTTGGCGTAATAAACGATGACAAGGCACATAGCGCAACAATAATGATCAGGATATTACTAGTAATCCCTGCTTGTACCGCCGCTGTCCCTAAGACTATACCGCCGACGATTCCTATTGTTTGACCAATTTTTGTCGGTAACCTTGCCCCTGCTTCACGAAGCAATTCCATAATCAATTCCAGGAAAAGTGCCTCCAGTATTGGCGGAAAGGGAACTCGTGCTCTCGATTCACTTAACGGAACTAACAGCGACTGAGGAATGACCTCGTAATGAAAAGTTAAAGCTCCTACATACAGTGGTGTTAAAAAGATAGAAATTAAAATAGCGACGAACCTTAAGAGCCTTAAAAATGTTGCGATTGGCCATCTTAAGTTTTTATCTTCTCTGCTCTGAAAAAATTCAATAAAGCTATACGGACAAAGAATGGCCATTGAACTCCCATCTACAAGAATTCCTACTTTCCCGCTTAACAACCCATCACAAAAACGGTCTGGACGTTCGGTTGTCAACATTTGCGGAAAAAAGGAAAGTTTATTGTCATCGAGTAATTCAGACAGTTCCGTGCTATCTATGATGTCTTGAATATCAAGTGCTTCAATTCTTTGCCTTATTGTATTTACATTTTGTTCCGCTACAATTCCTTTAATATACATTATTGAGAGTGCGGTATTTGTTTGTTTACCAACCTTGAATTTTTCGTTTCCCAAATTCGGATTTGCTATATATCGCCGAACAAGAGAGATGTTGGTAGATAAACTTTCATTAAAACCAACCTGTGATCCAATTACTTGCGATTCATTTTCAGGTGAAGTTAACCCTCGTGATTCTCTTGCCGGTATAATGACAAGTATTGCACAGTCATGTCCTTCAATATGAATAACGACTGCGCCCGTCAGCATTACATCAACACACTCACTCATTTTAGACGTCTCATTTATTTGCGGGAGCGGCAATTGACTTATGATCGTTTCTGGAGATTCATCCATAATATTTTGTAAAGCCGGCAAAAGTTTTAAATTTAAAATATCTTCTTTTATTAAATTATCCACAAACATGATCGTAATTTTTTCAGATACATTGCGTACGACCAAATCGGCTGGTGACAGTACCCTCTCACTCATATCCTGAATAAAAGTTTTAGTAGTTTCAGAAATGGTCTCACTTTTTTGCGTTTTGTCGGATGCCTGTTCTGGCATTTCTTTCTTTTGAGAAGATGGCGGTAATGGTTCTGTTTGTTTTTTGCGTGAATCATTTTTTTTCTTTTTTCCAAAAAACATACTACTGCCCCCATTCTTGAATAATTAATAGAACCATTATTTCCCTATATTATTTTTCTATTCATCAAATATCGATTTCTTTGTAAGTTTCATTATTGTAAAAGCAAAAAAAATCAATTTCCCTTTCGGAAAATTGATTTTTTATTTCACCTGGTCTCTACATATTCGTTATATAGTTCCAGATAGTAAATTCATTTTTATTCAAATGTAATTTTATTTACCGCATCACGGTCTAATCGTTTAATTACTTCTACGATTAATTTTACTGCATTGTCGTAATCATCACGGTGCAGGATTCCTGCGTGTGAGTGGATATAACGCGTTGCAACACCGATTGCCAATGATGGTACTCCATTTGCTGTAATATGGATACTTCCTGCATCCGTACCGCCGCCAGCCATTGCTTCGAACTGGTATGGAATGCCTGCTTCTTCAGCTACATCAAGGACAAATTCACGTAAGCCTGTATGTGATACCATTGATGCATCATATACGACAATTTGTGGACCTGCGCCCATTTTTGATGTTGACTCTTTCGGTGTCACGCCAGGTGTATCACCAGCAACACCAACATCTACAGAAAAACCGATATCCGGCTGTACTTTAAATGTGGACGTTTTTGCACCGCGAAGGCCAATCTCTTCTTGCACATTCCCGACACCATAAACAATGTTTGGATGCTTTTCGTCTTTTAATGCTTTCAGTACGTCAATTGCAATTGCACAGCCAATTCGGTTGTCCCATGCTTTCGCCAATAGATGTTTTTCGTTTTTCATTACGTTGAATTCGAAATATGGTGTAATCATATCTCCTGGACGTACGCCCCACTCCATTGCTTCTTCTTTTGAAGTGGCACCGATATCAACGAACATTGATTTAATGTCGACTACTTTGTTGCGAACATCAGCCGGTAAAATATGTGGCGGTTTTGATCCAATCACACCAATAATTTCTTCCCCTTTACGCGTTGTAATTGTCACACGTTGGGCAAGCATTACTTGGCTCCACCAGCCGCCAACTGTTTGGAAGAACACGAAACCTTTATCATCGATGCGTGTTACCATGAAACCAACTTCATCCAAGTGGCCCGCAACCATAATTTTCGGACCGTTTTCATCGCCTACTTTTTTTGCGATTAAACTGCCTAAGTTATCTGTTTCTACTTCATCTGCATAAGGTGCGATATATTTTTTCATCACTTCACGTGGTGCACGTTCATTTCCTGGAATGCCGTTTGCATCTGTTAAATCTTTGAACATTTGTAATGTAGCATCGAGCTTTGTCATGTGGTTTCCCCCTAATAATTACTCATCTTTATTATAGCGACAATATTTCGAAATGTGAAATAGTTTCTTAATATTATGTAAATTAATAGTCACTTCGTTGCCGCTCATAATTTTTTACATTCTTTAATTCATATGCCTGCATAACATCCTCGATTGTAAAATCCAAATTGTAGGCAATCAAGCTGTACTGTTCCCAAATCGCCCTGTAATTTTCTTCTGTTTGGTGCTGCAGAAATGTCAGAATCGTCTGTGTCGTAGTAAGAAAGGTTTCTGTTAACTCTTGCTTCTCTTTTAAATAGGGCCATTCCTTTAATTGAAATCCGCGCATATTTCCAAGTGAAAGCATAAAGTGAATCGAATCTACAAATTCTTCTAAAACAACAGCTTTTTCCGAGGGCCCCTTCGTTGACCAAAACTTGAAACAGCGTGTTTCGTTAGCAAGTTCACTTAGCTCGACTAATAATGCAAGCCCTTTTTCAGCAAACACATCCTTTTGTACATGTTGGTTTTCTTCAATGAATTGATCAAGTTTACGCTGTTTTTCAAATAATTGGCGAAATTGCATTAAAACATCCCTCTTTTTCAAAATAAAATGAAACTTTTTATACTACTCAATCGTATAGGAGGGAATCACCGTAAGCAAGGAGGAAGTTTCATGGCTATATTGTTACGATTCGCCATCATCCTTCTCATCATTTACATATTTTATCGAGGGGTACGCTACTTAATTGACCCAAAGCGTAAATTGGATGAGGCCTATGAAAATGGACAATATTATTTTTATGATGATGTGAAAAACATTCGGAAAAACTTTTTCATTTCGTATAAGGGGGCATTATTTGAAGGAGAAAAGTATTTAGGTACGACTGAAAATGCATTTGAAGTCGTCAGTATTTTTGTCTTTGTCCATGATGCGATGAAACTTCAAGGGTTTACGAAAGAAGATTTTTTGTATTTGGAAAATGAGATTCTCATGAATTATCCAAACGCCTCGATCAATTGGAAAAACCCGATCGAGCAATTGATGAAAGAATAACTGGAGATAGCGAACTGTACGATGGTGCAGTTCGCTTTTTTGAAACCTTTTTCTGCTATATCCGTATAAATGGATGAGGTGAAAAATTATGGAAGTATATATAAAGAAAGCAGGATACATACCAAATAAATCAAGCATCGAACAAATTGAATTTTCAATGCAACCCGGAACTATTATGGGTTTAATAGGAGGTAACGGCGCAGGAAAAAGTACTACAATTCAATCAATGCTTGGTGTTATTCCCTATTTTGAAGGGACAATCACCATCCCTTCCTACGGTTATGTTCCGGAACGCCCATTATTATATGAACATTTTACACTGCGCGAGCATCTTCAATTTTTAATTGATGAATATAATGATAAAACACTTTGGGATAAAGCAAGCCAGTTACTTACACTTTTTCAAATTGAGCGGCGACTGGATGATTTGCCGATTTACTTTTCAAAAGGAATGCAACAAAAAGTGATGCTTGTGTTGGCTTTTTTAATCGAACGACCTCTCTACATACTGGATGAGCCATTTATGGGACTAGATCCACGGGCTATGCGAGAACTGCTGGTTTTAATTGATGAACGCAAACAGCAAGGTGCATCCTTTTTACTTTGTACACACCAATTAGAAATGGCTGAAATGCTTTGTGACTATTACATTCTCCTTCATGAAGGAAATATCCAAGCTAAGGGTACCTTGATTGAACTACAACAAATAATTGGGCAACCTCTTTCTTTACTGGATATCTTTTATGAATTGCAAGGCAGGTTATAACGATGTTTGTAAAACGTCTTTATCGCTCCTATCAATTTAATTTTAAACTAATTAAATCAATTACAGATTGGACAGTTCTGCTATATCTTGTAGTACCCAGTCTCATTATCGGCTTTTTCCTATATCGAGATATTGCTGGTAATTTTCAAGTATTTGAGCTTCAGCCGATTCCTTTATCCCTTTTGTTCTTTGGATTAAGCTTCTTTTTAGTTAAACCGTCTTTACGCCTCTTTATATATGATGCAGATCTGTTATTTTATAAGCAACAAGAAAGAAAAATTCACCATATTAAACTATGGGGTTACAGTTATTCATTCTTACTATATAACTTTGTACTTGTTATTCTGTTATTGCTCGCTTCGCCCTTTATCCTATTTCCATTTTGGGAAGTTCTTTTTGCTTTAAATATAATAAGCGTACTCCATATATGTACACAGTATCGATATCAAAAGTGGTTTACAAAATGGCCGTTACTACTTATAGTTCATACACTCATTGTTTTAAGCCTCATTTTGCCATTATGGGGATTTTCGGTACTACTTGTTGTTGTTCATCTTCGTTTATTAAATATTGTACTTAGCAATCGTTACTGGACAATTGAAACACGCTGGGAATATGAGGCCTTTTACAGTTGGATGAAGCGCATTTATCAATTTAGTCTGGAAATGCGTTACTATATGCCAGCTAAGACGAAGCAGCCGCTAATTTTACTTGCGAAAAAGAAAGTATTAAGTACACATCGCATCGATAATCTAATCTACAAAACATTATTGAGAAAACTGAATTACTTGAAATCACCAGTTCAGCTCGTTGTCATTAGTATCATTCTTCTTATTGTGCTACCTCTATGGGCAAAAGCAATTATCCTTATATTTTCTTTTATCGGATTAAACGTTGCCCTTAGCTCAATCTTCAATGAAATTAAACAAGCGCCTTTTTTCCAGCTAATGTCCGTTCAGGAAAATGAGTGGTTTCAGGCGAAGAATCGTATCAAATACCGCTTCTTTACTCCGATTGGTGTTGTAATGATACTCCTATTTATTATGATGTAAAAAAGGATGCCGCATTTTACTGCAGCATCCTTTTTATCGATTATGTCCGTAATGCCCGGGATTTGAGACAGCCCCAATCGTACTTACCCAGCGGTTTGTATAATTGAAGAACCCGGCAACATATGCGGCTTCCAATATTTCGTGATCATTAAAGCCAGCCTTGCGCAGTAAATCAACCTCTTTTGTTGTTATTTCATTTGGATATCTCGTGACCCGGTAGGCATAATCACATAACGCACGCTGCTTTTCCGTAAGTTTTGCAGAGCGGTAATTGTAGGTTAACTGGTCAACCCATCCCGGATTTTTTGTTATCCCGCGAAGGACATCGCTATGTGAAGTGAGGCAATAATTACAATTATTCGTCGAAGAGACAACTAATCCGATCATTTCCTTGTCTGCTAATGATAAATACGTCGTCTCCTCATTGAACAAGGAATACTTAAATTCCAAAAATCCTTTATACTGCAACGCATTCAATGGAAGAATTTTAAATAAATTATTTATAAAACCATTCTGCTCCATCTGCTTTTCAACATGCTGGTCAAAAAGTTGCTGTACATCTTCCGGAATTTCTTCTTCATTTGGTTTTTGTAAATAAGACAACTGCTCTTCGTATTTGCTCATTTCATTACTCCCTGCTTTTGAATTTACTGAATTTATTATAAATTACAACTATTAATCTAACAAATGATAATCTGTCACTCCATATAAAAAAGCATAGACAATTTCAGTCTATGCTTCCGGATGATATTAAAATAGCTGAACGAGCAAGAATACATGAATCGCGCCAAGTAAAGGAAAGCCAAATGCAAATTTATTATGCTTTGTTTTATGGCGGAATAAGTACATCCCTAATACACCGCCAAGTGCGCCGCCTAAAACGCCTAATGTTAATAATGTCCGTTCGGAAATACGCCATTCCTTCTTTTTGGCGCGTTCCTTATCTATGTACATATATACACAGAGTACGAGTGAAACAACTGCGACATATGAAAGTGCTGCTAATTCCATCTGGATCCCCCTAGTCAAAAAAAGACCGATAAGGAGCAAATCCCTATCAGTCTTTATTATATACTAAAATTATTTAGCGACTGCTTTTTTAGCTTCATCAGCTAATTGAGCGAATGCTGTTGCATCAGTTACAGCTAAGTCAGCTAACATTTTACGGTTAACTTCGATACCTGCTACTTTTAAGCCGTGCATTAAACGAGAGTAAGATAAACCGTTCATGCGAGCAGCTGCATTAATACGAGTGATCCATAATTTACGGAAATCACGTTTCTTTTGACGACGGTCACGGTATGCATATTGACCTGATTTCATTACTGCTTGGTTAGCTACTTTGTATAAAGTATGTTTTGAACCGTAGTAACCTTTAGCTAATTTTAAAACTTTTTTGCGACGAGCGCGTGTTACTGTTCCGCCTTTTACGCGTGGCATAGTAATTACCTCCTGCTAATTCTTTCGAATGCTTAATTTTATTTTTGTTAATAATAATCTTTTAAACGGTCAAGATTATTTCATGTAAGTTAATAATGTACGGATACGCTTGAAATCGCCTGAAGTTGCAACTTTCGCTTTACGTAAGTGACGTTTTGCTTTAGTTGATTTGTTAGCGAATAAGTGAGAGCCATAAGCACGGTCAAATTTTAATTTACCAGTACCTGTTTTTTTGAAACGTTTCGCAGCTCCACGGTGAGTTTTCATTTTTGGCATGTCGATTTCCTCCTAAACTTGTTACTACATACGTATTATTTCTCTGCCTTCGGTTGAAGAACTAAGAACATGCTTCGGCCTTCCATCTTCGGTTTTTGTTCAACCGTAGATACTTCAGCACAAGCTTCAGCAAATCGATCTAGCACACGCTGACCGATTTCTTTGTGTGTAATTGCACGACCTTTAAAGCGAATTGACGCTTTAACTTTGTCACCTTTTTCAAGGAACTTAATCGCATTACGTAATTTCGTTTGAAAATCATGTTCATCGATTGTTGGGCTCAAGCGAACCTCTTTCATTACGATTACTTTAGAATTTTTACGAATTTCACGGTCTTTCTTTTGCTGATCGAACTTAAATTTACCATAGTCCATGACACGAGCGACTGGTGGCTTGGCTTGAGGGGCCACAAGGACAAGATCCAAGTTAGCACGAGCGGCAATTTCCAACGCTTCATTACGCGTTTTTAAACCAAGCTGATCACCATTGTGATCAATTAGACGAAGTTCTCGCGCGCGGATGCCTTCGTTTACATACATGTCTTTGCTAATATTAATCCACCTCCAAGGGTTTGTCGCGAATACATGATTTGGTGTAAAGTATAACCCTGTCGAACGGTACACCTCTGCGTGATGTCCATATGTTCTTTTCATTTTTACAAACAAAAAGGACGGACATTTGAGATGTCCGCCCGCTATATGTGCATACGCATTCATGCGTAAAACAATTCAACGTTTCTGATACCTGCTCGTAACTTATATCAAAGCACTTGTCAGGTGAGAAGCGGGCAGCCTCTACTTTCAAACTTTTGTATTCATAACTTAAATAATCTTATCACGTGATTGAAATAGCGTCAAGCATTTTATTTAATTTCTGCAAATTGAATTGAAATTAATTTTCATCTGCAGGTTTCACTTAAAAATTTCGTGGTATCTAATTAGGGACCCACATTTTATCGATAGGAGGAATTTTTAATATGTTCAGACATCAAAAAGAATTACAATTTGAGGTAAAAGTTGAAAGACCAGATCCATTATTAGCGAAACAAATTCAGGAAGTTCTTGGCGGTCAGTTCGGTGAAATGAGTGTCATGATGCAATATCTGTTCCAAGGCTGGAACTGTCGCGGCGAAGAAAAATATAAAGATTTATTAATGGATATCGGTACTGAAGAAATCGGTCACGTCGAAATGCTATGTTCTTTGATTAGTCAATTACTTGATGGTGCATCACCTGATGACCAGCAAAAAATTGCGCAAGATCCGATGATGAATTCAATTATGGGCGGCATTAACCCGCAACATTTAATTGTCAGCGGTTTAGGAGCTACACCAAAAGACTCTAACGGTGTACCTTGGAATGCCGGATATATTGCAGCGAGCGGTAACCTGCTGGCAGACTTCCGCGCAAACTTAAATGCAGAATCACAAGGCCGTTTACAAGTTGCGCGTTTATACCATATGACAAAAGATGAAGGTGTACGTACTGTATTCAGAAAAATGCTGGCACGTGACCGTTATCACCAATATCAATGGATGGCAGCGATTAAAGAGCTTGAAGAAAAGAAAGGCTTCGTCGTTCCTGCTTCATTCGCACCGGAAGACGAGTTGGAAGCTCAGCCGCATGCATATGAATTATGGAGCTTATCGGAAGGTACAGCATCTAAAAATGGTCCGTGGGCACAAGGTACAGCACCAGACGGAACAGGGGAATTTGTATTCCTGGATAACCCGGCACCAATGGGACAAGTTCCGAACCCAGCAGTACCACCAACAACTTTACACCATGATATCGATATCGATAAAAAATTATAATCTACGATATAAACTGTTCTCGGCTTGTTTTGAATTACACAAGTCGAGGACAGTTTTTTTGTTTTTACATCATATTAGGTGGTGTGTCGAATATAACGGGCGGTGCCGGGCGTAAAACAGGAGCCGGGGCAAAAGGTTGCGGGTGTTCCACATAATTAAAGACACCCTCCCCGTCCATGCTCGGTCCGTGTGCCCAACGCCCGTGCGCGCTTTCATTTCCACGGGAGAAGTTAAATAATGTATAGGCTACTTCCCGTTTTTCAAGCTCTTTAGGGAAAGTACTTGGCACAATAATATTTTCCTGAGCTTCTAATTCTTTAATCGCTGCTATCCACTGATTTTGATGCATTGTGTCTCTAGCAAGCAGCCATGAAAACATATCCCGTACCCCTGGATCTTCCGTCTCATAATACAGACGCGCTACCTGAAGACGCCCTTGTGATTCGGCATTCAGATTCGCACGAAAATCCGCCAATAAGTTGCCGCTTGCTGCAATGTAGCCGGCATTCCATGGTACGCCATTGGAATCTTTCGGTGCAGCCCCTAGACCACTGACAATTATATGTTGGGGGTTACTGCCTCCTAAAATTGCTGCAATCAGCGGGTCCTTTGCAGCCTCATCTAACAGTATCGGTTCTACTCCATCAAGCAATCTCGCAATCATGGTTGAGATCATTTCTATATGAGCAAGCTCTTCCGTACCCGTATCCATCAGTAAGTCACGGTATTTTTCGTTGCCTCTTGTATTCCAGCCCTGAAACAAATATTGAAGTGCAACCGACATTTCTCCGAATTGACCACCGAGAATCTCCTGCATTTTCCGGGCCATAACCGGATCGGGTTTACACGGCTTGGCTTCGTATTGCAGTTCCTTTATATGATAAAACATTTATTCACTCCTTTTATATTTCCTACTATATGCATTTATCTAATAAGTGCTTTAAAAATATAAAATTTGTAGCTTGAATTTTGAAAACTAAAAAGGCGTCCCATAAAATACGGGACGCCCTCTTCTTATTATTTCTTCACTTCTGCTGTAATATCTGCAAGGAACTGATCAAAGCTGATTGTTTCTGAATCCTTTGAACCGTAACGGCGGATATTTACCGCATTTTCTGCAACTTCTTTATCTCCAAGTACAAGCATGTACGGAATTTTTTGCATTTGTGCTTCACGGATTTTATAACCTAATTTTTCTTCACGGTCATCCATTTCCACACGGATACCAGCTGCTGCTAATTTTTCTTGTACTTCGCGTGCGTAATCATAGTGCACTGCATTTGATACAGGAATAATTGTTGCTTGCACCGGTGCCAACCATGTTGGGAATGCCCCTTTGTATTCTTCGATTAAGAATGCTACGAAACGTTCCATTGTCGATACAACACCTCGGTGGATAACAACCGGACGTTGCGGCTGACCATCTTCACCGATGTATGAAAGGTCAAAGCGTTGCGGCAATAAGAAGTCAAGTTGTGCAGTCGATAAAGTTTCTTCTTTACCAATTGCTGTTTTTACTTGAACGTCCAGTTTCGGACCATAGAATGCTGCTTCATCTTCAGCGATGAAGTAGTCATATCCAAGCTCATCCATTGCTTCTTTTAACATCGCCTGTGCAGTTTCCCACATTTGATCGTCATCAAAGTATTTCTCTGTGTTGTTCGGGTCGCGGTAAGAAAGACGGAATGAGAAGTCTTTTAAATCAAAGTCTTTATATACTTCTAAAATCAGTTCCACCACTTTTTTGAATTCTGCTTTAATTTGGTCCGGACGTACGAAAATGTGTGCGTCATTTAAAGTCATCCCGCGTACACGCTGCAGACCAGATACCGCACCACTCATTTCATAACGGTGCATTGTACCAAGTTCCGCGATACGGATTGGTAAGTGACGGTAAGAGTGCAGACCGTTTTTGAACACCATCATATGGTGTGGACAGTTCATTGGACGTAAAACAAGTGTTTCATTATCCATTTCCATTGGAGGGAACATGCCTTCTTGATAGTGTTCCCAGTGTCCTGATGTTTCGTATAATTTTTTCGAGCCAAGCACTGGTGTATATACGTGTTTGTATCCTAAAGATAATTCTTTGTCTACGATGTAGCGTTCAATTGTACGGCGGATTGTCGCACCGTTTGGTAACCAAAGCGGTAAACCTTGACCAACTGTTTGGCTAGTCATGAATAAATCCAGTTCTTTACCGATTTTACGGTGGTCACGTTCTTTTGCTTCTTCAAGCATTTGAAGGTGGTGTTTCAGCTCGTCTTTTGTAAAGAATGCAGTACCGTAAATACGTTGCAGCATTTTGTTGTCTGAGTTACCGCGCCAGTAAGCACCAGCTAATGATAATAGTTTGAATTCTTTTAATTTGCCTGTAGATGGTACGTGTACACCACGGCAAAGGTCAAAGAAATCGCCTTGGTAGTAGATTGATACTTGGTCATCTGCCGGAATTGCTTCAAGTAGTTCTAATTTATATTCGTCGCCAACTTCCTCGTAAATTTTTTGTGCTTCATCACGAGAAACGTTTTTGCGCTCAATTTCGATGTTTTCAGAAATGATTTTTTTCATTTCTTTTTCGATTGCCGGTAAATCTTCTGCAGTAATCGGTGTTGGTGAATCGATGTCATAATAGAAGCCTGAATCGATAACTGGACCGATACCTAATTTTGCGTCCGGGTAAAGACGTTTTACTGCCTGTGCTGTTAAGTGGGCAGTAGAGTGACGAAGAATTTCTAACGCTTCGTCTGATTTATTTGTAATGATTTCGATTGCACCATCTTGTTCGATTCCTGTTTTTGCATCGATTAATGTGCCGTTGATTTTACCTGCTAATGTTGATTTTTTAAGTCCTGGGCTAATTGAACCTGCAACGTCCAATGTAGATGTTCCCTTGGCGAATTCCTTTACTGCGCCATCCGGGAATGTTAATTTGATCATTTCTGACATGTTGTTGTCCTCCTTTTAAATATTTGAAAGTGATAAAATGCCGTCTTTAAATGCCGTTGATTTCCGTTTCGGTTACGCTTTCCGCGGGCACGGCTCGAGCCTGTAGTCTCTCACTCGTGCTTTTCCCGCTGGAGTCGAACCTCCACTCCAATCAACTAGTTTTCCCTGCAAATATCATTTCACTACTCTTTTATAAAATTTGTTCAGCACTTTTAGGCAAAATAAAAAGCACCGTCCCAACAAAGGGACGATGCTGTATGCTCGTGGTGCCACCCTTCTTCCTTCTTCGTTAAAACGAATCAGAAGCTCTCGGTCAGTTAACGTACTGAGAAACGATGACGGATTGGCCCCGTCACTGCTCCAAGGTAGTAAAGTATAACGCTTGTGCTAGGAAGCTTGCAGCCGTGTCTTCCCTCTCTAAAAGCCAGTTCGTTAAACTTATTGTCCTTTTCAATGCATTTATTGTTTATTTACGTACAAAGTATACGCCCGATTTTATAGAAAAGCAATATTGAACATTAAAACTTTCGATATTTTATTTTCTGCGGTTTGTTCCTGTAATTTCAAGCGGTGTCGTTAATGCTTGTACACGCTGTAAAATACGGCCTGATTTCATTTCATCAATTGCCCCATGTTCAGTTACGGACCATTGTTCTTCCAGCTGTTTGTAATTGAAGTTTGAAGAAATAAATGTCGGCAATTTTTCCGCCATACGGTAATGCAGAATTGACCCGATAATTTCATCTCTTGTCCATGTAGAAATCGGTTCTGAGCCAACATCATCGAGCATTAGTACCGGCACTTTTTTTACAAAATCGATTTTCTGTTCAATCGATCCTTCTGTGACCGACGACTTTAATTCGCGGATGAATTCCGGCATATATACTAATAAAGTTTGAATACGTTCTTTCGACAAAGCATTTGCGATGGCGCCTAAAATATAGGTTTTTCCAACACCGAATGTGCCGTATAAATAAAGCCCTTTTGCAGGAAGCTCTTTCGTTTCACGGTATTGTTTCCTGAATTCAACCATAAACTGTGTCGCAGCCATGCGTGAACTATCATTCATATCCATTTCATTAAAGTCTGCCTTCAGGACGTCTTTCGGCATATACATCGTCTTCATCATTGAAGCAAGTTCACGCTGGTCATCTTCTTTAAGCATTTGTTCGCACTTGCGGTAAATAATATTAATCTGACCATTCGAAAGCATCAATTGCGGAACATGACCTTTATAGAAATTTTGACACTGCGATGTAGAACCGGCTCCACAGCAAGTGTGCTTTTGCTCTACAAATTCAAAAAGAGTTGTCATCCCATATTGAATAACAGCCGAGTTTTCCGTCATATCATGGTCATCCATAAACTGTTTTACACTCGGATGTGAAAGGACCCGGTTTTTTAATTCATTATATTTCTGCTCAAATGACGGGATATTTATTTTATTGAGCGAATCTTTTATTGGTTCGATCGTACTCACCTGCTTTTTAATCACTATTTAATTGCTCTAATAATTTTTTGCGCTGCTCTTCAAAATCAATCTGGTTTTGAGCGTTACTGGAACTAGCTTGTTGTACAGGTTCCTGATCTTTTTCTTTGAACCAATCCGGAACTACGCCAACTTTCCTTGCCCCGCGCTGTTTGTTTTTCTTATCTTGCATTTCAGTATAAATCTTCGCTTGATTAATCGTCTGAATTTTATTGTTTCGCCAAGTATTTGCGACACTGTTAATGTATTTTTCAGGCAATGCACCTTCTGTTTTTTCCATTACATACTCGAGCATGTAGTTGACGACAGCCGGGATCATCTTGTAATGCAGGATTAATTTTTCCGCTGTTGCGACAACATACGCAAACGGCTCATGACCATCGTTTAACTCTTTTGTAAATTCATACGGCGTCGCTTTTTCATAGCGGGCCAATTCCGGTGTAAACACATAATCTTGCGGGTAATATTTCGGTAAATCGTGCTCGGTAATTTTCACGTCTACTTTATTTTCTTTATAGTTCGATTCAATGTAGGCCAGTGCATCTTTCGCCAATAGGATGTTTTTCAGCTGCATATTGAGTGCAAGCGTCTGAATTTGATTACGTCCAAAACGGCTCGTTTTATTCGTTAATATAAATTCAAGTATGGCATTGACTACACCAACTTTAATGCCGTGTTTTAATACGAGATCATCCACTTGCTTCACCAGCATTTCTACCGGTTCTTTCCCGTTAAGCAGATTTTTCATGAAATCATATGGCAATGTTTCATCGAAAGCCGGAATCCATTTCGACATATCTTTGACGGTAACTTTAAATGCAAGCGGTGTATCCATCGTAATTTTGGATGCCTTCAATTGAGTTCCATCGCTTTCTTCTACAATGCGAAGAGCTTCTAAAGCATTTGCCGGAGGATTTAACATCCAGTTACCGGCAATAGACTGTACAAAGTTTTTCGTTAGTTTCCCATTGCTCTCATTATAGGCATATTCCATCAGAACATTGACAGCACCTACCGAAAGGCCTTGCTGCAATACGAGTTCCTCGGCTAAGTCGACAATGAATTTCACCGGCTTTTTCCCTTTATACAGTGATTTCAGGAAATAGTAAGGCACCGTTTTATCATAATGAATCGATTGGTCATCTACCGTTAAATAATCTTCTGTCACTTTAATAAGATTGCGTTCATTTCGCTTTTCAATATAGTCCAATGCTTGCTCTGCTGTTTTAATTTGATTGTACCGGATTTCAGATGCCAACGCTTCTACAAACGATTCCGGCAAGTTGCCTTTTGTCGAATCCCACACATGACGAATGATGACATTTGCCACTTCAATCGGGATATCATAAGAACTGTAAAGCGATTCTGCTATTTTTACATGCCCTGAAAATGGTTCTTCACCATGAGTCAAAATCAGCAAATACTGATAAGGTGTAGAATTTTTAAAATCAACGAGCGCTGGATCAGGAGAATCGTTTTTCGAGTTATTATTTTCTTCCACTTTATTTAAATCGTTTTTCGTAACTGTGATTTTCGATAGGTTTTTTGATTTACGATCACGGTAACTATGTTCTGCTTTGGCAATTTCCATAGTATTTTCGGCTGTTTTTGCACCTTTTTTCAGCCAGTTATTCATGACAACCATCATAAAGTTTTTATTGTAATTTAATTCGTCATTCATTGAAATATAATGTATCAAAACATTCAATGTGCCGTAAGAAACTCCTTTTCTGATGAAATTATTAAATTCCATTACAACGGATTCTGGAGGCAAATAACCATTAAATTTCTGGAAAACTTCAATCGGTGAGGTTTTTTCCAAGTACTCGATTAAGCCTTCTTTATCATTAATATTTTGCTGTGTTTTTGCAGGAGCGGTGCTGTTTACTTCTACCGAACGGAAAATGTCCTGTTTTTTGATCAGTTTAGGCTTTGCGACACCTACGTTCAGCTGGTAGTATTCTTCACAGCGTTTTTCAAGCTCTTTTTTCGTTAATCCTTCATCTGTATCCCAAGCGAGTAACACGATTCTTTGCATATCCGTAACAGAGAAGTTGTACATAAATGCTAATTTGGCAATGGCAATCTTAATATCCAATGTAAATAATCTACTCGGAATTAAGTTTTGGCTCATGCCCATCATGAAGCTTTTAAAATCAAATAAGTCATACTCAAACGGGTAAGACATTTTCGAACGTTCATTTGCCGAACCTGGACTTTCCTGCATTACCTGCATTAGCTCAGTTTCTGTTATTGCAACAAATGCATCATTAAAGCTGCTTGTTACATCTTTGTATCCATGTAAGGCAATGTCATGTTTTGATAGTTTATTTCGTAATGATTCATACTGTTCGCGGCCGATTTTCCGTAAAAGTGCTACAGAAAGTATCGAATCGTCAAAGAAGTCATGGCCAGTCAATGGCGGATATAAAATATACTTCATCGATTTATATGAATCCATCATCTTTTCAAATGATTTCAATAAACCAATTGCTTCTAATACAATTCTTGCTTGCAGTAATTGCTTCGGTTTAAAACTTAAGGAATCGAGCAGGTTGCTATGAAAACAAGTTGCTTTTTCGTGTTGTTGTGTTTCAACCCATAACTTTAAATATAGTGCGGTCGCTTCAACACCGATAATCGGCTGATAGCATAATTGCAATGCAAGCTGATGCTCACTAGTGATAGTTTGAGGGCAATGAATTTCACAATGGTCATATGGATTTAGCTGATTCATCATTACCATTTATCCCTCCTAACACTTATTTGTCATTTGACTGACGGGTCATGATTTCTTTCAGTTCCTCGATAAATACAGTAATATCTTTAAATTGGCGGTAAACAGATGCGAAGCGGACATAGGCTACTTCATCGATTTTCGCAAGGCGGTCCATTACCATCTCCCCGACATCTTCCGAGCGTACTTCCGCATTGCCTAATCGGCGCAATTCTTTTTCAATCGATAAAACAATCTCTTCTAATTGTTCTAATGCAACCGGCCGTTTTTCACATGCGCGTATTAAACCGCGCAATACTTTTTCACGGCTGAACTCCTCGCGTGAACTATCTTTTTTCACTACGATTAATGGGGTTTCTTCAATTTTTTCAAATGTCGTAAATCGAAAGGCACATGATTCACATTCACGACGTCTGCGAATTTCTTTATTATCATCAACAGGTCTTGAGTCTACAACGCGTGTCCCGTTGTATTGACAAGCTGGACATCTCATATAATATTTTCTCCTAAAAGTTAGTTTAATTCTATTATAACAAAAACAACGCGCTTGAAATAGTGCTTCACGCGCGTTGAAATTTTCCAATGGAAAGTCATTCAATTATATAGTGCATTGTTGCTTCACACAATAGAAAAAGCCTTTTGCAAAAATGATTTCCTTTCTGCAAAAGGTTTTCTCTGTGTCTTTAAGGCATGCGTTCATACCTTTTTAAAGTGATCCATCATACTTAAGTAAGCAATAAATTATGCATTCACAGCTGCTAATTCATTTGCAATTTTCTTTGTCAAATCTACTACGCGGGCAGAGTAACCCCACTCATTGTCATACCAAGCGATTACTTTTACTTTACGGTCGCCTAATACGATCGTAGTTAACCCGTCTACAGTAGATGAGTATGTTGTTGTATTGTAGTCAGAAGATACTAATGGTTCCATAGAGAAGTTTAAAATACCGTTCATTTTACCTTCAGCCGCCGCTTTGAATGCTGCGTTTACTTCTTCTACCGTTACGTCTTTTTCTACATCTACAACTAAGTCAACTAAAGAAACGTTTGGTGTAGGTACACGTAATGCCATCCCATGGATTTTCCCGTCCAATTCCGGTAATACAAGACGTAATGCTTTTGCTGCACCAGTTGAAGTTGGAATAATCGATGATCCACAGTTACGTGCACGACGTAAATCTTTATGAGGATTATCGATATTATTTTGATCGTTTGTATAAGCATGAACTGTTGTCATTAAACCGTTTACAATACCGAATTCATCGTTCAATACTTTTGCTACAGGGGCTAAGCAGTTTGTTGTACAAGATGCATTTGAAATAACGTCATGCTTTGATAAATCCAATTTATCATCATTTACACCTAAAACAACCGTAATATCTTCATTTTTACCAGGAGCAGTTAAAATAACTTTTTTCGCGCCAGCTTCAATATGTTTTGCTGCTTTTTCACGGTCATTAAATTTACCAGTCGCTTCAATTACGATATCTACACCCATTTGAGCCCATGGTAATTTTAATGGATCACGTTCACTAACTAATTCAACACGTTTGCCATTTACAATTAAAGCACCTTCGACTGCTTCAACAGTTCCAGGGAAAACACCATGATTTGTGTCATACTTAATTAAATGTGCTAACGTTTCAGATGGATAGCTTGCGTTCACTGCTACGATATTCACGTCACCGCGCATCATTGCTTGTCGGAACACCATACGACCAATGCGGCCAAAACCATTAATTGCAATAGAAACTGTCATATTATTTAAATCCTCCTAAAAGTACGATTCATTCGTTTTATTTATTCGTTGATTAGTATAACACATATTCCAAAAAGTTGAACATATTTAATCCACTAAATTAAATTTGTTATTTTCAGATAATACTTACCCTCAAAATAAAAACCTCAACCATATTTCAATAAAATTGGTTGAGGTATTATTTTACTTCAGCACGTTCCACTCATACAGAATATTTTGAAGCTGAATTGCTGTATCTTCCAGCGTGCCATTGTTATGAATAACCGCATCAGCTAACTGTTCTTTTTCTTTGACCGGAATCTGTGTCGCAATACGGGCATTTGCTTCTTCTTCCGTAAAGCCGTTTCGTTTCATTAAGCGTTGAAGCTGCACTTCTTTGTTTACAGAAACGACAATAATTTTTTCAACGAAATGCTCCAGCTTGCTTTCGAATAACAGCGGGATATCCATGAAAATATTTTTTTCGCCATACGATATAAATTCATCACGCTGACGCAGCATTTCTTCACGGATAGCCGGATGTATAATGCTGTTTAAAGTTTTTCGCATTTCTTCATCATGAAATATAATGCTTCCCACTTTTGCACGGTCCATTGAACCATCCTGTGCAATAACTTCCGGCCCGAATGCTTCTGCAATCTTTTTTAATGTCGGTGTGCCAGGCTCGACTACTTGTCGCGCTACTACATCTGCATCAACGATCGGCAATCCGTATGACACAATCATTTTTGCAACTGTGCTCTTTCCGCTGGCAATACTGCCTGTTAACCCAATAATCACAGCAATTCCCCTTTATTTTTGACATTGCGGACAATATGTTGATGTTCTGCCCGCGATGACGAGCGACTCTGTATTTGTTTCACATACAACACATTGCTTTTTCCCATACATTTTCAGTCGATGCTGCATCGTTCCTGCACCGCCATTAATACTGCGGTAATCTGAAATTGTCGATCCGCCCGAATCGATACTTTCCTGCAATACATCACAAATTACGTGAAAGAGCTTTGTCTTTTGCTCACGACTTAACTCACTTGTCATTCTCCCCGGATGTATAAGCATTTTGAACAATGCTTCGGTTGCATAAATATTGCCGCAACCGGAAATCACCTGTCCATCCATGATGACTTCTTTAATCGGTTTTTTTGCGAATTTCGGTTTTTCACTTTGCATAAGGAAAAAATCACAGGCGATTTCATCAAAAGGCTCCGGCGCCATTTTTAACAATGGCGGGTGATCAGCAATTTCCTTAATAAAGCGCAGTTCGCCAAAACGCCGGATATCAGCATAGACAAGCAATTCTCCGCTTGCCAATGTGAATATCGCATGAATATGCTTCCGGAACTTTTCCTCGGTAATTTCCAGCACATCATTTACAACAAACCATGCTCCACTCATCCCTAAATGATTGACTAAAATGAAACGTTCATCATTTTTCTTGAGATGGAAGAATATATATTTCGATCTGCGCTCTAACATATCGATTGTCATATCGCGTACTAGCAGTTCAAATTGAGAAGGCTTTGCATTTTTTACAATCGCCTGTTTTCCTGCTTCATGCGATGTATAAACGACGTCCGATAATGAAACAGATTCGATCGTCTTTCCTTCTACGATTGGCCGTAAATCACGTACGACCCCTTCTACTTCTGGTAATTCCGGCATAAATGGTACTCCTTATTTCGCATCGTACCATGTAGGACCATATGAAAACTCAACCTTTAACGGCACGCTTAACTTAATTGCATTTTCCATAACTTCAGGTACGATACGTTCTAAAATTTCAACTTCTTCTTTTGGTGCTTCAAAAATAAGCTCATCGTGTACTTGTAATAATAGCTTCGTCTGTAATCCTACTTGTTCAAGGCGGGCATTCATATCGATCATTGCTTTTTTAATAATATCCGCGGCACTTCCCTGGATCGGTGTGTTCATCGCGGTACGCTCCGCAAAACTTCTTAAATTGAAGTTTGAGCTTGTGATGTCAGGTAAGTAGCGGCGGCGATTTAAAATCGTTGTAACGAAGCCGGCTTTCTTGGCCTCTTCAATACTTGTATCCATATAGTTTTTTACACCCGGGAAGCTTTGCAAGTAGTTTTCGATAAAAATACCCGCTTCTTTACGTGTAATATCAAGACTTTGCGATAAGCCATAGTCACTAATCCCATAAACGATCCCAAAGTTTACAGCTTTTGCAGTGCGACGCATTAAGCTTGTCACATCAGCCGGGTTTTCAAGATTAAATACATCCATTGCCGTACGTGTATGGATGTCCATTCCTTGCTGGAATGCCTCAACAAGCGCATCATCACCGCACATATGAGCCAATACGCGCAGCTCGATTTGAGAATAGTCTGCTGCAAAAAGAATCCAGTCTTTCTTCGATGGAACAAATGCTTTTCGAATTTTTCGTCCTTCTTCCAAGCGAATCGGGATGTTTTGTAAATTCGGATTTGTTGAGCTTAAACGCCCTGTTGAAGTTAATGCCTGTTGGAAACGGGTATGCACTTTGGAATCCGCCTCATGTATCTCTTTAACCAACCCTTCAATATAAGTTGATTTCAGTTTCGCGAGTGTTCGGTACTCCAGAATATGCTTCACAATATCATGCTCGGACTGCAGCTTTTCCAGCACATCGGCTGCTGTTGAATATCCTGTTTTCGTCTTTTTAATGACAGGTAGGCCAAGTTTATCAAACAAAATGACACCAAGCTGTTTCGGTGAATTAATATTGAATTTCTCTCCTGCCAGTTCATATATTGTCGCTTCCATTACTTCGAGCTTTACCTTCAGTTCATCGCCCATTTGACGCAATGTATCGATATTGACTGTTATCCCTTCGCTTTCCATCTTCCCTAAAATATGGGCAAGCGGCAGCTCCAGCTCTTTATATAATTCAAACTGTTCATTTTCTTTCAGTGTTTGCTCTAATACTGGCTGCAGCTTCCAAACCGCTACAGCTTTACGGCTTACATGTTCTGCCACATGATCAGCACCGGGAACAATCCATTTTGCCCCTTTTCCGTAAACCGCTTCATTGGATTGTACATCCTGATAACCGAATTCTTTTGCAAGTGTAGCAACATCATCACCTGAAATCGACGGCTTTACAATGTACGAAGCTAACAATAAATCGAACTCCACCCCTTTTAGTTCAATCCCTAAACGATGAAGCATTGCCTGTGTCGCTTTACTGTCGGCAACAAATTTTTTCTTTGTTTCATCCTGCAGCCATGCTTTTAACTCTGCATTATCAACAACATTTTCAATCGCCGTATAAACAGTACGTTCCCCATCCGACAATGCTAGACCAAGGGCATTACAACTATGGTAATGTTCATTCTCCAGCTCCAGGTGAATAGCCATCGTATCTTTGAGCATGGCAGCTGTAATATGCTGTACATTCTCGAATACTAATTCCGCTTGTTCTGTCTCTACTGCTTCAAAATCGCTCTTTTCGATTAAAGATTTAAATCCAAGCTCCTGCCATACATCAAGAAGCGCTTCCTCATCCGGGCCGGAATATGCCAAATCATCAAGTGTAATTGTAAGCGGTGCATCGGTATGGATTGTCGCCAGCTTTTTAGATAAGTGCGCCATTTCTTCATTATCTACCAGCTTTTCTTTCATTTTCGATGCTTTCAATGTATCGATCGCTTCATATAGGTTTTCAATGGTACCGTGTTCCTTCAATAATTTAATCGCTGTTTTTTCACCAACGCCTGGAACTCCAGGAATATTATCCGATTGATCGCCCATAAGCCCTTTCATATCGATAATCTGCTCTGGTGTCAGTCCATATTTTTCTTCAATATGGGCCGGTGTATATTTTTCAATATCGGTAATCCCTTTTCGGGTAATATATACAGTAACATCCTCTGTTGCAAGCTGCGTTAAATCTTTATCTCCTGAAACAACGATAACTTCTATCCCTTGTCCGGCAGCCTGTTTCGCCAGCGTTCCGATAATGTCATCCGCTTCATACATTTCCAGCTCATAGCGTTTAATCTTATATGCATCGATCAGTTTACGAATATAGGGAAACTGTTCGGAAAGCTCTGGTGGCGTTTTTTGACGGCCCCCTTTGTATTCACCGAATGATTCATGACGGAAAGTCGTTTTGCCGGCATCGAACGCAACAAGCATTTGTGTCGGATTTTCCTCACCGATAATTTTTTGCAACATCGTCGTAAACCCATAAGTTGCATTTGTATGAATCCCACTGTCATTCGTCAGCAGCGGTAATGCAAAAAAGGCACGATATGCTAAAGAGTTTCCATCTAATAAAAGCAATTTTTGTTTTGTCATGCAAGTTCCTCCATTTATATAGATCAATTTCGCCTTGGGGGTTAAGGTATTCATAAAACGAATCCGTGACATCCGCCTGAGGCACCTACTTCATTTAGCAAATAAAAAAACACTCCCTGAATGAGGTTCGGTACGATTATATGTTCTCTTTCTACTTTAGCGATTGTTCACATGAATTGCCAATATTTAATGTGGCGTTTGCGAGATTTTTTAAGCAAACAAAAAGACCCCTATTTCTAGGAGCCTGGAATCTTTACTTTAACTTTTTAAATTTATAGCTTTTCACGACTTCGCGTTTTTCTTCATAGAATATTTCTTCAAAAATAACCGTTAATAAAAAGGCATTTAAAAATGGAATAATCACATACATCGGCATGCCGCCTAAATCGTATGGCATTAACCCGCGCGCAAATACTTCTACGAATCCAATTTGTGTGAAATAAAAGATCATACCGATACCAACTTGCCAGATCGGACGCTTATCTTCACGTTTTTCGAACCACAATACTTTCTTGAACGAGTCCCGTACATCTTCTGCAATAAATAAACTTAATACTAAAATAGCAATAAACAAAATTGGTATATGAAAAATTTCCACCTTCACGAAATTTATATTAGACTGATAAAAAAGCGCTGTTACAGATGTTGCCATAATAAAAGCAATTAAACTATTCTGTATAACTTTACTCAAACTTCGCCACTCCCCTAAATGAATGAATTAACTATACTATATTATAACAGTAAAATAATAGTTTCCAATAATATAATTTGAAAATTTAATGAAGTTAAATTATGTAATTTCATACAAAAAGAAAAAGAGGCCGGGACATAACCCAAAAGGGGGTGGGACAAAACCCGCCTCAAAATCAAAAGCCGTTCAAATTTTACGATGAGTAAAGTTTGAACGGCTTTATTATTATGTGTCTACTATGTAGTCGTTGTTCTCCGTTACGGCGGACGCTTTCCTGGGGGCACGGCTCGAGCCTGTAGTCTCTCCCACGTGCTTGTCCCCTGGGAGTCGCCGCCTTCACTCCGAACAACTAATTTTTCTTCTATATCAAGTAAATCTCTGCATAATTTCAGGCATGAAAAAAGGACATTCTCTGTTAAAATTTAAGTATCCTACAACCAAATTTCAAACGAAAGAAGTGTCCCTATGTTTAAAGATTATAACATGAATCAAATTATATTACCGCTAGATTTAGAAGTAAAGTTACATAAAAATGATATTGCCTTTTCTATCCATCATTTGGTCGAAAGCATTCCGAACGAAGCTTTCGCTCCTTTTATTCACCATACTGGTTGTCCATCATATCATCCACGTATGATGCTAAAGCTGATTTTATGCGGTTACACACAATCCACTTTTTCAGGAAGAAAAATAGAGGATCTGACAAGAGACAGTATCCGTATGATGTGGCTTGCCCAAGGATATGAACCAAGTTATCGCACTATTAACCGTTTTCGTGTACATCCCAATATGAAGGAACTCATTCGCCAATGTTTTGTACAATTCCGCTGTCAGCTAGTTGAAGAAAAACTCATCGATCAAGAAGCGATTTTTATCGATGGCACAAAGATTGAGGCAAATGCCAATAAGTTCACATTTGTTTGGAAAAAATCAGTGGAAAAACATCATACCAACCTCGTAGAAAAATCAAATAAACTTTACGATGAGTTATTGGAACATCAAATTATTCCTGAAATCAAACGTGAAAGTGATGAGCAGTTATCGATAGAAGAGTTAACTCAAGTAGCACATCACCTAGAAGAAGTAGTCGACGACTATACAAGCAAAATAGAACATTCTGAAGATGTCATTGAGCGAAAAAGATTACGTAGCGAACGAAAAACACCGAAGCAAATCCTCAAACAAGTACATGATTGGATCATAAGAAAGCAGAAATACCAAAAAGATTTTGAAGTGTTTGGCACACGTAACAGTTATTCAAAGACGGATCATGAAGCAACATTTATGCGGATGAAAGATGACTATATGCAAAACGGCCAATTGAAGCCAGGGTATAATGTACAAATCGCTACAGAAGGTCAATATACACTCGCGTACGATGTATTTCCAAATCCAACAGACACGAAAACACTTATTCCATTTCTTAGTCAAATTGAAGAAAATTATTTCGAGTTACCAAAACATATTGTAGCGGATGCCGGATACGGCAGTGAACAGAATTACCATGATATTCTTAACAAACGCAAACGAACTCCACTCATTACATTTAATCAATACTTGAACGAACAGAAGCGAAAATATAAAAATGATCCTTTTAAGACAAGTAATTGGGTGTATGAGAAAGAAAACGATGTCTACATTTGCCCAAATGAAAAGAGATTACGATTCCAATATAACTCTGTTCGTACAGATAAATCGGGTTTCCAACGAGAATTTAAAATCTATGAATGTGAGGAATGTACAGGGTGTCCTTTCCGTACAAAATGTACAAAAGCTGCAGAAGGTAAAAATCGTAGACTCATGATTAATGAGAAATGGGAAAAACAAAAAGAAGAAGTAAGAGTGAAGCTTTCAGAAGAAAAAACGGCTGCCATTTATCGTCGACGTAAAATCGACGTGGAACCAGTTTTTGGATTCTTGAAGGCTAATTTGTGTTTCCGTCGATTTTCTGTTCGTGGAAAATCGAAAGTTACTAACGAAATAGGTTTGGCATTAATGGCCACAAATTTAAGGAAGTATGCGGTAAGAGGATAACACCTCTTCCAATATTTTCTTTATAAAACGCAAAAAAGAGAAATTGCATTGTGCAATTTCTCTTTTTGCGTAAACTGGAACTAATTCTGTCCCAACCCCTTCTTACGATTAGTCAAGTTTATTCTACAACTTTAGTAGCTATTTTAGATTTGAGTGTAGGGGCATAGTTTCTCTCTTTATTTTACACGTATATTTTTATATGCCAAAAAGACCTAACGATTTTTATTTTTTTCGAGAGGTCTGTATGATATAGTGGAGTTACGTTTTATTACGATTTCTGAGCTGGTAGTGCGGACTCATAATCGTAAAGGATGCCTCGTGTTAATAACTGAAATGTCACTTTCAGAAACTTATTAACACAGGCGATGATCGCAACCTTATGAGGCTTTCTCTGAGGTTGCGTTTTTAATTTATAATAGTAATCCGCAAAATGATTTGGTTTCTCTTTTAACATAAGCATCCCTTGCATCATGAAATATAAAATTTTCCGCAAATGTTTATTCCCACGCTTATTGATACGATCCCGATATTGTGTGTTCCCGGATTGATAGCGCATGATATCGATCCCTGCGTAGGCGTTTAATTGTTTTGCATTTCGGAAGCGGCGAATATCACCGATTTCACCAATCAAGCGACAAGCTGTTGATTCACCCACACCAGGGATGGAGCGTAATACAAGATATTCTTGACGTTCTTTTGATAGCTCCGTCATCTGTTGGACAAGCGCCTCTTTCTTTTCCTTCAGTTCTGCAATACGAGTTGCGTAATCCTTTACTTGATCACACCTTACATCTGTCGGCTTAATGGCCGGATAACTATTTTGAGCTGCTTCCATCAGTTCAACGGCTTTTTTCTCTGCACGAGTAAGGGAAAGGTTCTTTTTCGTATTCGCCTTCAACCGATTTTTTATGACGGTTTTTGAATGAGACAAAACAAAGGTAGGGTGTGGGTAAAGCTGTACGATATTTAAAAATAATGCGGAACTTGGCGTAATGAGTTTTTCAAGCTCTGGAAAACTCATCTGTAAAATCGCATGCATCCGACTCTTTAGTAAAATCATTTCCTCATCGATTTCATCATAATAGCGTGTAAGTGCACGCATCTGTTCATAATAATCATCTTGAACGTAAGTCGCTTCACGTTCCAATCTAAAATGCGTTTTGGCTAGTTCATGTGCGTCACTTACATCCGTTTTATGGCGTCGCATTTTCGCCATCTGTAAATTCGCTTCAAGTGGATTCATCCGACTATATGTATAGCCATGATTTTTGAAAAACGCTTCTACTGATTTGGAATAGACGCCTGTTGCTTCAAATACAATTTCAGGAGCTTGTCCATCTAGTTTCTTCATTTCTTCGATACGCTCGTGTAATCGCTCAAAGTCAATTCGTGTGTGATTTAATTCGCCTTCAAACTCACATTTTCGATACCGATCATAAATAACGACCGAACTTTTGCCTTTACTAACATCTAACGCAATGACATGTTTCATGATTTCATTCTCCTTTTTAGCCAGTCATAGAAGCCTTCACAATACCTTATCGATTCCACTTTCTTATACACGATCTCTTTGGACCCAACATACTAAACTGATTCATATAAGGGCGTGAAGTTAGCCGGTTTTTTTAAACGGGCTCACAAATGGTCCCAGGGGCTGGTCGGCTTTTCTTCACTTCTACTATAAAAAAATAGTAGCACAAACCATGGCCTTGGTTTGTACTACTAATGTTAGTATGTTTTTTTGCTGAACGTTAAAATTGATTTCCATTCCGGGACGCTTTCCGCGGGCGTGGCCTGAGCCTGTAGTCTCAGGCGTCACGCTATTCCCGCAGGAGTCGCCCTGCATTCCAATCAATTTTTCAAATATCCGTTTTTTAATAATGTCTTTCCTCTTATTTAACGGTTATTCTACTTATGTCCCAGCCTCCTTCACATTTTTTAATCCACTTGACCGGATAATAGTTTAGCATATGGCGAGTCTGACGGGATAATAATCATCGTCTCATTGCCGATTGTTTTCTTGTATGATTCTAACGTTCTGAATAGACTGTAGAATTCCGGGTCTTTCGAGTAAGCGGCATTATAGATCTGTGCAGCCTGCGCCTCACCTTCAGCACGGATGACAGAGGCTTCTTTATTAGCTTTCGCAAGTGTTACCTGTACTTCCTGATCTGTTTTTGCCTCTTTACTGCGCTTTTCCGCATCCCCTTCAGAAAGATACTTTTGTGCAATCGATTGACGTTCCGAAACCATTCTTGTATAAACAGACTGCTCGTTTTCTTCCGGTAAATCTGTACGGCGAATACGTACATCAATTACTTCAATACCGAAATTGGCAGAATCGATTAACTCATTGACACGTTGTGTTACACGGTCGTTAATATTCCCGCGTTTTGAGTCTTTTTCATTAATAATATCGCCGTATTCAGTCTGACCGAACTCTGTACGAAGTGCCGAATAAATGAACTCCTCCATACGACTTTCCGCATTCAGCAACTGCCCGGCATTTGAAATTAACGCCTTTGGATCCGTTACACGCCAAACCGTATAGTTATCAATAATAATTCGCTTTTTATCTTTTGTACTGATCTCTTCTTCTGTCATATCATGTGTCATTAAATTGCTTGGAAGAGTTGTCACACTTTGAATGAACGGAATTTTCATATGAAGTCCCGGTTCACTTTCGTACTTCACTACTTCCCCGAACTGTCGGACGACTTTATATTCGTTTTCTTTTACAATATACAGATTCGCAAATACGATAATCAATGCGGCAAATACAACCGTTAATGCAATCGCAGAAGATACCCATTGTTTTACATTTATCGGCTTTTTATCTTTCTTTAATGGCTTAGGTGCTTTTTTTGCATTTGAATCACCGTTATTTATCTGTTGATCAGGATCGTTTGCTTTTGGTACTTCCTTTACTTCTTTCGATCCTTTTTTGCTGCCGAACAGTTTTTTCACAAACTCATCTAAATCGCCGTCAAAATTATTTTTGTTGTTACTCATTCACTTTTGCTCCCTTCTTTTTTCTCTTCTGTAGAAGGAGGTGTCGTTTGCATTGGCTGAATTGGCAAGTACTTCATTGTACCGCTGCCGTCGTCATTCATAATATAAATTTGGGCATTCGGCAAAACTGCCTCCAATGTTTCAAGCACTAATCGTTGACGTGTAATATCCTTATTCAGGCGGTATTCATCATAAAGCTGGTTAAAGAGCGCTACTTCACCTGTCGCTTGCTCGATACGTGAAGCCTTTTCACCTTCCGCTCTTGAAAGAATCGCCGCTGCTTCACCGACCGCTTCACTTACACGCTGGTTTTCATACTTTTCCGCTTCGTTTATCTTTGTATTTTTTGTCTCCCGTGCATCGGTAACATCCGTAAATGCTGCACGTACTTCCTCATTCGGAACTTCTACATCCTGCAGCTTTACTCCTAAAACTCCAATTCCGATATCGTACTTATCGATTAACGATACGAGTAATTCACGTGTCTCCGCTTCAATATCCGCTTTACCATCCGTTAACGCCTCATCGATTGTCGAGCTGCCAATAATTGAACGGATTGCACTGGATGTCGCATTATGTAAAATTGTTCGCGGCTCCTGTGAACTAAATAAATATTTTTTCGGCTCAACAATACGCCATTGAACTACAAGATCTGTTAAAACAATATTTTCATCACCTGTAATCATTTTTGTTTCTTTATCGAATGCTTCCACCGTTCCGTCCGGGTTTTGCTTATAACCGAACTGTAAACTGTACGTTTCTTTAGATAAAATCTCTACAGACTGTATTGGCCATGGTAATTTAAAATGAAGTCCTGAATCTTGTATTGTTTCATCTGCTTGACCAAATGTAATCACTACTGCCTGTTCCGATTCATCTACTGTATACCAGGACGTCGTCACAACAATAATCGCTACGACAGCCATGAGAATAAGCGCTACCCACATTAAGGTTCTTTTTACACTCATCATATAAAGCCTCCTTACTTTTCAATTTCCTCTTATTCTACGGGTAATGAATTGTAAAAGTTTCATATTTTTTCAAAATGAGCATGCAAAAATTTCAAACACGAAAAAACTGCGCAGAAAGGCTTCTACTTTTTGCACAGTTTCTTCATTATAATACTTTAATCCATGCTAAGCGTTACCTTCTTTTAGAAACGGGGGTTTCTATTAAGAACTATAACACCGCAATATAAAGTTCAATTGAACGTTTTGTAAATATACTGTTAAATTTTAATCTTTCAACGGCAGAAGTACTTTAATGCTTGTCCCTTTTCCGACTTCGCTTTCTACCATAATTTTACCGTTATGCGCTTCAATCAAATGTTTCACTATGGACAAACCAAGACCTGTCCCGCCGGAATTTCGGCTTCGGGCCCGATCCACCCTGTAAAAGCGCTCAAAAATACGTGAAATCTCCGCTTTTTCGATACCGATTCCTTCGTCTTTCACTTCAAATATCCCGTATTGATCATTGGCACTAATACGAAGTGTAACGGTTGTTTCTTCTTTGGAATAGGCGATAGCATTATTAATTAAATTCGTAAAAATTTGCATCAGACGATTTACATCACCTAAAATAACGGCATCCTGCTCTATCTCCACATCAAACTGCATATTTTTATTTTCCAGTTGTGCACTTGTCAAATCAACTACCCGGACTAAAATATCCTGCAGCTTTGTCGGCACCACATCAAGTGTAAAACCATGGCGCTCAATTTTGGATAGCTCAAGCAAATCATTGACTAGCACCTGAATCCGGTTGCTTTCATCATGTATGATTGTCAAAAAGGACAGCAGCATCTGCTCATCTTTAAACGCCCCGTCCAGAAGAGTCTCGGAAAATCCTTTAATCGATGTAATCGGTGTACGGAGTTCATGCGAAACATTTGCTACGAAATCTTTACGAATCTGTTCCAGCCGTACAAGTTCACTTATATCATGCATAACAATTACGACACCCAGCCAGCGTCCATGTTCACCAACAACCGGGGCACCGTATACTTGCTCATAATATTCTTCATTTGCGATTTCCATCTCAAGCTGCTGACGATATGGCAATTCCGTTAAAAACACATGATCGATAAACTTTTCAAGCTCCTTCGGCAATCCGAGCATCATGAAATTCTTGCCAATGAGCTTCTCTTTTGGCAGCTCAAACAATGTTTGGAATTTCCTGTTCACAATCGAAATATTGCCTTCACGGTCAATCATCATTAATGCACTGCCCATATTTTCAATTAACGTTTTCAGACGCTCTTCTTCAATTGCTCTTGTTTTCGTAATATCCTGTAAATTTCGTGCCAGAATATTAACCGAATTTCTTAACTCCACAATCGTATTCGGTCCATTCGCAAAAGCACGTGCACGATAATTACCTTTTGAAAGCTCTCTGGCGGTTTTTGTAATATTGATAATAGGCGTAATGAAATTGCTCACAACCCTGTACGCCATAAAACTCATAATAACTAGACCACCCAGCAATAAAGCGGCGATAATTAAATAGATTTTTTGTTTTGTACTTTGCAACCCTTCTGTATGTCGATTGATTTCGTACGTGCTTATAATGGCTTCTTTCTGGGTTTCAGTAAGTTCAATCTGCTCCTGAACGATTACTTGCTCCAATTGCTGCTCGGAATCCTTTGTCACTTCATGAACAAACTCATCTGCGAAAAATGGAAAAAGCTGCCCTATGAACAGCCCTAGAACAGCTAAACTTGACCCAATTACTAAAATAAACGAATAAAACAAACGATTTTTCATTGCGTTCATTATTTTTTTGGCTCCTCAAATTTATAACCTAAACCACGGATTGTTTTAATAAACACTGGTTTACGACTATTTTCTTCGATTTTATCCCTCAGATGACTAATATGTACGTCTACGATTCGAGTGTCACCGGCAAAATCATAGTTCCATACAGCACTAAGCAGCTGATCACGCGTTAATACGCGGTTTTTATTTTCAAGTAAATAAACGAGTAATTCAAATTCTTTTGGCGTGAACTCCAAGGACTCTTCATCGATAAATGCTTCAAATCGCTCAGGGAAAACTTTTAGATTACCGAATGAAAAGACAACTTCACCCGATTCAACTGTTTCTTCCACAACCGGCCCGGAGAAACGTCGCAGAACAGCCTTTACACGGGCAATTACTTCACGCGGGCTGAATGGCTTAGTCATATAATCGTCCGCACCGAGCTCTAAACCTAATACCTTATCAAATTCATCGTCTCTCGCAGTCAGCATAATAATCGGTATATTGATGCGCAATCGTCGTAATTCTTTACAAACTTCAACACCATCAAGTTTTGGCAGCATTAAATCCAATAATATCAGATCCGGTGTCTGTTCTACCGCTGTATCAAGACCCGCCTGACCATCATGGGCCAATAGAACGTCAAAACCTGCTTGTTCCAAATTATATTTTAATAATGTTGCAATTGGCATTTCATCTTCTACTACTAAAACTGTTTTAACCATTATACTTTCCTCCAAAATCGATTTGAAACCCCCATCTCAAAATCAATCTTCCAGTGGTTGGCTATCAACTATTTTGTAAATATGTACTGATTAGAGCACTAACTTCATAGTAACAACTTTTACTGAAAAGTACAATTATTCCTCTGTTCAGACACTTATTTGCCCATCCATAATTACCGGAATCTTTAAATTAGACTAATTCTATATGAAAAATAATTTTTACTATTGACTGAATATTTATTATTGTGTTAACATTTAGAAAAAATTGCTTGTGCATTGCTGAATAAAACGCAATGAAAATTTTTTTGTAATAATTCCGAGTAATTCAATATGTTAAGTATTTTAACAGAAAGTAGGTGCTTCCATGACAAATGGAATCAATATTGAGTTAGTTAATTTAACAAAAAGTTTCGGTGAAAAACAAGTATTGAAGGATATTAACCTAACAATCCCCGCTGGACAATTCGTTGCAATCGTCGGAAAAAGCGGATGTGGAAAAAGTACACTTCTTCGTATTATTGCTAATTTAGAACAGAAAACTGCCGGTGAATCTCTAAAGGACGGCATTCAGCAAGAAGACTTTTCAGGTGTTCGCGTCATGTTTCAGGAAGATCGTTTACTCCCTTGGCTGTCTGTTTTAGAAAATGTAGGGGTTGGCACAGAGCTGAAAAAAGATTGGCAACCGCTCGCATTAAAATCACTTGAACACGTAGGATTAAAAGACCGTGCTAAGGAGTGGCCGCATGTATTGTCAGGAGGTCAAAAACAGAGGGTTGCATTAGCCCGTGCGCTTAGTGCACAACCAAGACTTTTGTTGTTGGATGAACCACTTGGTGCTTTGGATGCACTGACACGACTGGAAATGCAAAATCTAATTGAACAATTATGGTTAAAACAAAAATATACATCGTTGCTCGTAACTCATGATGTCGCAGAGGCGATTGCATTGGCAGATCGAATTATTTTAATCGAAGACGGGAACGTAGCTTTAGATTTGCCTGTAAAACTCCCTCGTCCAAGAACGCGTTCAAATCCGCAATTTGCAGAGCTTGAAGATATTCTGCTTCAGCATTTATTAGGGCAACAAACAAAAACAGAAACACCAACTAAACAAAAAGAGCTACAAGCCATTATTTAAGGAGGTATTACAAATGAAAAAACTATTATCTGTCTTTTTACTCTTAACTTTATCAATACTGTTAGTCGGGTGCTCATCATCCAATGCCGAAAATAAAAAGGTTCGAATCGGCTACCAGAAAAACGGTACAACATTGCTATTAAAGGCGAATGGCGAACTTGAATCACGTTTAAAAGAATTAGGCTATTCAGTGGAATGGTCTGAATTCAATACAGGTAGTTCCATTATGGAGGCATTGAACTCAGGAGCCATTGATTTTGCCAATGCAAGTGATGCCCCATCTATGATGGCATTATCAAAGGGAATGGATTTCAAATATATTGCAGGTGAAGAATCTTCTCCTCAAACAGAAGGAATTTTAGTGAAAAATGATGGCTCTATCCAATCAATCGAACAATTGAAAGGAAAAAAGATTGCATACAATAAAGCTTCCATCTCCGAATATTTATTAGTTACTGCTTTGGAAACAGTGGGCCTGACACTGGATGATGTGGAATCCGTTATTTTAAGTCCGGCAGATGCGACTATTGCATTTCAAAAAGGCGAGGTTGATGCCTGGGTTACTTGGGATCCGTATATGACGGTTTCAGAAAGTAAAGGAAATAAAATTTTGGCTACCGGAGAAGGAATTGTGGAACACCGCGGCTTCTACTATTCATCCGACAAATTTATAGAATCGAATAAAGATGCAGTCGTTGCCTATGTAGAAGAATTATCTAAAGTTGGTGAAGCCATCGATACAGATTCAAGCGATGCAGCCAAAATTCTTGAAGAGAATACAGGGATCGCCGCAGATGTTTGGGTAAAAAGCTTAGCCCGCCGTTCATCTGTCGCTACTTATCTGGATGAAGCTGCACAGGCTGATCTACAAAGATTAAATGAAGACCTTTATGACATTGGTTTAACGACTGACCTTGTAGAAAACCTTGAAAACTATATTTGGAAACCATAAGAGGTGAGAAAATGAAGAAGAAAAAATGGATTCATTTGATTGAGCCGTGGATCATTCCTATTTTAATTATTGTTATATGGGAAGTATCGAATAAAACAGGTATTCTTGCCAATACAATATTGCCTGCCCCTTCCGATGTAGTAAAGGCCGGCTATGAACAAGCCATTTCCGGTGTTTTGTTTGACCATCTGCAAATTAGTACAACGCGTGCTTTAATCGGGTTTCTGATTGGTGGGAGTATCGCTTTAGTAGTAGGTATTTTAAACGGAATTGTCCCTTTTGCACAACGCTATTTGGATACAACGATTCAAATGCTGCGTAATATTCCGAATTTGGCACTTATTCCTTTAGTTATTATATGGTTTGGTGTAGGTGAGGAAGGAAAGATTTTCTTAGTGGCAATCAGCGTATTTTTCCCGATCTATGTCAATACATACCATGGCATCCGCAATGTTGATCCTCGGTTAATCGAAATGGGAAAAATTTATAACCTTTCGAAATACAAATTATTTTTTAAAGTAATCATATTAGGTGCAATGCCATCTATTTTAGTAGGTATTCGCTACTCATTAGGAATTATGTGGCTTACTTTAATTGTTGCAGAAACGGTTGCGGCAAGTTCGGGAATCGGCTATATGTCAATGAATGCTCGTGAGTATATGCAGCTTGATATCGTTGTATTGGCTATTATTTTATATGCTATTTTAGGAAAAATTGCGGATTCCATCGCAAAACTATTAGAGAAAAAGTTATTGAAATGGAATCCGGTTTATCAGTAAATAAAAGGGCATTTCGGTGTATCAGCCGAAATGCCTTTTTTAGTTAGTTATTTCAGTGCTTTCATTACATCTTTAACGGCATCTGCAGATTGATCAAGTGCTGTTTTTTCATCTTCTGTCAGCTCAAGTTCGAATATTTTCTCGATACCCCCGGCGCCTAATAATGTCGGAACACCTAAGTATATCCCTTCATATCCATACTCGCCTTCTAAATAGGCAATTGCCGGCAATACTCGTTTTTGATCCTTTATAATTGCCTCTGCCATTTCCACCATTGCTGCAGCCGGTGCATAATAAGCTGAACCATTACCTAACAGATTTACGATTTCACCGCCACCAACACGGGTACGCTGTACAATTTCTTCTAAACGTTGTGCGGGTATTAGGCTTTGTAAAGGAACCCCACCTACCGAAGCGTACCGGACTAAAGGCACCATTGTGTCTCCGTGACCGCCTAATACAAGTGCAGATATATCTTTTACCGATACATCCAGTTCTTCGGCAATAAATGCACGGAAACGGGCAGTATCCAACACACCGGATTGACCGATAACTCGATGTTTCGGGAAGCCTGATTCTTTAAATACTGTATATGTCATCGCATCAACAGGATTTGTAAGAACAATAATCGTTGCATTTGGTGACGTACGGGCAATTTCCGATGCAACGGCTTTCATGACACCCTGATTAATCTGAACTAAATCATCACGACTCATTCCTGGCTTACGGGCAACACCCGCAGTTACTAATACGACATCCGAGTTTGCTGTATCCTCGTAATCGGAAGAGCCTTTCACATAAGAATCAAAACCTTGTACCGGCGCTGCTTCCCACATATCCAATGCTTTTCCTTTCGTAGGATTTTCTGCTGATGGAAGATCAATTATTACTACATCGCCTAATTCTTTCTGTGCTGCTAAAAATGCTGCTGTTGCACCTGTAAATCCACTACCAATAACTGAGATTTTTTTTCGTTTTAATGTCACCTGAAACCACTCCTTCATCGTAGTTATTTTGTGTCATTAAAATTATATACAAAAAAAGGGAGAAAACATAATGTTCTCTCCCTTTTTTAACAATATTGATTTTAAAATTAAAAGATAAACAAATTCCCTAAATGTAAAATTATATAACTATATTATTTATTGCTAAACAATTTGTTCGTAATTTCACATATACAGGTAAATGAGTAAAACTTTTAATTAGAAGTTTTCGATTAATTTTGTAGCGAATTCAGAACATTTAACTTCTGTAGCGCCATCCATTAAACGTGCGAAGTCATAAGTTACATATTTAGAAGAGATTGTTTTCTCTACTGAATTTGTAATTAAGTCCGCAGCTTCTTGCCATCCTAAGTGCTCAAGCATTAATACGCCTGATAATAATACTGAAGATGGGTTTACTTTATCTTGACCAGCATACTTAGGTGCAGTACCGTGAGTTGCTTCGAAAATAGCATGACCAGTTAAGTAGTTAATGTTAGCACCTGGAGCGATACCGATACCACCAACTTGAGCAGCTAATGCGTCAGAGATGTAGTCACCGTTTAAGTTCATTGTAGCTACTACGTCGAACTCGTTAGGGCGAGTTAAGATTTGTTGTAAGAAGATATCAGCAATAGAATCTTTTACGATGATTTTGCCTTCTGCAACAGCTTTAGATTGTGCTTCGTTTGCAGCAGCTTCGCCTTGCTCAGCTTTGATTGCATCGTATTGGTTCCAAGTGAATACTTTATCGCCGAATTCAGCTTCAGCTACATCGTAACCCCATTGTTTGAATCCACCTTCAGTGAATTTCATGATGTTACCTTTGTGTACTAAAGTTACTGATGGACGGTTGTGTGAAATAGCGTACTCGATTGCAGAGCGTACTAAACGTTCAGTACCTTCTTTAGATACAGGTTTAATACCTAAACCAGAAGTTTCTGGGAAGCGAATTTTGTTAACGCCTAATTCGTTTTGTAAGAAGTTTAATAATTTCTTTTGCTCGTCAGAACCAGCTTTGTACTCGATACCAGCGTAGATATCTTCAGTGTTTTCACGGAAGATAACCATGTCAACATCTTCTGGACGTTTAACTGGTGAAGGAACACCGTCAAAGTGACGTACTGGACGTAAACAAACATATAAATCCAATTCTTGACGTAATGCTACGTTTAGAGAGCGGATACCGCCACCGATTGGAGTTGTTAAAGGACCTTTAATAGCGATTAAATACTCGTTAATTTTTTCTAAAGTTTCAGCTGGTAACCATTCGCCAGTTTGGTTGAATGCTTTTTCGCCTGCTAATACTTCTAACCATTCGATTTTCTTTTCACCGTTATAAGCTTTTTCTACAGCTGCGTCAATTACGCGAGATGCTGCAGCCCAGATATCTGGACCGATACCGTCACCCTCGATGAAAGGAATAACAGGATTGTTTGGAACGTTTAATTTACCATTCTCTACTACGATTTTGTTAGTCATTGGAAATTTGCCTCCTAATAATCATAAATCTAGGACTGTGTCAAATCACAGTCCCAGATATTTTAACATACTTTTTTAATTAGCGCTCGTTAATTGGAACGTATTTTTGCATATCCGGACCAACATACTCCGCACGAGGACGGATTAGACGGTTGTTTGCATACTGCTCTAAAATGTGCGCTACCCAACCTGAAGTACGAGATACTGCGAAGATTGGTGTGAATAAGTCATGCTCGATACCTAAAGAATCATATACTGATGCTGAGAAGAAATCTACGTTTGCAGGTAATTTCTTTTGTTCAACGATCATGTCATGGATTTTCACTGACATATCGTATAATTCCGGTTTGCCTGTTAATTTAGTAAGCTTTTCAGACATTACACGTAAGTGAGGTGCACGCGGGTCGCCTTTACGGTATACGCGGTGACCGAAGCCCATGATTTTTTCTTTGTTATCTAATTTGTTCTGAACCCAAGATTCAACTTTATCGATTGAACCGATTTCAGTTAACATTTTCATAACTTGCTCGTTAGCACCACCGTGTAATGGGCCTTTTAATGCGCCGATTGCAGCAGTTACACCAGAGTATACATCTGATAATGTCGCAACACATACACGTGCAGTAAATGTAGAAGCGTTTAATTCGTGGTCAGCGTGTAAAATTAACGCTTTATCGAATGCTTCAATTTCGATTGCTGCTGGTTCTTCACCTTTCAGCATATATAAGAAGTTTGCTGCATAACCTAATTCTGGTTTTGGAGCAACTGGTTCTTTACCTTGACGTACACGTGCAAAAGTAGTTACTACTGTACCAATTTTCGCTTGTAAACGGATTGCTTTACGGTAGTTTGCTTCAGCTTCCATTACATCAGCTTCTTCATCAAACGTTCCTAACATTGATACCGCTGTACGAAGTGCTGCCATTGGGTGCACTGTGTTTAAAGGCATAGATTTGAATAAATCTGTGATTGCCGCTGGAATTTCCATATTTTTAGCTAGTTCTTCTTTTAAGTTAGCTAATTCTTCAGCGTTTGGTAAACGCGTGTTCCATAACAAGAATACTACTTCTTCAAAAGTCGCATTGTTAGTTAGGTCATCGATGCCATACCCTACATATGTAAGTGTATCATCGATAATTGAAGAAATTTTCGATTCTGCTGCTACGATACCTTCTAAACCTTTTGTTGCTGACATAAAAAATCGCTCCTTCACTTAGTAAATTAATTTTGTAAGTGCTTTCTTTTTACTCTATTAAAAAGTCGCACACTCATATCGTTCTGCTCAATTGAACCTATAAGTAAATCGCTTACAATTTTCATTATAATCAATTTTGACGGCTTTGTGAATGAATTAGTGGGATTTTAGGAAAAAATCACATATGTGATAGAATTCATGCAAAAAAGAGAATTTATAATTTGCAGTGAGATAACTAGGTAATAATTAGGAGTGAGATAAATGGATTATACAAATAAAACAAACCAATGGCTAGTAAAAAGTAGGAACTTTATTGTTCTTTTACTTTATATCATCCTTTTCTATTTCATTCCGCCTATTATTTTCGGTCTGTTTTTCGCTTACTTACTCTTTCCAGTATTCCTTTTCTTCAAGCAGCAGTTCAGACTGCCATTTTTTCTAGTCGTCATTATCCTTTCTGTATTTCTATTTTCTGTTATCGTCTCGGTTATTATGCTCATCATTCACAGCTTTATCACCATTCTTCCTCAGCTGCAGTCAACACTCTTATCTTTGGACAGCACCTATATGAAACATCCGCTTCTTCCGTTTATTGTAGAAAAACTTCAAAGTTTAATAAGGGACTTGCTGTTCTATACAATCAATTTTATAAAAAACAGTTTTCAATCTATATTTGAATTTTTCATTTTCATTGTGACATTCTACTTCGCGTTGATGGAAAGCTATAAGAACCGGTTATGGTTTTTCGCTTATATTCCGAAAGCATACCGCACTACTTGGGCTCGCTACTTCCAAAAAGGAATGGAGCTTATTGGCCGCTTTATCGTAGTTGAGATGCAATTGTTTACGCTGACATTCATACTCTTATGTATAGGGTTTTACTTTTTGAAGTTTGAAGCATTTGTTATTAAGGCCTTTTTGATCGCTTTTGCAGACTGTCTGCCTTTCTTGGGAATCGGAATTTTCCTTATTCCAGTTTCTATTTATTACTTTATTGTAAACGAACCGATAATGGGCATTGCCATTCTGGTTCTGTACTTTATTGTACAAATGATAAGGCAGCTAACTGAATCAATGCTCTGGTCCCATACGTTGCACTTACGTATGATTCATACATTTCTGATCAGCGCTGCCTCAGTTTTATTATTCGGTTTTTACGGAATCATCCTTAGTCCGATACTATTGATGATTGCCATTAAAGTGAAACAGCATGCTATTTTTGAAAAATAACGACTTGTCCTTTTTTCATTTTTTTACGTAAAAAGTAAAAAATAACCGGCTTAAACAGGTTTCGTGTAATTCCCGAGATAAATAATAACCCGAGAATATCCGTAATGAAGCCCGGTAATGCCAGAAGAATACCGCCAACAAAAATCATAAATGTTTCAATGACCGGTACTGCTGGTGGCTGGCCTTGCTGCATACTTTTTTGAATATCCTGGATAGATTTTGTACCACGTTTTTTTGCGATCAACAGTCCTGCTATAGATGTGAACATGATTAATAATAATGTATAAAAAACACCGATTGCGTTTCCAATTACGATAATCACCGCAATTTCAGCAAATACGAGTGCGAGTAATCCAAATAGAATCTTTTTCATTTATGAACCCCCTCTTCTTCTATTTTATACGAAACAGCAAAGAAAAAGTTTCAAAAAGAGGTTTTACAATAAACAAAACCACCATTTCATTGTAAGAAACGGTGGTTTTGTTATATTAAATTAGATTTAACCGTTATTAACCTTAAAGAACGCTCGCGTGTCCTTTATAAATGACACCAGTTTCAGCGTCCATTGTTATTTCCTGTCCATGCTGGATTAGAGTAGTCGCTTCTTTTACACCGACAATTACAGGAATGCCTAAGCTTAAGCCGACTACAGCAGCGTGGGATGTCAATCCGCCTTCTTCCGTAATAATACCCGCACAGTTTTCAATTGCCGGCATCATTTCACGGTCAGACCCTACTGTTACAATAATGGCACCTTCTGTGTCGTAAGCTAACGCTTCTGCTGCATTGTTGGCGATAATTGCATTACCAACAACCGACAATTTACCGATACCTTGACCACGTGCCAATAAGTCGCCAATTACATGAACTTTCATTAAGTTCGTTGTACCTGCTTCACCAACCGGAAGACCAGCAGTAATAACAACTACATCCCCATGGCTGACAAACTCATGTTTTAGCGCTTCATCAACTGATAACTCTAAAATCTCATCTGTTGTAGAAACACGCTGCGTTAAAATTGGTTTAACGCCCCATACCAATGTTAATTTCTGTGCAACATTTGGCTGACTTGTAACTGCGATGATCGAAACACCCGGACGGTATTTTGCAATCATTCGTGCAGTATTTCCGCTTTCAGTCGGAGCTAATACTGCTTTAACACCAAGGTTAATCGAAGTATAGGCAACTGCCTGAGAAATAGCTTCCGTCATATTCGCTTCTTTTTCACGGCTTCTTGTCGATACAATTGCACGGTAATCCAAAGCATCTTCTGTACGAATCGCGATTTTGTTCATTGTCGCTACAGACTCTACCGGATAAAGACCTGCTGCTGTTTCACCGGAAAGCATGATGGCATCTGTACCATCCATAATTGCGTTTGCAACGTCTGAAGCTTCCGCACGAGTCGGACGTGGATTGCGCTGCATTGAGTCCAGCATTTGTGTAGCTGTAATGACAGGTTTGCCGACTTGGTTACATTTTTTGATTAATGATTTTTGTACTAAAGGTACTTCTTCTGCAGGAATCTCTACACCTAAGTCCCCGCGCGCCACCATTAAACCGTCTGAAACCTCGATAATTTCATCGATGTTGTCAACGCCTTCCTGGTTTTCGATTTTAGGGATGATTTGAATGTGGCTGCCGTTATTTTGCTCCAGTAGCTCGCGAATTTCGAGTACATCCTTTGCAGTACGGACAAATGAAGCTGCGATGAAATCGATGCCTTGCTCAATTCCAAATAAAATATCTGCTGCATCTTTATCTGTAATACCAGGTAATTTCACAGAAACGCCCGGTACATTTACACCTTTTTTATTCTTTAAAATACCGGCATTTTCAACGATTGTATGGATTAACCCTTGCTCTGTATCTTTCGCAAGTACTCGTAATTCGATTAAACCGTCATCCAATAGGATAATATCGTTTTGGTCTACGTCTTCAATCAGCTGATCATATGTGATGGAGAAACGTGATTCATTTCCTAAAACTTCTGTCATCGAAATATCGATTACTTGTCCTGTTACTAAATGCAACTCACCGTTTTCCATTGAGTGTGTTCTGATTTCAGGTCCTTTTGTGTCCAATAAAATTCCAACTGGTTTTTTCATGCGTTCTGCTGCATCACGAATTGCGGCGATACGGTTCGCATGTTCTTCGTGGTTTCCGTGTGAGAAGTTTAAACGGGCAACATTCATCCCTGCATCAATTAACTTTTCTAACATTTCTGGTGATTCACTAGCTGGTCCAATAGTACAAACAATTTTAGTTTTTCTCATAGTTTTGTCATCTCCGTTTTTATGCACTTTAAATTGAAAGCTCTTTTGATAATGTATACAAACTTAAATCTGCTTGGTGCTTAGTTTCAAATGCTTCTCTTAAATCATAATCGATTATAGCGTGATTTTTCACGCCAACTGCTCTTCCACCTTTGTTTTCCAACAATAGCTCTACCGCCCTTGCACCGAATCTCCCTGCTAAAACGCGGTCCCGAGCAGATGGAGATCCTCCTCGTTGTATATGACCTAATACAGATGTACGAATTTTAATTCCTGTGCGCTCTTCCAAAAGCTGTGCAAGTTTATGACCATTCATTACACCTTCAGCTACAATAATAATACTGTGACGCTTTCCACGAGCTGCCCCGCGCTCAAGACGTGCTACAATATCATCCAGCTCATACGATTCTTCAGGTATCAAAATCGATTCCGCACCAGCGGCCAAACCTGACCAAAGAGCAATATCTCCTGCGTCGCGGCCCATTACTTCAATAACAAACGTATTTTCATGACTTGTTGCCGTGTCCCGGATTTTATCGATTGATTCAACGACGGTATTAAGGGCCGTATCGAAGCCAATCGTATATTCTGTACCAGGAACGTCATTGTCAATTGTACCGGGAATGCCTACACATGGGAATCCTTTATCTGATAATTGCATGGCTCCACGGTAAGTACCATCTCCGCCTACGACAACTAACCCTTCGATTCCCTCTTCCTTCATGCGTTCGATTGCTCTATATTGAATATCATCCTGCTTAAATTCAGGGAAACGTGCTGAATACAGTTTCGTTCCGCCTCGTTGAATAATATCGCCAACAGAACCAATATCCAAAAGTTCGAAGTTCCCATTATAGAGACCTTCATAACCATGATATACCCCGACAACATTAACATTATGAAAACTCGCTTTACGAACGACTGCACGAATAACAGCATTCATTCCCGGTGCATCTCCACCACTCGTTAATACCGCAATCTTCTTCATACGACCTTTTCCTCCTATTACGCTGTTACTAACCACATTAACAGAAAATACGCTCATATGTAACTATTCTAGAAAACAAATTGTAAAGCTTTTGAAAAAAATGAAGAATGCGTTCTCACGCATTCTTCAAAGTATACTACTGTTATAAAACAACCTTATTGTTCTATATACTGTCCAATATTTTTAAATTTCATATAACGATTTTCAACTAATTCATCGGCGCTCTCTTTATTTAAGTCATTTAGTACACTTGTAAGATATTGTTTCATAAAAATTGCCTGCTGTTCAATATCCTTATGGGCACCACCGGCAACTTCCGGTATAATCCCATCAATAACTTTTAGCTGCTTTAAATCAAGGGCTGTTATTTTCATCGCTTCAGCCGCCTCTTTAGCATAGCTTGCATCTTTCCATAAAATTGATGCAGCGCCTTCAGGAGAAATAACCGAATACGTTGAATTTTCAAGCATCAAAATCTTATTTGCAACTCCAAGTGCAAGTGCGCCGCCACTACCGCCTTCACCAATTACAATACTAATGATTGGTACCCGAATACCGGCCATTTCAAACAAATTACGCGCAATTGCTTCACTTTGACCGCGTTCCTCAGCTGCTTTACCAGGATACGCACCTTTCGTATCGATAAAGCAAATAATTGGGCGTTTGAATTTTTCTGCCTGTTTCATTAAACGTAATGCCTTTCGGTAGCCTTCAGGATGGGGCATACCAAAATTGCGGCGAATATTTTCCTTTGTCGTTTTTCCGCGCTGGTGACCAATAATCGTAATTGGCTGACCATTGAATGAAGCAATCCCGCCAACAATCGCTGCATCATCTTTAAATGTACGATCGCCATGCACTTCGATAAAATCTTCAAAAATACGTTCAATATATTCAAGTGTCGTCGGACGGTCAGCATGTCGGGCTACTTGCACACGGTGCCAAGGCTCCATATTTGCATAGACGTTTTTTTCAAGTTCCTGCAAGCGTGTTTCCAGCTTGTCAATTTCCCCGCTCATATCCACATCCGCTTCCGTGGCAATTGTTTTTAACTCTACAATTTTTTCACGAAGTTTTACAACCGGTTCTTCAAATGCCATTAATTTAGACATGCGATACGCCTCCCTGTACATGCAGCTTAACAATTGTTGCAATTTTGTCGCGCATTTCTGTCCGGTTAAAAATTGCATCAAGCTGTCCATGATCTAATAAAAATTCTGCTGTCTGGAAATCATCCGGTAACTTTTCACGTACCGTCTGTTCTATTACACGACGTCCCGCAAATCCAATCAGACTTTGAGGCTCTGCAATATTATAATCGCCTATCGATGCAAAACTAGCCGATACACCACCAGTAGTCGGATGCGTCAAAATTGAAATATATAGTAAGCCATTCTCGCTATGGCGTTTTAAAGCAACACTCGTTTTTGCCATTTGCATTAATGACAATACCCCTTCTTGCATACGCGCACCGCCACTTGCCGTAAAGATAATGAACGGCACCTTCAGCTCTGTAGCCTTTTCTACAGCACGTGTAATTTTCTCGCCAACAACCGATCCCATCGATCCCATACGGAAGTGCGAATCCATTACAGCAACAACGACCTGCATCCCTTTTAGTGCACCTACACCTGTTAATACAGCTTCGTTCAATCCTGTTTTCTTAATATCTGCCTGCACTTTTTCCACATAGGCAGGGAAGTTTAACGGATTTGTAGTTTGAAGATGATCATCCATTGAAACAAATGAACCCTCATCTAAAAAACAGGCAATTCTTTCATTGGCATTTAAACTAAAGTGATGCTGGCAATTTGCGCATACTTTCAAGTTTTTTTCGAGTTCTTTTGTGACATGTATCGTTTTGCATTTAGGACATTTTGTCACGATGCCTTCCGGAAAAGATTTTTCATCTTCTTTTTTAGTAATATTATCTGTATTTTTTTTACGACTAATTGTAAATAAATCACGAATCGCCATCGTAATCCCCCTTTATATTCACATAATCATTCTTTAATAATGACCATCCATTTTTCATATGAATCAATTGCTTCATCCAAATAGCCCATTTGCAATGAAGCAAGCAGTATTTTTAATTCCATTTTCTCTTCTTCTGTAATTTCATTTGCCAATAGATTGTTACTGAAAGAAAGAAGCTGGAGCCAAATTTTTAAGGCAAGTCGGTTACCTGAAACGATCATACACTCACGAAGTATGTCTTCTCTTTTTAACTCCTGCCCAAGCTCTACCTTTACAAAAAAGCTCTGCCAAATCGGCAGTGCGCTCAAATTGTCAGACTTGCAAATAATTCGAATCGCTTCTTTTTCATGCATTTCTCTCGTTGCATGTACATCCGCAATCGATTTTTCGTCCTGCAAAATAAACGATCCGACAATTTCAACAAACTGATGGTGCTGCATACTCGCCAAATACGTACCACCGCCATGCCTTGTTTCGATTAAGCCCAGCAGCTCCAGGCTGCGTAAAGCCTCCCGTACCGAAGACCTTCCCACTTGCAGCTGCTCGCTTAACATTCTTTCTGAAGGAAGTTTTTGCCCTTCCTGTATATTTTGTTCCGCAATTAAATCATGCAGTTGCTTAACAATTTGAATAAACATCTTTTTTGCGGGCTTATCTTCCACATTTTTCACCTCACCGTGACTGCCGCTTTCCATTATTATTAACAAAAGTGGTCAGACCAGTTACTAAAGTAAGGATACAAAAAGTTTTTCATATTGTAAAGAGAAAATATAAAACTTATATTTTATATATAATAAAATTTGCGAATATATAACCAGATTTATGTTTTTTCGATAAATTTAGATGAATCCATATAAAAAGAGCGCCTCTAAAGCTAGTAGAAGGCGCTCTTTAAAACTATTTATTTTATAATAATCTGTTTAACTTTAATTTGTTGTTTATTAAATCGATGCTCGTAAAAACCTTCGATATAAAGCAATCCCTCTTCCCGGATTTTCCCGACTACTTGCTCATATTCTTTCGGAAACAATGTTAAAGATACAATTCCAAACTCATCTTCCATTTGAACAAATGCCATCAGCTCACCGCGCTTTGTACGGAGTTGCCGCATTTCCCGAACTTGACCGATCATTTTTACGAATGCGTTGTCCTTAAGCTGCGCCAAAGTTTGAACAGTTGCCGTAACTTCCGGAAAACGGCTGCGTAATTTAACGATTGGATGATCGGATAGATAAAAACCGAGTACATCCTTTTCGTACTGGAGTTTTATTTTTTCCGGCATTGGGGATGTTTCACTATATTTCGGTTTACCGAATGCAAGCAATGCTCCTTCGAACAAATCATCCCCGCCCGGCCGTACAAAATCGGCCTGTTTTTGTGCACCTTCGATTGTAGCGAGCAATGTGGCACGATCTTTGCCGAACTCATCTAGTGCCCCTGCTTTAATGAGCGGTTCGATAACTTTTCTGTTGAAATTCTTTGTCGTCAACGTTACAGCCAAATCAAATATAGAATCAAACGGCTTTTGCCTTTCTTCACGAGCAATTAGCAGTTTTTGCATAAATGGCTGCGGTACACCTTTAATCGCAGACAGACTAAATCGGATTTTCCCGCTTTCCACTTTAAAGTGACGCATACTCCGATTAATCGACGGCGGCAAAATTTCGATTCCTCTTGCTTTTGCCTCCATTATAGTTTGGGCAAGCTTTTCCGTATTACCAGTTGCATTTGTCAGGAGAGCAGCATAAAAATTGACCGGATAATTGGCTTTCAAATATGCCATCTGGTAGGAGATGACACTATAGGCAACGGCATGACTTTTCGGGAAGCCATAATCGGCAAACCTGACAATCAATGCATACACTTCTTCCGCCACCTGCTCGGTATAGCCTTTTGTTAAAGCGCCTTTTACGAAAGTGGCCCGCTGCTGTTCCAGTACATCCCGCTTCTTTTTACTCACAGCACGGCGGAGTAAATCAGCCTGTCCAAAAGAAAATCCTGCCATCACATTTGCAATGCGCATGATTTGCTCCTGATAAATAATAACACCGTAAGTCTCTTCCAAAATCGGCGTTAAATGCGGGTGTGGCATGATGACCTGCTCTTTTTTATGTTTTCTTCTTGCATACATCGGAATAAATTCCATCGGGCCCGGTCGATACAGTGCATTGACCGCAACAATATCTAAAAAGTGGGTCGGTTGAATTTCACGTAGTGCATTTTTCATGCCATCCGACTCCAGCTGGAAAATACCATTCGTGTCGCCATTTTGTAAAAGCTCAAATGTCTTTCCATCATGGAGCGGAATTTGATTAAAATTGATTTGCGTATTATGGGTAAACTGAATCGACTTCCGTATTTGCTCTAAAATCGTTAAATTACGGAGCCCTAAAAAATCAATTTTCAATAATCCGTTTTGCTCCACTTCCTGCATCGGCCACTGCGTTAAAAATATTCCGTCATGTCCTTCTTCGATTGGTACGACATCGACTAATGGAACAGGACTCAATACGACCCCTGCTGCGTGTGTCGACGCATTCCTTGGAAGTCCTTCCAATCGAAGAGATGTTTGAAACCACTTTTGGCGTATAGGCTCTGCTGTAACCCATGCTCTCAAGTTTTCCGACATTGCATATGCTTCCTTCAATGTAATGCCGTGCTTATTCGGTATCAGCTTAGATATCATGTCCAGTGCTTCATTTTCAAAATTGAACATACGGGCAACATCACGGGCAACCGCCTTGGCAGATAGTGTTCCGAACGTAATAATTTGTGCGACATATTGTTTGCCGTATTTTTTCGCAACATACTGAATGACTTCATGCCGTCTCGTATCTAAAAAATCGATATCGATATCCGGCAGTGTAATACGCTCCGGATTTAAGAACCGTTCAAACAGCAAATCGTATTGCAATGGGTCCACCTGGGTAATCTCGAGTGCAAATGCGACAAGAGAAGACGCGGAAGAACCACGGCCAGGACCTGTTAAAATTTGCGCTTCACGTGCAAACCGCATAAAGTCGGCTACAATGAGAAAATAATCCGAATAGCCCATCGACTGAATAACATGAAGCTCATAATTCATCCGTTCAACATACTGAGTTGGCAATGTGTGCATATTTAAACGTCGCTGTAAACCAGCCACTACTTGCTGCTGCAGCAAGTTTTCCGCCGTCTCCCCTTCGCCAACAGGAAACTTCGGCATATAAACATTATTTGTATTGATTTCAATTTGACAGCTCAGTAATAAATTTTCCATTTGCACGAGCCATTGTTGCTGATCATGAAACTTCTGCTGCCACTGTTCAGCCGTCAGTAAATGATTCCCCTGTTTATTGCTTTCTACTGCATCACTCAGTTTGACACCGGTATGGATAGCTTGTGCCACTTCATAGGCAAAAAAATCCTCGTCATTAAAAAACAGACTTTCATGAGTTGCAACAATAGGAAGAGCATTTTTTTCAGCGAGCAGCACTGCCGAACTTTCCAAATCTGCTGTGTCGGCTAAACGGGAAATACCGATATATATTTCATCCGGGTAAGCCTGAATAACTTCTTTCAATATTGGCTCCGCTTCCTGCTTCAGCCATAACCCCTGCTGCTCAAGCGCGGGAATCATAAAAGCAATCCCCTTTCCATATGCTAACAGCCATCTCAACGGAATCGTCTGCTCCGGCCGAATGGAAATACTGCTGGAAATTTTCAACAAATTACGATACCCTTCGTTTGTTTTTGCATATAAAACAAGCGGCAATGATTGCTCTTCCGACAATTCGAGCTGAATCGTCAAGCCTGCTACCGGATGAATACCGGACCTTTTCATTTCAAACCAAAAAGGCAAAAGACCGTACAATTTCGTATTAACAATTGCACAGCTTTTTGCCTTTTGCTGATGTAAAAAAGGGATGAGCTCTTCGATACGAATTGTACTTTTCAATAAATCGGCACTTGTCCGTACTTGCGGATATACAGTCACCCATCATCCCTCCATCATATTATTTATATTCACTGCAAATGACTTTCAAATCTTCAATTACCTGATCTGCCTCTTCCCAAGAATATGCTGTAGCTCCGGATGCAAGCGGATGCCCGCCGCCATTATACTTTTTCGCCAGGCCGTTGATAACCGGACCTTTCGAACGGATGCGAACACGAATTGTATCATTGTCTTCAATGAACATTACCCATGCACGGATATTCTTTACATTGCCCAATGAACTAACCAATAGGGATGTTTCAGAAGGGGTCGCATCATATTGCTGTAAAATAGCTGCCGGCAATTTAATAGAAGCAGCACCGTTTTCATCCATTTCAAAATTCTGGTATATATAACCTTGAAGGTTTAATAGTTTGCGTTCCATTTCGTACATACCATCAAATACTTCATTTCGGTTGAAATTATATTGTACTAGCTGTCCTGCTGTTTCAAATGTTTTCGGACTGGCGCTTGGATATAAGAAACGTCCAGTATCGCCGACTATTCCCGCAAATAACAGGCGTGCCGCTTCATCGGACATATCCCAATTTGCATATGTTTTGCCTTGTTCATAAAGCTCATAAATCATCTCACTGCAAGAACTGGCATCCGTATCCACCCATAATAAATCACCATAGGCATCATCATTCGGATGGTGGTCGATTTTAATAAGCAAATCGCCGTTTACATAGCGCTGATCATCTATACGCTCGGTATTCGCTGTGTCTGTCACAATAACCAGTGCATTTTTAAACTTTGCATCTTCAATCTGTTGAGGAGATGCCATGAAAGATAATGAGTCGTCATGCTCACCGACCGTGTAGACCGCTTTCTCCGGATAATTTGCCCGAATCAACTCAGCAAGTCCTATTTGTGAACCGTAAGCATCTGGGTCCGGTCGTACATGGCGATGCAGTACAATTGTTTCATATTGTTTAATTTTGTCAATAATTTGACGTTTCAATACATTTCCTCCTCGTCCATAATGAATACCTATATCATTTTCCATTAAAAATCGTTACAATATTTAGTAGTTTGGCTATTAGGAGGTTCAATATGGTCTATTTAAATTTTCTGTTTGTTGCCTGTATTATAGCATCACTAGTATTTTATTTTTATTTCAAAACTAAGCAGTTCCGTTCGACACTGCCTATTCGTCGTAAATGGTATACTGCGAAAGCCGGAGTTGCGCTTGCCGCATTTCTTATCTTCTTCGGTCTGAATGCAACGATTCTGTACCCGGATATTCTCGGGTTTGCCGTTGCAGCTATTTTCTTTATCATTGGTGCGGGTTTAGGTGTTAATAACTATAAACGCATGCAGCATGAAGGCCGATACATAAAAGAAGAATACGAACTGAACAGGTAAAAGAACGGGGTCGGCTGAAAGCATTCTACTTTCAGCATGACCCTTTTTTTATCGTTCTAATAGCTGGAATGTCATCATCGCTTTTCCTACAAGATTTGCTGCACTATATACTTCAAAATCCATTTTCACGAATTTACGGGACATGTCCAAAATTCTAGGACGCACAGTCAATACACTTTCCATCTGAACTGGTTTGATAAAATAAATATTCATATTTTCAACAACCGCTTCTCCGCGTTTACGACGCTTCAGTGCAAATGCACCGACTTCCGATAACAGGATTGTAAAAGCACCATATGAAATCGCACCAAACTGGTTTGTCATTTGCGGTGTAACAGTAAATTCCACTTCAATATCTTCTTCACCCATGACACGCATTTCATTTTTCACTAAATCATCGATCGTCTCGCCATGCTGTGGCTGACGCTGCGCTAATTGAATTGCCTTTAGTACGTCCTGACGGCTGATAACCCCTTTTAGTAAACCTTCTTCATCGATGACAGGAAGCAAATCGATTCCTTCCCAGATCATTCGGTGTCCAGCCGAAGCGACACTCGTTTTCATCGAAGCAGCGATCGGGTTCTTTGTCATCACTTTATCAACCGGCTCCGACTCTTCTTTCCCAATCACGTCCTTGCTCGTAATCATTCCGACAAGCCTGTTTTGACCTGTCACTACAGGAAAGGCTCCATGTGTCGTGCGACGGTTCTGTCTATGAAAATCTGCAATCGTATCATTATTTTTTAATACAGCCGTATCTTCTATTGGAACATATATATCTTCAATCAGTAATATATCTTTTTTAATCAGCTGGTCATAGATGGCACGGTTGATCATTGTCGCCACTGTAAACGTATCATACGTTGTAGAAATAATCGGCAGATCCAATTCATCTGCGAGCTCTTTATTGGATTCATTTGTATCAAAACCGCCTGTAATTAATACAGCAGCCCCTGTTTTCAATGCGTATTCATGTGCCTGTGTACGGTTACCGACAATGAGCAGGCTCCCTGCATCTGTATAGCGCATCATATCATCAAGCTTCATTGCACCAATTACAAATTTCGTCAAAGTTTTATGGAGACCTGTCTTTCCTCCTAAAACTTGTCCATCTATAATATTTACAATTTCGGCAAATGTTAAGCGTTCAATGTTTTCCTTCTTTTTCTTTTCAATTCGAATCGTACCTACACGTTCGATCGAGCTTACAAGACGTCGGTTTTCAGCTTCTTTAATCGCACGGTAAGCTGTCCCTTCACTCACTTGCATTTCCTTTGCAATTTGACGAACCGAAATTTTATCGCCAACTGGTAGTGATTCAATGTATTGTAAAATCTTCTCGTGTTTCGTTGACAATTACATCACCTATTTCTCATCATTCATTTATGTCTTTAGTGTACCATATTTAAACGGTGCAATTATACTATTTTCAATACATATACCCGTATAATTGCTTATAAATGTCAGAAAAATCTCAAGTAATAAACAAGAAAATGTCAGTCTCTTCATAACCAAAAATACCATTTTTCTCTTTTGAGAAAAATGGTATTTTTTTGCTGCAGGTAATATTGATTTCCATTTGAGGATGCTTTCCGCGGCCACGCCGTGGGGCCACCCACCATTATGAGAATCATAAAAGCGTTGCCACAGGAAAGGGCTCTTAGCTTTTGCTCCTAAGTCTCAGGCGTCAGTGCTCTCAGTGCTCCGGCCGCTCCGCTTTCGTCGCAAAATAAGTCTCGCTGTCCCTGAAGGAAACTATTCTTGTAGGGAAGGAGCAGTAAATCAGAATTTCACAAATTCCCCTGGCTGTAATACTTGTACATCAGCGCCTTCGACAAGTTTCTCAAAGTCAGCCGGATCTTGCTTAATCGGCGGGAATGTGTTGTAGTGGACCGGTACAACAATTTTCGGCTTCAATAACGATACCGCATAAGCGGCATCTTCTGGTCCCATTGTAAAATTATCGCCAATCGGTAAAAAGGCAATGTCAATCGGATGACGTTTTCCGATCAACTCCATATCCCCAAATAATGCCGTATCGCCAGCATGATAAATAGTTTTGCCTTCTGCCGTAAATAAAATTCCAGCCGGCATTCCCATATAGATTATTTCGTTATTTTCCGTTACATATGAAGAGCCGTGGAACGCCTGAGTAAATTTCACTTTCCCAAATTCAAATTGGTGTGCACCACCAATATGCATATTGTGGACTTTGCATCCTTGCCAGCCTAAATAGTCTGCAAGCTCATTTGGTGCAACAACGAGTGCATCATGTTTTTTTGCAAGCTCCACAGTATCTCCGACATGATCATTATGTCCATGCGTCAATAAAATGACATCCGGTTTTTCATTTTCAACATTTAAATCTGTTTGTCCATTTCCATTAATGAAAGGGTCAATTAAAATTGTAGTCCCATTTGTCACAATTTTTACAACGGAATGTCCGTGAAATGAAATTTGCATATAACATACCTCCTAAAATAACCTTCCCTGTATCATTCGATATTTATGCATAATTCTCCTTTTTTTGATATGCTTATACCGCGAATTCATTAATTGAATAACAAAGGAGTTTATACAATGTCGAAATTAAAACAATTACAAAATCATTTACTTGAAAATGGTTGGGATGCTGCTTTTATTACAACACCTGACAATGTTTTTTACTTTTCCGGTTTTAGAAGTGAGCCGCATGAACGCTTACTTGGAGTTATGGTATTTAAGGATGCGGAACCGTTTTTGATTTGCCCTAAAATGGAAATGCCTGATGCAGTAGCTGCAGGATGGGCTTTCGAGGTTGTCGGCCATGAAGACACTGAAAATGCCTGGGATGTAGTTGCAAAATATGTAGCTGCTCGCAACGTTGCATTCGACACATTGGCTATTGAGAAATCACATTTAACAGTTGAGCGTTTGGAAGCGATCCAAGAACGTTATGAGGAATTGAAATTTGCAGGGATCGATGACAAAATTAATGCGCTGCGTATTTCAAAAGACGAAGCGGAACTTGTAAAATTACGTAAAGCTGCCGAATTAGCGGACTATGCAATTCAAGTTGGCTGTGATGCAATTGCAGAAGGCGTAACTGAAATGGAAATTTTGAATACGATCGAATCAGCTATTAAGGCAAAAGGCTATGCGATGAGTTTTGATACGATGGTATTGGCTGGGGAAAAAGCGGCTTCTCCTCATGGAACACCTGGTAACCGCAAAATTAAAAAAGGTGACCTGATTTTATTTGACTTAGGTGTTATTTACGAAGGTTATTGTTCGGATATTACACGAACTGTAGCATTCGGCCAGCCGAATGACGAACAAATTGAAATTTATAATGCTGTTCGCCGCGCAAACGAAGCTGCAATTGAAGCAGTTAAACCGGGTGTCCGCGCAATGGACTTGGATAAAGTTGCCCGTGATGTCATTACAGACGCAGGCTATGGCCAATACTTTACACACCGTTTAGGGCACGGTCTTGGTATTTCTGTTCACGAATTCCCTTCGATTAACGGTGCCAACGAATTTGTTCTGAATGAAGGAACCGTATTTACAATCGAACCCGGCATTTATAAAACGGATGCAGCAGGTGTTCGTATCGAGGACGATGTAGTCGTTACAAAAGATGGTGTGGAAGTACTTACATCATTCACAAAAGAACTTGTAATTTTATAATATATTAGTTCATTTGATTGTATAGAAACTATTAAATTTGCATAAACTAAGCGGGCAGTCCCTTTTAAGAGGATTGCTCGCTTTTCATTTTCTATAGACTTTTTATCAAATTGGCTACTTTACAATTTTTAACTTGTTTTCTAAAAGCAAAAATGTGGAATAGACTATTTAATTACTTGAAAATAACCGAAAGGAAGTGGTGCATTTTGAAAAGATGGTCATTTACAACGCTACTTATAATTGTGCTTACACTATTGCCAATGAGTCAAATTGAATGGAATACGGAAGCCGAAGCAAGTCAAACAAGCAAGGTAAGTAACGAAGTCATTTCAAATAGTGCATCACCGAAAAAAGCGGTAAAGGAAAAAGCCTCTGTGTCGACTACAGGCTTTATGCCAAAAGTAAATCGCAGTTATACTTATAAACCATCATTCGAAGATGCCGAAAAAAAAACTTATACCGCTTATGAAAATAAATCAATCGAAAACTCGGTAGAATTGCTGGAAGATGACTATATCGGCTATACGTATATTGAAGATGAGCAGCAGCTAGCATTAGGTGTTGCCTATTCAGATATATTTTTCTTCTCATTAGGCTACCCGATGAAAGAAAAGACAACTATTACCGATACGGATTATTTATATGATGGCACGACGGAAACAACACCCGTTTACGTTGAAAGCACAAGTGCAACAGTTCAAACGAAAGCAGGAACATTCCGTAATGTAGTTGTATTGAAATATCCAAACGGTTCAAAAATCTACCTTGCAAAAGATTACGGTATTATTCGTATTACCGATTATGAAGGTACTATTACAACTGAATTAATTTCGGTTAAATAAAATAACCCGATAAAAAAATCCGCTGCGTTAGACTTTGCCAAACGCAGCGGATTTTTCACTTTAAAATATTGATTAATTTAATCCTGTCAGTGCACCCAATACATCTTCTACTTCTGTAAATTCAAGCCCTTGTGCGTCTGCTACTGCACGGTATACAACCTTACCGTCCAATGTATTAACCCCGCGCTTTAATGCAAGATTGTCCAGGCATGCACGTAAAAAGCCTTTATTCGCAATTTGTAATGCATAAGGAACCGTATTGTTTGTTAAGGCGATCGTCGATGTACGTGGAACTGCACCCGGCATATTTGCCACCGTATAGTGTACAACACCATATTTAACAAATGTAGGATTGTCATGTGTAGTTACTTTTTCAGATGTGGCAAAACAGCCGCCCTGGTCAATCGCAATATCAACAACAACAGACCCAGGTGACATCGATTGGATCATCTCTTCAGTCACTAATTTTGGCGCCTTCGCTCCCGGAATAAGTACCGAGCCAATTACTAAATCAGCAGAACGAACAGCATCCGCAATATTGTACGGATTTGAAATCAATGTTTGAACATCACGGCCGAATAAATCATCTAGCTGACGTAATCTTTCAGGGTTCAAATCGATGATCGTAACATCGGCTCCCATACCGACTGCTACTTTGGCTGCATTTGTACCTGCAATACCCCCGCCGATTACCGTTACTTTACTGCGAGGAACACCGGATACCCCACCAAGCAAGATCCCCTTACCGCCCGGAAGTTTTTCTAAATAATGTGCACCGATTTGTGTTGCCATTTTACCTGCAACTTCACTCATCGGTGTTAATAATGGTAAAGAACCGTTTGGTAATTGTACTGTTTCATAGGCGATACCGATTACTCGATTTTCAAGTAAAGCTTTAGTCAATTCAGGCTCTGGTGCTAAATGTAAATACGTAAATAATATCAATCCCTCACGGAAATACTTGTATTCACTTTGCACAGGTTCTTTTACTTTTAAAACCATTTCTCCAGCCCATGCTTCAGCTGCTGTTTGTACAATATGGGCACCAGCTTCAATATAGTCCTGATCCGTAAATGCAGAACCTGATCCTGCACCTGTCTCAATATATACTTCATGACCATTTGCGATTAATGACAATACCCCTGCCGGTGTCATCGCAACTCGATTTTCGTTGTTTTTTATTTCTTTCGGTACCCCTATTTTCAACGTAATTCCTCCCTTTAACAATCACTTAGAAATATGTTTAACATAAATCAAATCCATTTTACCAATTTTACCAGCAAATTAGTAGAGGATTTTGAATGTAAATTCTATTCTGAAAAGTGAATCGTCAATCATATCTTGCTATTGTTGGGAAACTGCTATTATTTTGCTGATAAAAATATTTTATAATAGTAAAAACTATTATTTCCAACACGATAAATTTGTGACTATTTCATGAAATTTATTGTATTTCGTCTATATTTCAGCGCAGGTATTATGCCCTTTGGAAAATTATTTGGTATAATATAGTTATAGATAATTAGGAGGTATGGAAAATGGCAAACCATTATAAAAGCATTGTAGTAGCAGTAGACGGCTCGAAAGAAGCAGAATATGCATTCCGTAAATCAATCGATGTTGCAAAACGCAATGAAGGTGCAACAATCAACCTAGTAAACGTTATCGACACACGTTCTTTCGCAGCTATAGAAGCTTATGACCGTTCAATTGCCGAACGCGCTCAACAACATTCTGAGGAATTGTTAAACGGCTACAAACAGCAAGCTGAAGCAGAAGGCGTTGAAAACGTTAACCTGATTATTGAATATGGCTCTCCTAAAAATATTATTACAAAAGAACTTTCAAATGTTGTAGAAGCAGATTTAATAATTTGTGGTGCAACTGGTTTAAATGCTGTTGAACGATTCCTGATCGGTTCTGTATCAGAAGCAATCGTACGTTCAGCTACATGTGACGTATTAGTTATCCGTACACCAGAGTGATTTAAATAAATAAAATACAAAATGCCATCTTCTCAAATTGAGTCGATGGCATTTATTATTTATCCTGCAGTAAAGTAGCGAAAACCCTCGCCACTAAATTTTATCGTTTCTGATTATTGCTTTCTTTCCACATACGTACTTTTTCGAAGAACATTGCCAGAGCATCACGGTTTGACATATTCGGTACTTTTGCCAATAAAACCTCACGCGGTGCTTTTAACTGTTCGCTTTGCTTTTGCAAAATTAAAATACTTTTCTCATGCGCTTTAGATGAGAACAGGTTTTCCGGCAATTGGATAACCGCCTGAATCCATGCATGTCCTTTAATATACTGGTGAAGCTGTTTTGCCTGATCTGATTCGAATAGGTTTGCCGGAATCAGGAAAAGTCCAAAGCCGCCTTCTTTTGTATAATTTAAAGATTGTTCGATAAACAAATGATGTGAGTAGCTCATTCCCTCTGCCGCACATAATTCGTAGTCAAGTGCTACTTCTTCATTCGGGTAATATCCTACAGGCAAGTCGCAAACTACCGCATCAACCGGATCCAACAACAGTTTTTCCAATGCATCCTGACGGAAAAGTGTAACAGGTTGTTCGATAAGGTCTCCTGTCGCTGCAGCCAGTCGAATTAATAAATCATCAACCTCCACGCCTGAAGCAACTACTTTCCCTTCCAGTGCATTCATGACTGTAAATAGTAAATTCCCTGTACCGAGTGCCGGGTCCACAATAGAGATTGACCGTTCCGTTAATTCCTGGTCAAAACATTGCTCTACAAAATGGCTTACAATTAGCCCAAGTGTATCAGGTGTCATTTGGTGGTTCGGCTGTGCGCTTTTACGCATCCCTTTTAAAATTGCAATTTGGATTGCTTTACGCATATCTTCCTTCGTTGCACCTTCTACTTGCCACTCAAATTTCCCGTCCAGCGTATCTTCCAATGTTTGCAGTAACGCTTCCAAATAATCCTGCTCTTGCTGCGCTGCAATATTTTCAGCGTTGTCATTAATATATTTAAAAATTTGTTCAAACTTTTCCATTCAACTAACTCCCTCATTCCATTCATTTGGATTTCCCGCCAAATTGCGACATATCCACTAAATGAACAACCCACTCAATGTTCATTGAGTGGGTGTTAATTATACATGTAATTACTTTACAACAAAATCGTTCAAAACGAAATTATTTTGCAAGAGCTTTTACAGCTTCGATTGCCGCATCATAGTTCGGGTGGTCTGTGCCTTCTGGTACATATTCCACATATGCGACTTTGCCTGCTTCATCAACAACGAAAATTGAACGAGCTAAAAGGCGTAATTCTTTCATATGTACGCCATATGCTTCAGCGAATGATGCGTCGCGGTGGTCTGATACTGTTACAACATTATCGATACCCGCAGCCCCACACCAACGTTTTTGAGCAAATGGTAAATCCATTGACACTGTGTAAATTACAACATTGTCACCTAAGTTTGCCGCTGCTTCGTTAAATGTACGAGTTTGCTTATCGCAAACACCTGTTTCCAATGAAGGAACAACAGAGAATAAACGAATTTTACCTTCAGAATCTTTTAATGTTACTTCTGATAAATCATTAGCAAGTACTGTAAAATCCGGTGCTTGATCACCAACTTTTACCTCATTACCGATTAGTGTTACTGGACTGTTTTTAAATGTTACTTGTACCATATTAAACGCCTCCTTTATATTCCCTAATATTACTAAAAAAGATTTAACAATTGCAACTAACTGAGCTCATATTCAGCAACAAAAAGAAAAGAGCTGTTTTTATAAGATTAAATCTTACAAAACAGCTCTTTCCTTGCTTAGAAGGTGTCGATAGTAATTTATTTCCCCTTCTATTCTTTTTTAAACATCTTTTGTATAAATATTTTCATGGACAACGACCGTATCCGCAAAATAATCGGCAATGCTTTTATTATTTGGTGAAAAGGCTACGACTAAATACGGCAAGTATAACAATGTACCGTTAATGAATCGGCCTACCCCTTCACGAAACAGCACAGTCATCCAATCCAGCGCTTCCCCGTCATCTTTTTCAACCTTTAGTCCAAACGTCATTTTCCCTAATGTCTGCTTGAAAAATTTTGTCATGAGTACAAAATAAGCGTAGAAAATAATGCCCGAAAGAATTGTCATCGGCGCATACCACACATCGCTGGCAACACTCCAATCCATCAATGCAAATACCGGCCTGATGGAGACACCGATAATAGCACTAATGACAATTGAATCCAACAGGAAAGCCCAGAAACGCATCCAGAAGCCGGCTGTTTTTTGTTTAATAGAAGGCGGCTTTACGACAGATGCTTCATCCACTACTTCGATTATGTCAGTCATCGTAATCCCTCCTATTAGTAGTCACCATATAAATACATCATACGAGGTGAATTTGTCGTTGAAATAATTTTGGACAATACTTCAGACTCTGCAGATGGTCGCAGCATAGATCCCAGCTTTACACCTAGTAATGAACCCCAGCTTGATGTATCCATTGTATATTCAAACAGCGCTGCATCTTCCAATCCATAATCCGCGCGTAATGCATTAATAGTTGCTTCTTCATTTCCAATTTCATCAACTAACCCTGCACGCAATGCCTGAGTACCGCCTAATACACGGCCATCCGCTACTTTCTTCACTTGCGCTTCGGACATATTACGTCCAGCTTCGATAATATCAACGAAATGCTCATATGATTCATCAATCATTTCCTGCAGCATCGCCAACTCCTCTTTTGTGGATGGTCGTACACCGCCAAACATATCTTTATGTTCACCTGATTTGATTGTTTCAAACTCAATTCCGAAATTTTCGGCTAATTTACCATAATTAATTGATTGCATAATAACACCGATCGAACCGGTAATTGTCTCGCGTTGAGCAAAAATCTTATCTGCCGGTGCTGAAATATAATAACCGCCGGAAGCAGCCATTGATCCCATTGAAACATAGATCGGAATTTGTTTTTCTTCTTTAATTTCCAATAATTTTTGGTAAATTTCTTCTGATTCAATGACACCGCCACCTGGAGTGTTTACAGATAAAACAACACCTTTAACTGTATCGTCTTCCAGCACAGCATCCAATTGTTCCATAAACAGCTGGTGGTTATAATCGACCGTTTCCCAAATACTCGGTTCCCCTACATCCTGGATTACCCCGTCTACCGTTAAGTGTGCAATTCGACTCGTTAAGTCACCTGTTTCCACGACACTTTCATATGTGAGGGATTCCGTTCCCATCAGATTGTCGAAACTCGTAAAGAAATCGGTTTTAAAAATCGAAATAATCGTATTGATCCCAATAGAGAAAAATAATAATACGGCAGCAATAATGAGTGCCACAACTCGTTTTGTATTCATTTTCACGCCTCCTCAATATATGTACGAAACTATTTCACAAAAAGTTTCATCGAAAATACTTTCTGCAGCGGTATTCACCTTTCACCGTTTTAACGATCAACTTTAGCTATTTTCAAATGGGGAAGCCTAGTTTCTATAAATTTGTCTTTGTTCAAATATGTGCAGGAAGAAGTTAAAAAAAGGCGGCAAATTTCGCCACCTTTTTTAATTACCCGGGAAATAATTGTCGAGCAATGTTATTTCCCCTACTTTACACGCAGTTCAACTCGACGGATTTTCCCTGAAATTGTTTTAGGTAATTCATCTAAAAACTCGATAATTCGAGGGTATTTGTATGGTGCAGTCAGCTGTTTCACATGATTTTGCAGTTCTCCTACAATTGTAGGGCTATCTTTTAACGAGACATCTTTAAGAACAACAAAAGCTTTTACAACATTTCCCCGAATTTCGTCCGGACTTGCAACAACAGCACATTCCTGTACCGCTGGATGCTTCGTCAACGCATCTTCAACTTCAAATGGCCCGATTGTATAACCTGATGAAATAATTATGTCATCATTACGACCTTCAAACCAGAAATAGCCGTCTTCATCCTTTGTCGCACGGTCGCCTGTTACATACCAATCCCCTCGATATTGAATCGCCGTACGTTCAGGATCCTTATAATACCCTTTAAATAATGCAGGAGTCGATTTGTGTACGGCAATATCCCCGACTTCACCGGCCGGAACAAGGTCACCATCCTCATTGATCAAATCAACGATATTTCCCGGAGTCGGTTTCCCCATCGAACCAGGACGCAATTCCATGTTCAATAATGATCCAATCAACAATGTATTTTCTGTCTGACCATAGCCATCACGCACAGTTAAACGGTGCTCACGTTCAAATGTTTCGATTACTTCGCGATTTAAAGGCTCACCAGCTGAAACAGCGCTGCGTAATGAAGACAGATTAAATGAATTTAACTGATCTAATTTTGCCATCATCCGATATTCTGTCGGCGTACAGCATAGTACATTGATTTGTTGCTGTTCGATTAAATTTAAAAACTGTGTTGGATCAAACTTCCCTTTATACACAAATCCTGTTGCACCACTACCTAATACAGCAAGAAACGGACTCCAGATCCATTTTTGCCAACCTGGAGCTGCGGTTGCCCATACCGTATCTCCATCACGCACACCAAGCCACTCAGCTGCTGTTGTGCGTAAATGTGCATATCCCCAGCCATGTGAGTGCATTACGGCTTTTGGATTTCCTGTCGTACCTGAAGTATAGGCTAAAAACGCCAGATCATTGGCAGTTGTCTCAACAGAATCGAACTCTTTTGACTGCTGATCTGCAAGTCCCATTAATGAAGTCCATCCTTCTTTTTCATTCCCGACGATAAAACATTCTACATTTGCTAAATTTTCCACATGTTCGAATTCATTTACGAATTGTTCCATCACGATAATTGCCTTGGCCTCTGAATGGTTTAGACGATAATCAATGTCTTTCGCTCGCAGCAGCTCAGAACTTGGAATAATGACCAATCCTGCTTTTAATGCGCCAATATAAGAAATATATGCTTCTAAACAGCGCGGCAGCATAATTAAAATTACATCACCTTTTTTCAGTCCTTGTGCATAAAAAGCATTTGCAGCCTGGTTTGCTCTTTGTAGTAACTCTTCGTATGTATAACGCTCCTGATGTCCGTTTTCTTCCTGAAATACTAATGCCGTTTTTGAACTTTTATTTTCATGCTTTTCAAATTCATTTACAATATTATAAATTTCCGGTGCAACTAATTGATTTTTATTCATTTGTGATACTCCCCTTTGTTTGAAAAAATGAACCTTACATATTTAGTATAATAATCCTTTCCGTTAATATCAAAATATTCCGCCACTTATTATTGCATAACAAAAATTATTTATTTACAAAATAAAAAGAAACGCTACTTTAAAAAGTAGCGCTCTTTTTAAAACGTATTATTGGTTTTGGTTGCCGCGTAATTGCTGTTCAGCCATCTGTACTAGGCGTTTCGTAATTTCGCCACCTACAGAACCGTTTGCACGAGATGATGCGTCAGGACCTAATTGTACGCCAAATTCTTGTGCAATTTCATATTTCATTTGATCTAAAGCTTGTTGTGCACCAGGTACACGTAATTTGTTTGAGCTGTTGTTGTTTGCCATCTGTCTCTCACCTCCTTGTGACATTAGAATGCGCCGGGAGGAGAGATTAATACATAAAAAACACAGGTAAATTATAGCTCGATTAGGAAATCATTATCAGTTCCTAAAAATTATAGTAAATCAGCGAATTTATCTTCTTTTACTTCCTTCTGCGGGAACTGATATACTTCGCGGTTTTTAACGGCACGATCAATTAAATCATCGAATTCCGTAAAGCTTTCAAAACGCTGAACTTTTTCTAGTTTCGGTTTAGTTTTCGGACTAGATGGTGTAAATATTGTACAGCAATCCTCAAAAGGCTGGATTGATGTTTCGTATGTGCCAATATCTTTTGCGATTTTGATGATATCGTTTTTATCTGCTGAAATTAACGGACGTAATATAGGTGTATTTGTCACATCATTAATTGCCGTTAAGCTTTCCAATGTTTGTGAAGCTACTTGCCCTAAGCTTTCACCCGTTACAATGCCTAACGCGCCAATATCTTCACGCACTTTATCTGCCACTTTCATCATCATACGACGTGTTGAAGTCATTGACATATTATCTGGCACTGCGTCTTTTACTGCTACTTGCAGTTCTGTGAACGGAATGACATGCAGGCGAATATTTGCACCAAATTTTGTTAATTCATTTGCAAGCTCTTTCACTTTTTGTAATGCATTATCACTTGTATATGGAGGACTGAAGAAATGAATCGCATCCAATCGAACTCCGCGTTTCATCATTAAGTAACCGGCAACAGGGCTATCAATACCGCCTGAAAGCATTAGCAGCGAACGCCCGTTTGATCCAATCGGCATACCTCCAGCACCTTGGATTACTTGCGCCATCATATAGATCGCATCTTCACGAACTTCAATTCGTAGTGCGAAATCCGGCTTTTTAACCTGTACTTTAAAGTTCGGGAAATTCGGTAAAATCGTTGCTCCCATTTCACGCTGTAGTTCATGAGTGTTCAACGGGAATGTTTTATCTGTACGATGTACTTCAACTTTAAACGTTAAATCGCCTTTGTCACGATAGTCTTCTAAAATTTCAAAAGCCAAAGCTTTCATCACGTCCAGATCTTTTTCACAAGATGCTACAGGACTGATTGATTGAATACCGAAAACATGTGGTAAACGATCCATTAGCACATCAAACTTTTCTTTATTTTCAACTTCAATAAACATACGGTCACGTTCTGCACGAATCTTCAGTGGTGCAATATCGTTAAATGAATAACGTACATTATCGCGTAAACGGCTGATAAAATCTTTTTTGTTTCGACCTTTTGTTGATAATTCACCATAGCGAACTAAAATCTCTTTAAAAATCATTGCGTAATATCTCCTTTTAATTCTTTCATTACGATTGTGAATTGCTTTTTGAATGAAGCAATATCTTCGTCTGTATTGTTCGCGCCTAAGCTTAGACGGAGAACACCGTTTTTATAGCGGCTATCGATATTCAATGCTTCTACAACATGGCTTGTTTTCGTCTGTTTTGACGAACAGGCGCTTGATGTTGAAACGATAATATCACGTTTTTGTAATGCATTTATTAATATTTCACCTTTTAGTCCTCTAACACTAAACGATAAAATATGCGGTGCACCGTCTTTTGGTGAAAGGACGTATACTTCCTGACCAAATTGCTCAAAAAAATGATGGAGATCTGCAGACCATTTTTTATAGTTCTCAACATTCCCCGGCATGCCCTCAACAGCTAACCGTGCCGCTTTTGCCAATGAAACAGCTTGCGGCACTGCAACCGTACCACTTCTTAATCCAAACTCTTGTCCGCCACCAACGATAAATGCCTTCAGTTGTGGTTTTTTACGGAATGCCAACAAGCCGCTCCCTTTTAAGCCTTGAATTTTATGACCGGAAATGGAAATGACATCAGGACCATTGTCTCCGTCAAAAATAACCGGCAGCTTACCGAAACTTTGAATCGCATCAACATGGAACATCGCCTGGCATGTTCGGTGAATGATTTGTGCCGCTTCCTTAATTGGCTGCACAGCTCCGATTTCGTTGTTAACATGCATAATACTCACAATAACAGTATCTTTGCGAAGCTTTTGCTGTAACTCCTCTAAAGAAATGACCCCATATTTATTTACTTTCAGATAGTCAATTTCATATCCTTCTTCTTCCAGACGCTTGACCGCTTCCAAAATCGAAGGATGTTCTATTTCTGTCGTAATAATATGCTTCCCTCTAAAATTACTGGATTTTGCAAGACCAAAAAGCGCCGCATTATTGGATTCAGTACCTCCCGAAGTAAATAAAATATTCTTTTCCTCTGTATGAAGAATGTTCGCCAATTGCTCCCGAGCTTTTGTCAGTAAGGCATTTGACTCGACACCTGCACGGTGAATCGATGCAGGATTGGCATAATATTGTTCATTCACTAACATAAATGTCGCCAACACATCTTTGTGCGGTTTTGTTGTCGCACTATTATCTAAATATATCATTTATACTCAACCTTCTTTTTTAAAACTAATTTCCCGTCATCATATTGCCATTACAGTATGCTGCTTTTATCATCACTTACCAAAGAGAGAGGTTGTGTTAATCGTCAAATTGACGATTAACACAACCTCATAAATGTGCTTATTTATTATAACGCTAAATGGATCAACATGTAACCGTTATGCTTATTATTTTGTAAGCAGCTGCTCCTGTACGAGCTCCTCAATACGTTTGATTGCATTAGGATCGATAATTTCAACCGCTTTTGCTGCATCTTCCAGTGCTTTTATGTAGCGGAATTTCTTGAATGCGTCTTCAGCTTCAAGCAGATTTTCATGTACTTGTCGATTTGTAGCACGGTAGCGGTTTCCAAACTGAATAAGACGCTCAATAATTAGCACATTTTCAATCATTTCCTGTGCTTTTTCATGTGTTTCTTCAATCGATTGCTTTGCATTTAGTAAATGCTGGTTTACTTGGATAATATTCAACGGTACTTCCTGTAAGCTTTGAACAACTACAAAAATCTGTTCGGCCGCTTCTTCCAATCTGGCATCCATTTCTTCCGGAATTCCCGGAATATTGGCACGTCCAAGCAGGCGCTCTGTATCTTGCAATAAACGCTTTAAAGTTTCCAATTCAGCTCTTGCTTTATTTTCATCGATACGGAGATTTTTCAGTTTGTTGGAGAACTTTTCCTGTTCTTCTGCAATTTGCTCGATCTCATCAGTAATTTCTTTTAGCTCTTCCTGCAGACTCGAGTAAGCAGACTTTTCTTCCTGAACGCGTGTTGATAACAATTCATATCGTCTTTGTAAAACTTCCAAATGCTTTAAGCCCGCTTTCGGAATTTCCGCTTCTTTATCCTGCAATCGATAGCTATGCTGTACATAGGCGACTTCATCATTAATGTCCTTTGTAAGACGCATTACATCATTGATCACGCTGTACATACCAGAACAGTTTCGTTCAACATACTTTCTGGCCATAACCTCTTTTTCAAGCAGATTATAGAAATGATCGATTTCATCATTAATTGTTTGAATGCGCGGTGAAACAGCCGGTAAGTTCAGTTCAGCAATTGCCGCTTTTAACATTTCAAGTTCATTCTCAAGCTCATTCAAATATTCCGTCAGTTCTAAATGGCGTAAATAATACTTTTGTTCTTCCATTTCACGTTGTCCATTACGAAGTTCATGAATTGCAGTTGGGATTTTAGTTTGAATTTCAGTCAGCAGTGTCGGCACATCGTTTAATAAACTGAAAATCTCTTGTGCTTCACTGTTCAGCTGTAGGACAATTTCACGTGCCTGCAAATAGTTGCCGTCTTTCGTTAACTCGTCGAACTCTTCAAACTTTGGCGTGAATTGCTCCAGTTTCTTTTCCAACGCTTCCAAAGCGGGACCAAATGAATGCTGGTGTGCCAGAATCGTTTTGCGTGCAGAACGGTAATATTCTTTCAGCTGCTCGATTTCAATGCGGTTTTTCTCTTCACTGCCAATCAATTCATCCAGCTCAGTAATAATCTGCACACGAACTTGCTCACATTTTGCAAGCTCCTGCTCGATATCACGTTCTGTATGTGTTGCTTTGTTAAATTTAAATCGGTCGACAAATTCTTCCGCATCAAACAACAATTCGTCAATTTTCGGAATTTGCTTATCGACAACATCCAACCAGCGATTACGCCAGTTTTCAAACAGTTCTTCTGTCTGACCGTTCATATTAAGGGCTTTTACTTTTGCGAGCTCCTCAAAAATCGGGTAATGTTGTATTTGTAGTTTTTCCTTATCTAATCGTCCTATTTCTGCATTATGCTTGCGTCTTACTACTAAGCCTGCCATTAATAATGCTAATAGTACGACGACAACAATGATGATATACTTTATCATTGTAAGCCCCCTAATCCCAAATAAAATCAATATTTTAGCTATATACGTATTATTAATAATAACATGTTTTTTTATATTTGTTTAACTATTTCCAGCTTTTTTTACTTTTAAATTCCATATTTTTGAAGGAAGGTCATTCAATTGAAACGAGACGGTCATATACATACACCTTTTTGTCCACATGGTTCTACAGATACGATAGAAGAATATGTCGAAAAAGCGATAGCAAGCGGTTTTAAAGAAATAACCTTTACGGAACATGCCCCGTTGCCTGAAAATTTTGTCGACCCGACACCTGACAAGGATAGCGGAATGAACCCCGCTTATTTGATGGATTACTTTAAACAGCTGCAACGCGCAAAAGAACAGTATCAATCTGAAATTAAAATCAATATCGGCTTAGAGGTCGATTATATTGTCGGCTTTGAACAGGAGACGAAACAATTTCTGAATGAAGTCGGCCCATTAATGGATGACGCAATATTATCCGTACACTTTTTGAAATTCCAAGACGAGTATGTATGTATTGACTTTTCACAGGAAGTATATTTACAATTTGCCAATAAGGTTGGCGGTATCCTTCCTATGTATAAGCTATACTATGAAACTGTGAAAAAGTCCATCATATCGGATTTAGGCTTATATAAACCTAAGCGTATAGGACATCCTACTTTAATTCATAAATTTCAGCATGCCCACTGCGAACAGATCGATGATGCGGACTACATCAATGAATTATTGAAGATGATGCAGACCGGTCATTATGAGCTGGATTTTAATAGTGCCGGCCTAAGTAAACCGTATTGTAAGGAGCCATACCCGCCCTATCCATTTGTGAAACAGGCAATTGATTTGCAAATTCCGGTTATATTCGGCTCGGATGCCCATACGGCAGCTGATTTACATCAGCATTATGAATTATTACAGAACAAAATAACTTTTTAATCGGAGGATTTTATGTTTGGAAATATCACTTATAACGGAAATTTAACAGAACAGTACGAACAGCTGTCAAAACAGCTCGATGCACTGCTTGAAGGGGAAAATAACTTAATCGCTAACTTAAGTAACGCTTCAGCTTTGCTAAATACTTTCTTAAACGAAATTAACTGGGTCGGATTTTATCTAATGGATGAAGGCGAATTGGTGCTTGGACCATTCCAAGGCTTGCCTGCTTGCGTACGAATTCCTGTCGGCCGCGGTGTTTGCGGCACAACTGTTTCAAAAGAGCAGACAATGGTTGTAGACGATGTTCACGCGTTCCCCGGCCATATCGCTTGTGACGCTGCATCAAAATCGGAAATCGTGATTCCTTTAATCAAAAATGGTGCTGTTTTAGGTGTTTTAGATATCGATAGCCCGATTGAAGCACGCTTTACTTCTGAAGACAAAGATGGTTTGGAAAAATTTGTAGATGTACTGTTAAAACATATTTAACCGCTAAAAAGGGAGTGCCCGAAACATGATTTCGGGCACTCCCTCTTAATATTGTAGTTCCATAGGTTTTTCGTATACACAAAGACGGTTTTTTCCGTTTCGCTTTGCATGGTAAAGTGCAATATCAGCCTGCAGAAACATATCCTTAAAATCCGGACGGCTGCTCTTATGCCATGTAATCATTCCCGCAGAAACCGTAACTGAAGGATTTGTTACATTTGGCACCATTTGTACAATCGCATCTGAAATTTCTATTGCTTCTCTGTCCGAAATATTCGGAATATAAATGGCAAGTTCTTCACCGCCCCAGCGCGAGCAAATTCCCCTTTTCCCTATTTCACTTTGGAGTCGCTTGGCAATTTGTACGATTACTTCATCTCCGACTTGATGTCCGTATGTGTCATTAACCTTTTTAAAGTTATCAATATCAATTAACAGGAACATCCCTGAATCGTCCTTTTGAATTGCCTCTTCCACGTATGTATCGGAATAACTTCTTGCGTAGAGCTTTGTCAAATGGTCCCGATCCACCATTTCCTGAAGCTGTTCCCGCAATACCGAATTGGAAATTGCTAATGAGGAATGGTGAATAAGTGATTGCATTAATTTGAAGCTGTCAAAAGAGAAGAAATACGGCTCTTTATGCAATACAATGCTAAACCCGATAATATCTTCTTCCACAATCATTGGAATGGCCATTATCGACTTATACTCAATTTTCCCCGAAATAATTCGGCTGAAATCAGCAATAAACAAAGGGTCTTGTGTCGTCTGAAAATGTTTTTCCACATGCTGGATATATACGTTACATGCCGTTTGATTGAAAAGCTCTGTACACGCTTCATTCATGATATACTTTTCATCTTCTTTAAACAGGAAGCCGATTTCCATAGGCTGAAAAGATTTCAGCATTTGCTTTTGTAAAAATAGAAGCATCTCACCGATTGTTAATTTCATATTTAAACGATGGGAGGTTTCATTGATCAACTGTAGATCCGTGATGAGTCGATGAGATTGATGATAAAGTTTTGCGTTTTCCAGAGCATTGCCTGAAGCTCGGGCAAGCATGCGGATAAATTCTTTTTCGGAACTGGCAAAAGGGTAATTGATAGGTGCTTTCACCTGTAAAATCCCGTATATTGCCTGTCTCCCTTTTATAGGAACATTTAATAATCGACGGTTTTGTTCAAAGGCTATATCTTCGTTCAATTCTCCCGATACAAAAGATTCGATTGTTGCCGGCCGCTCCGACAAATAGTCGAAAGGCTTTATCTTCACTCTTGTTTGGCGGTCCTGGTCATTGGATAAAATCAGCTCAACTTCCAGACCCGGAAAATTTTCTTCTATTGTAATAAGCACATTTTCCAAAATTACATCTATATCCATCGTCGAATGGAAAAGGTCTGTCATTCCGTATAATTTACGGTACTTTTGCTCATTCGAATAAACTTCATACTTAGAAATTAAAAATGAATAGGCAGCGGATATCGTCCCTATAATTTCTTCTGTCAGCACTGTTTCGATAGGTGCATTTGCTGGATTATACTTAAATACAATAACAGCAACTATTTTATCATTTATAATTAGAGGCATAACATCCGTATAGTTTGCAAAATCCGGTTGCTCTCTTAAAAATCCGGGTAACTTCACAACTTTGTTACCATTAAAATAGGGTTTTATTAAATCTAATGTTACATCAACATTCAGTAATTCTAAGTTGTCGATCGGTTTCAATTTATTTTCGCTTACATGAAACAGAAAACAATGTTCCATTCTAAAGTGTTTAATCAAGCTTTTTTCTAATAGGAAAAAGTAATCATAAAATTTACTTCGTTGTAATTTCGTATTCATACAAAGGCTTAAAATATCCGATTTAAATTGATCGATCTTTTGTTGATTTTCCACCATTAAATCACCTTTTCTTTTACTATTGCGATGTCGATTCTCTTCACTTAACATCAAGTATACACATTTTATGTCTTATTGACTATTCAATTTTGTTATATTTTTCTAGTAAACACCTCAATTCGAATTGGTTTTTTGATTATTTCAAGTATTTTCCCATCCTTATCTACTACCCTCTTTTATGCTTAAATACCCATATAAATGAAAATTTATTTTTATTTTTTATTTCCCATAATATATTTTAAAAGTAGAACACCTTTGTTGACGAATAGATAAAAAAAAGATACAATAGCCTTTGTGTAAAATGAATGCAGTAGTTGTATAACTTAAATGCAGTATTTTATTCCTTCTGTGTAAACAGAATGGTGTATTGTGTAACCCTTTCGGCTGCATGGGCGAAGATACATGAAAATAGAATACCGTTTAATGTCGGGTACAACTGGTTTTTTCTTTTACAACAAAAACCAATTTTAAGGAGGAGACACAATTATGTCTCGTTATACAGGTCCATCTTGGAAACTATCTCGTCGTCTTGGTATTTCATTAAGCGGCACAGGTAAAGAAATCGCAAAACGCCCTTACGCACCAGGTCAACACGGCCCGAACTCTCGTGGTAAAAAATCAGAGTACGGTCTACAATTAACTGAAAAGCAAAAATTACGTCATATGTATGGTATGACTGAACGTCAATTCAAAAACACTTACCTACGTGCTGGTAAATTACAAGGTGTTCACGGTGAAAACTTCATGATCTTACTTGAAACTCGCCTTGACAACCTAGTTTACCGTTTAGGTTTAGCTCGCACTCGTCGTGCAGCTCGTCAATTAGTTAACCACGGTCACATCTTAGTTGATGGTAACCGCGTTGACATCCCATCTTACTCAGTAAAACCAGGTCAAACGATCTCTTTACGTGAGAAATCAGCTAACCTTTCAGTTGTTGCTGAATCAATCGAAGTAAACAGCTTCGTACCAGAATATTTATCATTCGATGCAGACTCTAAAGTAGGTACTTTCGTACGTTTACCAGAGCGCTCTGAATTATCTTCTGAAATCAACGAACAATTCATCGTAGAGTTCTACTCTCGTTAATCTTTCGAGCTTCAGATATATTCGAAACAAACCACCAAGCCCTCTTCGTCAGGTGCTTGGTGGTTTTTTTATTAATTTGGCAAAACTTTTTTTAAAAATTGTTCAATCGCCCCGATCAATCTTTCTTCAATGAATAGGATAACGAGGAAAGGGGGTGAATTTAATGGGTTACGGATATGAAGGCTATCAAAATCAACCAAGCTACAGCGGTTACGGCTGTGGTGGCGGTGGTAACAGCGGCGGTAATAGTTCAACATTCGTTCTAATCGTTGTTCTATTCATTCTTTTAATTATTGTCGGCGCTACTTTTGCTTACTAATAATATCGAGTTACGAGAATATTATTAGCCAGTCGGATATAAAACCATCTACTTATTGCTGCTTCTCAGGCCATTAGGGTCACTTCCCCCTGTGACCCTTCTATTTTTGCATTACTACATAATCGACTTTCTATTACTGTAAGCCTATTTCAACAGCAATAAAAAAAGCTGCACGCTATATAGCGGCAGCATTTTTTTGATACGTAAGAAATTATATATCGTATTTAAAAGACAAAGTATGTTGCTCCCAGTACAGCAATTACTATAAATGAAGCAAAAAATGCTTTCCATTTCGAAATGCGGTGCACTTCTGATATCCCTATCACCGTAATCACATATGTCCAAATACTGCTGATAATAATCAGTGTCCCGCAAACAAATTGCAGAATCAAATCACCTAGTGATGTTTCCATATAGGAGATTTTAAAGAATGACTGTGGTGCGAACTGCATCCAGAAAAGCAGAACCGGCAATATCCAAATATAAGGAATCATTGTCACACTGATCATGCGGAACATTTCTTTAAATTTTCCTATACCACCGAATGCTTTTGCTGATAGTGTCAAGACGCCTGCCGAGAAGACCGTAGAAAGAAAATACAGTATTAGACTAAAAAGAAAAGTTGAATAAACAATATCCCCCAATGTATATTGCCCTGTAAATTCACTCCCGATAAAACTGATTAAATTGCTAGCAAACACACCGATAATACCAACGAAAATGAAATAAGATAACTTTTTAGTTGTTAACACATAACGAATAGTATCTCGGGGTTTAACAGCAATGCTTAAGATGGCATGTCGATCATCGACTGTACCTGTTAGTTGCTCACTCAAAATAACATCCCCCTAAAAATATGTATACATTCTATTATACTGATACTTTTAAGGTGATACAAAGTTATTGCTCCTTTAGTAGCATACCAATCTTTTACTAATCGGCAGATTTAAGAGATACATAGCCCGCCTTTTCCACTAACGCCTGTCCTTCTTCCGAAAGCACCCAATCCACCACTTTCTTAACATTTCCCGTCGGCTCGCCTGCTGTCACAATATAAAATTCGGAAGCAATCGGATACGTATCGTTGCGAATCGTTTCTCTTGTCGGTGCAACTCCATCGATTTCCAAAAGTTTGATTTCTTTATTTTTCACCATTTCATTTGAATAGTAGCGGAAAGTATAGCCGATTGCATTTTTATAATTTTTATATTGAGACACTTCATTGATAATTCCGCCCATTCCTGTCACTACATCCTCCGTTGGGGCTTCCATTAACGTTCTATCCCCCATCAGCCTTTGTAATGCCGTTTGCGATCCGCTGTCCTGAGGTCTTTGGAAAGCCCGGATTGCATCATCTTTTCCGCCCACTTCTGACCAGTTTGTAATTTCGCCAGCATAGATTCCCTTAATCTGATCAAGCGATAAACGACTGACGTTATTTTTACTGTTGACGAAAAAGACAAACGCCTCTTTTCCGATCGGCGTCATATGAAGTGTAATCCCCCGTTGTTTGGCTTGATTAATTTGCGCATCGGATGGGCCCGCTGCAAATATCATGTCTGTATTTCCGAAAATCAGATTGGTATATGCTTCATGCGTCTGGTTGACCATTACTTCACTCTGGTACGGATTGTATTCTTTTTCCGGATATATATGCTCTGTAATGGCGGCATACAATGGATACAATGCCGTTGCGCCATCGATTTTCGGTAAAGGTTCATCCAGCTTTAACGTCGGTTTCTTATCCAACTGAACTAATCTATTTTTATCTGTAAACGGTTCATATTGATAAATATCCACTTCTGCTTCAACAGTAGGCACTCGATCATCGAACCATTTATAAACAGGTTGGACCGAACTTGCGACTAAAACGATTCCTGCGATCCCCCAAAAGATTTTTATACGTTTACTATTTTTATAGAAAACATCAAATATCACAAGCACATAGCCAATGTATAAAATGACCGCTGCGGAAATTACTAACGGTACATAATGAATATTGCCGCTAAACGCAACCAAAAATAGCAATATGAAAGTAAAAAAGCAAACAGTCAGCAAAACAAAAATTGAAATGATAATTTTCCCTAAATACGATTTATTTATCAATACTTTCACCCCTAACCTATACGTTCTTTATGAAACATGAAATTCCTTTAAAAAAACGTCCTGGAAAACTCGTTCCCAAGACGTTTTAATTAATTAAGCAAATTTCACCATATGGTATTTTTTCTTACCGCGACGGATAATTGCAAAAGCATCCTCCAAACGGTCTTTCGAATCGATTACATATTCAAGATCTGTAATTTTTTCACCGTTCACACTGATTGCACCATTCGTAACATCTTCACGTGCTTGGCGTTTTGATGAAGAAATTCCAGCTTCCACGATTAATTCCACAATATTTTTATCCTCTTTTGCCACTTCTACAGAAGGTACACCAGAAAAGGCTACTTTCATTTCTTCTACTGATAATGCTTTCAAATCACCAGAGAATAATGCTTTTGTAATACGCTCTGCCGCTTCCAGACCTTCTTCACCATGGATTAGACGTGTCATTTCTTCAGCCAGCGCTTTTTGAGCTTTACGTAAATGCGGCTCTTCTTCTACACTTACTGCCAGACCTTCAATCTCTTCACGTGTCAGGAATGTGAAGATTTTCAGGTATTTCACAACATCGGCATCCGCCGTATTGATCCAGAACTGGTAGAACTCGTATGGTGATGTTTTAGCAGCATCCAGCCATACAGCGCCTCCCGCCGTTTTACCGAATTTTGTACCATCCGCTTTTGTTACTAGCGGAATTGTAATACCAAACGCTTTCGCATTTTCATCATGCGTTTTACGAATCATTTCCAAGCCTGTTGTAATATTGCCCCACTGATCCGAACCGCCAACTTGAATTCGAACATTGTGATGGTCATATAGGTGATTGAAGTCGATACCTTGGATTAATGTGTATGCAAATTCAGTGAACGAAATCCCTGAATCCAGGCGTGATGCAACGGTATCTTTATTTAAGATGTAGTTGACATTGATCAGTTTCCCGTAGTCACGAAGGAAATCGATTAATGACATTGGACCTACCCAGTCATTATTGTTAACAAGAACAGCATTATTCGCCGCATCCGACGAAAAGTCGAATAAGCGCTCCATTTGCTTTTTAAGTCCTTGCACATTTTTTTCGATCTGGTCCATCGTCTGTAACTGGCGCTCTTCTGAACGGCCAGATGGATCCCCTACTGTACCCGTCGCTCCACCAACTAATAAAATCGGAGTATGGCCGGTTTTTTGGAAACGGCGTAACGTAAGCAATGGCACGATATGTCCGATATGCATCGAGTCTGCTGTCGGGTCAACACCTACGTATAGGGAAACCTTTTCCTCGTTTAAAAGCTTTTCCATACCTTCTGCGTCAGTTTGCTGGTATAACAATCCGCGCCATTCCAAATCTTGCAGTAATTCGTTTGTCATTTGTTTTCTCTCCTTTTACATGATGCGTCATTTACTTGTAAGGAAAATAGAAAAGTCCCTACACGCAAATGCATGCAGGGACGTTAAATTTTTATTTAACGCGGTACCACCCGGCTTGAAGAAAATTAAAACTCTTTCTTCCACTTTAAGCGTCTATAACGTGACGATCCGTTCAGGCTCCAAGTACGTAATTCATAAATGCGCTATGTCTAGCTTTCACCAACCGCTAGCTCTCTATGCAGGGAACACATTTATTACTGCAAACTCTTCGTTGCCTGAAATTTATATTTCCTATTCTACCTAGAAAATGGTTGATGTCAATATTTATATTCGTTTATATCTCAAATATGCTATAATAAACAAGATTTTAGGAGGTCGATGATGTGAGAAAATGGCTCGAAAAATTGAATAAAAAAATCGAAATCCTTGCTTCTTCAGAAAGATTGCGCTATGTCCGAATTGGCAGCGGTGTATTCTGGAATTTAACATTGCTGGCGATTATTTTTATAGCCACGACACTATTATTTGTCGGAGGTGTAGGCGCAGGTTACTTCGCATCATTAACAAAGGATGAACCTTTGCGATCGAAAGAAGAAATGCGTGAGCAAATTTTCAATTATGAAGAAACAAGTGAACTTTATTTTGCGGACGATATTTACATAGGAAAGATTCGAACAGATTTAGACCGACGTGAAACATCGCTTGCCAATATATCCCCATCCTTAATTAATGCTGTTCTTGCTACAGAGGATGAATATTTCCGTGAGCATACGGGTATTGTGCCAAAAGCTGTATTACGTGGTTTACTTCAAGATGTATCCAACTCGTCTACACAGACAGGTGGCTCTACCCTTACTCAGCAATTAATTAAAAACCAAATATTAACGAATGAAGTTTCATATGAACGTAAAGCAAAGGAAATTTTACTAGCTTATCGTTTGGAACATTTTATGACAAAAGAAGAAATACTCGAAGCATATTTAAATATTATCCCGTATGGCCGAAATTCTTCAGGTCGTAATATTGCCGGTATCGAGACGGCTGCACAAGGAATTTTCGGTGTTTCTGCATCTAAATTAAATTTACCGCAGGCAGCCTATATTGCCGGTATTCCCCAGGCACCTTTCACCTACACGCCTTTTACAAATAAAGGTGAGCAAAAAAGTGCGGAAGGAATACAGCCAGGTATTGACCGTATGAAAACGGTTCTTTACCGTATGCAGGAAGCGGGCTATATTACCGAGAAAGAATATAACGAAGCCATTGCGTACGATGTTACGAAAGACTTCAAAGGGTATGAAATGCGTCCGGAAGAAAAATATCCTTGGTTAACAGCTGAACTTGAGTTGCGTTCAAAAGAGATTTTCGCGAAAATACTTGCGGAAAAAGACGGTATTGATCCGGACCGTTTAAAAGAAGAAGAGAACTTAAAAGAAAAGTATACGATAATGGCCGATCGTACAATACGTTCCGGCGGTTACCGAATTTACTCAACGATCAATAAAGATATGTATGATGCCATGAAAAAAGTGACGGAAGAATTCACTTTATACGGGCAAACATACAAGAAAAAAGAAAAAGATCCTGAAACAGGCGAAGAAATTGAAGTGGATGTTCCTGTACAAACAGGAAGTATCGTGATTGAAAATAGTACGGGCCGCATTTTAAGTTTCGTCGGCGGACGCGATCATAATATTACACAAGTAAATCACGCAACAAATGCATTCCGTTCAAACGGTTCAACAATGAAACCGTTACTTGCCTATGCACCGGCACTCGATTATGGTGTTATCGGAGCAGGAAGCCCTGTTGTCGATGTGAAATTTGTACGTCCATCTGACGGTTATGACCCTGTAAACTATAACCCGAATCAGGAATTAGGAATTATACCGGCACGCCAGGCAGTTGCTTCATCACAAAACTTAGCCGTTCTTCGTTTATATGATTCAATTTTAGACCGCAGTCCGGCAACCTATTTGGAAAAAATGGGCTTCTCCAAGCTAGACAAGAAGGACTATGTAAACCTTTCTACAGTTCTTGGAGCTTTGGATATTGGTGCTTCAGTTGAAGAAAATACTAATGCCTATGCAACATTTGCCAATAGCGGGCAATTTATCGATGCCTATATGATTGACCGCATTGAAGATCTGGACGGCAATATTATCTACGAACATAAAGTAGAACCTGTGAAAGTATTTGCACCTGAAACAGCATATATGATGACAGATATGCTGCGTGATGTGCTGAAGCAGGGCGGAACAGGTACATTAGCAAAGAGCCAGTTGAAATTCTCATCTGACTTCGCTGCCAAGTCTGGTACAACACAGGACCATAACGATGTTTGGTTTGTTGGATATAACCCGAACATATCGTTAGGTGTCTGGATGGGTTATGAAATGAAACGTACCCTTTATGCATTTAATAACCGTTACCAGCACCCTAGTCAGCGTGTAAACAGACTATGGGCAAAGTACTTAAATTCACTTTATGACATTAACCCGGAATTAGTCGGTACAAAAGAAACATTCAAAAAACCGGAAGGCGTCGTAACAAGATCATTTTGCGGTATTTCAGGACTGGCACCTTCAACTTCATGTTCTAATGCCGGTTTAGTTACTTCCGATTTATTTAATAAAAATGTATTTTTACCGACACAGCCGGATGATAGCTTTGTATCGTCCACATCTGTCGTAATTAACGGAAATACCTATGCCGCATTATCAAATACACCTACTGAATTTGTCCAAATGAGCGGTTTTGGATTAAATCAGGCATTCGTTGACCGGATGTTAGGCAGACTCGGTGGAGACGCTTCAAAATTACTGTCATTCAGTTCTGGTAAAGGTGTTGTAACCGGTGCTCCATTCTCTGCGGACAGTGCACCGCCGCAGCCTGTTTATGCAACATTGGCAAACGGCTCACTATCATGGACAGCCTCTCCATCGAATGATGTTGTTGGCTATCGCGTATATAGCGTTACCGACCAGGGTAGATCGCTTGTACGTTCATTAAAATCTTATGAAGGTTACCGGGTGTCTGTTTCACCAGGCGTTCGCTACATCGTTGTAGCAGTCGATATTACAGGATTGGAATCTGGCTATTCGAATGAAGTAGGAGAAGTGGTTGAAACTGCTCCACCTGCACCACCGGAACCGGAGGAAGAGGAAAATGTTGTACCTGGAGAAGTAGTCGAAGACCTGGACGAGATTGAAGTTGACGTTGATCCGGTCGAACCAGAACCATCCGGAGAATAAAAACAAAAAAATCTCACCAACTTGAAACAAAGTTGGTGAGATTTTTTAATGCGATTAAATTGATAATTGTTCCGCTCTTAATACATCTTTTAGTAAATTGACTGCTTCATCAATTTCCTGTTCGCTCACTGTTAAAGGAGGTAATAACCGGATTACTTTCGGACCGGCTGCAACCGTCAATAGACCGGCTTTATCCAATGCGGCCACATAAGGTGCCACATCTTCGCCGCCAAGGCTTAGACCAAGCATTAATCCTTTACCTTGAACCTTATATTTATCTTCCGGAAAAGCTTCTTCCAGTTTATTTATAAAGTACGTCGATTTTTGTTTTACATTTTCCAAAAAGGCATCATTGAATATTTGATCGATAACCGTTTGTGCAACGGCAACCCCTAAAGGATTTCCGCCGAATGTCGTGCCGTGTGTACCGGCATTAAATGTGTTAAACAGCTTCTCTGTCCCAAGGATTCCCCCAATCGGGAAACCGCCGCCAAGACCTTTTGCCATGGACACAATATCCGGTTTGATAGCTGTCTGTTCATATGCAAAACGTGTTCCTGTACGCCCGATACCTGTTTGTACTTCATCAACAATGACTAAAATATCCGATGATTGCTGAATTTCATGAATGGCTTGCGCGAATTCATCCGTCACGGGATTTACTCCGCCTTCACCTTGAATCATTTCCAGCATAATTGCAGCAGTATCTGAATCAACCGCCGCTTTTAATGCTTCAACATCATTAAACGGCAATGTCACAAACTCACTTACTAAAGGACCGAAGCCTTTACGTACTTTATCTTGTCCAGTTGCGCTCATCGCACCGAATGTACGTCCGTGAAAACTCTGTTCAAACACGATGATTTTATGTTTCCCTGTATGCTTACGTACTAATTTAATAGCTGCTTCATTCGCTTCTGCACCACTGTTACAGAAAAACGCATAGGATAAATGCAAATCTTTTACTAGTGATGCTGCAAGTTTTTCCTGTCCTGGACTTTCAAATAAGTTACTAATATGCCACAGTTTTTGACTTTGTTTTTGAATAGCTTCAACGATTGATGGATGTGCATGCCCTAAACTACAAACAGCAATGCCGCTCGTAAAATCTAAATATCTTTTCCCTGTCGTATCAAATACTTCTGTTCCTTTTCCTTCGACAATAGCAAAAGGTCTTCTTGCGTAATTTTGGAATAATGCACTCATTTCACTAGCTCCTCACTTAAAATAGTCGTCCCGGTTAAAGTTTCATTAACAATTTGAACAGAAGGAATACCTGCCTTCAAACAATTAAGGGCGCCTTGCACTTTCGGAAGCATCCCGCCGTATATATGCCCTTCGCCAATCCATTGTTCGATTAAGCCTGGTGTCACTTCCGTCTGGTATTCATCCTGTATGCGAATACCGGCAACATCCGTCACTAGCAGGAGACAATCTGCCTCTACAGCCAATGCAATTTCACTTGCCACTGTATCGCCATTAATGTTCAGTGCCTGCCCATCCTTCGTTGCACCGATACAGGCAATAACAGGTACAATTCCAGCTTCCGTCAAAGAATTTAACATATTAATATTAACATGCTTCACTTCTCCTACATATGCGTAAATTTCTTTATCTAAAAATTCACTCTCTAGCAACCCGCCATCAAACCCGTTCAGTCCAATGGCAGAAATATTTGCTGTATGGAGCTCATGGACAAGTGAAGGATTTACTTTTCCGATTAAAGTTGACTGTACAATACCAATCATTTCTTCACTCGTTACACGCAGTCCGTTTATTGTATGTGACTCGATTCCTGCCGCGGCTAATTCACGGTTAATTGCAGGCCCTCCGCCATGTGTAATGATGAGTTGGATACCTTGTTCCTGCAATGCTTTAAAATTGCGAAAGAAGGTCTCATTAAGACCTTCTAATGTGCTGCCGCCAAGCTTGATGACCATTTTACGAGCGGTATGATGCGTTGATTTGAACGTAGTCATAAGTCAAATCACACCCCCATGCAAATCCGTGCCCATTGCCGACTTCCAGTGACACATATATTTTTACTTCATGCTGTTTTAAAATTCCGATGAGTTCTTCTTCGGAAAACTTAATTGGTTCGCCATTTTCCACCATTGTAGCTCCACCAATTTTGATTGTGATTTTATCAGGGTCGATCACAGCTCCGGAATAGCCAACTGCTGCAATAATACGGCCCCAGTTTGCATCACAGCCAAACACTGCTGTTTTCACAAGTGGTGAACCTACTACTGTTTTAGCGATTTTACGTGCCTCTTCATCTGAAACTGCTCCATCCACTTCTACTTCAATCAGCTTTGTCGCGCCTTCTCCGTCACGTGCAATTGACTTTGCTAAATCTTCCGCTACAAGACGCAGTGCTGTGTAAAAGTTTTCCCAGTCCGGATGTGCAGGAGATAGTGGTTCATTTCCTGCTAAGCCGTTAGCCATTACAATAACCGTATCGTTCGTTGATGTATCTCCATCAACTGTGATCGAGTTGAATGTGCAATCCGTTACACTCGATAATGCTTTTTGCAGATCTTCTGATTCAATATTGGCATCTGTTGTAATAAACCCGAGCATTGTGGCCATATTTGGTTCAATCATCCCAGAGCCTTTCGCTGTTCCTGAAACAATTACTTCCTTGCCATCAATGATCGTTGCATAAGTTGTATTTTTCATTACTGTATCTGTCGTTAAAATAGCCTGTGAAAAATCAATTCCGCTTTCTAGCTTTGAATCGGGATTTAGTAGTTCCACACCTTTTTTAACCGGCTCCATCTTCATGATTTCACCGATGACACCCGTAGAGGCTACCCCTACCAAATTGGATGCAATGCCAAGCTTTTGTGCGGCAAGCAGTTGCATTTCATATGCGTCCAATAAACCTTGTTTTCCTGTGCATGCATTGGCATTTCCTGAATTTACGATGATCGCCTGCATTTTTTTCGTTTCATATACAACTTCTTTTGTTACTTTTAAAGGTGCTGCCTGGACTGCATTTGTCGTAAATACACCGGCAACGCTAGCTGGTACTTCACTAACTAGAATCGCTAAATCTTTTTTCTTATGTTTAAGTCCGCAATGAACACCTGCTGCAGTAAACCCTTTTGGTGATACGATATTTTTGCTTGATAATTTTTTCATCTCTATTGTTGAAGTCATCTAATGACCCTCCCTTAAATTAAAGTCCTCGTCATAATATGCGGGTTGATTTCCATTCCGGGTCGGACGCTTTCCGCGGCGTGGCCTGAGCCTGTAGTCTCAGGCATCACGCTATTCCCGCTGGAGTCGCCTCCCCTCTATTCCAATCAACTTGGTTTTCGTCTATTTCTCATCTTTATAAATTAAATAAAATACGGAACGAGTTGTAAGCCTGTTTGCTGCGGGAGACCGAATTGTACGTTCATGTTCTGGATCGCCTGGCCGGCTGCTCCTTTAACTAAATTATCGATCACACCGATAATCGTTGCCCGGTTTGTCCTTTCATCGAGTTTCACATATATGTCGCAATAGTTCGAACCTTTTACGCGGTTTGTTCCTACTGAGGATGTTTCTTGAATGACACGGACAAATGGATGATTTTTATAGGTTTCTGTTAAACAGTCCACTAATTGTTTTTGGGTTACTCCTTCCGTTACTTGTGCATAGGAAGTTGCTAAAATACCGCGTGTCATCGGGACCAGGTGTGTATTGAACGTAATTGTTGTGTCGATATCGGTAAACATCGAAATCGCTTGTTCGATTTCGGGAATGTGCTGGTGTTCATTAATTTTATAAATCGAGAAACTTTCATTTGCTTCACTGAAATGTGTTGTTTGTGAAGGTTTGTTACCTGCTCCTGAAATTCCGCTCTTCGCATCGATGACCAAGAAGCTCGGATCAATTAACCGATGTTTTATAAGAGGCAAGATGGATAATAGAACAGCCGTTGGATAACAGCCCGGGTTGGCAATTAAATCGGCTTTTTCAATAGCCTGCTCATTCCACTCTGTTAATCCGTATACACTTCGGTCCACTACTTCCTGTGGAGCCGGATTTTTTTTATACCAAGTTTCATAGCTTGCTAAATTTTTCAGCCGGAAGTCCCCGGATAAATCGATTAATTTTGGTCCCCGTTCAACTAAAGAAGGGAAAATCGTACTTGATACTCCAGACGGTGTACTTGCAAATACAATATCGTATTCCGCCAATGCATCATCGTCCAATTTAAGTAATGGCTGATTATAAATATCCGTTAAATGTGGAAATTTATCCGAAAATTGAGTTCCTTCATCAGAGGATGTAAATAATCCAATTTCCTCCACTTCTTTATGATTATGCAAAAACCGTAGTAGTTCTAATCCGCCGTACCCTGTTGCACCAATAATACCTGCTTTCATGTTGTCACCTCGTCATTTTTATATAGCCGAAAAAATTTTTACGAATTTTAAATGATAAAAATAAGTATAAGTATGTATATTTATTTAGTCAACTGTATTTTTATATAATTGTAGATTATTCTAAATTATCGTTAAATAATAATGCAAAAGGCGCCTACATATGTAAGCGCCCCGATTTAAGAAGTACTGGCATATAAAGTTAATCTTCCATTGTTGATAAGTCGCCTGCCGGTAAATCGAGTTCCCACGCTTTTAACACGCGGCGCATAATTTTCCCGCTTCGAGTTTTCGGCAACTTATCTCTGAATTCAATTTCCCGTGGTGCTGAATGGGCAGATAATCCTGTTTTTACAAAGTCCCGAATATTCGCTTCAAGCGTTTCACTAGGCTCTACCCCTTCACGTAATGAAATAAATGCCTTTATAATTTCACCGCGCACCGGGTCTGGTTTACCAATTACACCTGCTTCCACTACATCAGGATGTTCAAGCAGTTTACTTTCCACTTCAAATGGTCCAACTCGTTCTCCAGCCGTCATAATAACATCGTCTACTCGACCTTGGAACCAGAAATAACCTTCCTCATCCTTAAATGCAGAATCTCCTGAAACATACCATTCTCCTTTTAAGAAATAAGATTCATAGCGTTCGGGATTCCCCCAAATTTGCCGCATCATCGCCGGCCACCCTTTTTTGATAGCCAAATTCCCCATCGTATAAGGCGGTACTTCATTGCCTTGATCATCTACAATCGTTGCATAAATTCCCGGCACAGGTTTGCCCATTGAGCCTGGCTTAATATCCATCGATGGGTAGTTGCAGATCATATGGCCCCCCGTTTCGGTCATCCACCATGTATCGTGGATACGATGATTTAAAATCTCCATTCCCCATTTCACTACTTCCGGGTTTAATGGTTCACCAACCGATAAAACGTGACGAAGTGTAGAAAGATTATATTTACCGATAATGTTCGGACCTGCTCCCATCAACATTCGAAATGCAGTTGGCGCACTATACCACACTGTGACACCATAGTCCTCAATTGCTCCATACCAGGCTTGCGGACTGAAGCGACCTCCGATGACTACATTCGTCACACCATTTAACCATGGACCGAAAATCCCGTAAGCTGTCCCTGTCACCCAACCCGGATCGGCTGTGCACCAGTAAATGTCATCCTCTTTTAAATCCAGTACCCACTGTGCAGTCTGGTATTGCTGAACCATTGCATAATGGACCTGCAATACCCCTTTTGGAGCACCCGTTGATCCGGAAGTATAATGCAAAAGGGAGCCATCTTCCTTATCGACCCATTCAATGTCAAAATCCTGAGATGCCTCTGCAAAGTATTTATTAAAATCTAAAATTTTGTCAGTTTCTTCAATATTTTCGCCGACTACAAAAACCGTCTTTAAATGCGGCAGCTTTTCAAGCGGTACTCTGCTCACCAGTGCCGGCGTTGTAATGATTGCGGTCGCCTCACTATCCATTAAGCGGTCATATACGGCACCTTCCATAAATGCTTCAAATAATGGTCCAACAATCGCGCCGATTTTCAATGCACCAATTAAGCTGAAATATAGCTCCGGTGTGCGTGGCATAAAAATAAAAATACGGTCCCCTTTTTTTAAGTCCGCCTTTTCCTTCAACACATTCGCTGCTTTATTCGTATGACGCTTCATATCATAAAAAGAATAGGCTTCTTTTCGGTTCCCGTCACTATAATAAAGAGCGACTTTGTTTTTGCGGTGTGTTGTTGCATGCCGGTCTATTGCTTCATATGCAATATTGACTTTCCCCGTTTCAAACCAAGAAAATGCTGTTTCACTCTGTTGCCAATCATGATTTGCAGCTGTTTCCTCATAATTTTTTAAATTATGTTCCCCTGGAAGAACTGCAAGCTTTTCCATTGTTTTCATCCCCATGAAAAATCCCCTTTCATTAAAAACTACAATCATTTTACAATAAAAATACTATAATAGGCAAAATATTTAAAACTTTCAATCAATTTAGTTACATCTCGCGAATTTAAGCGTATTTTCGCATGAAATAGAGTATAATAGATGTATTAAAAGCAGGTGGTGTGAATATGATTCATGTGAAAAATTATTATCGTCTTGAATTCAAAACGAAGAATGGTAATGTTTTAGTAGAAGGACCTGTTTCTTCCGAAAAACTAGCTGCCTACACATTACATGAAGATTTGAAAGCTTTTAGACCTTCTCATCAGCAGCATGAAGCACTTGTCGGGATTGCCAAGCTGGAGGAAGGGCGCATTATTGTCATTCGACAGGATAACATTGTTGTCGGCTATGTCACGTATCTCTATCCAGATCCGTTGGAACGGTGGTCTGAAGATCGGATTCCGAATATGATTGAGCTTGGCGCCATTGAAGTCATTCCTGCTTTTAGAGGATCCGGCGCAGGCAAAAAATTATTGGAAGTATCATTTATGGATGATGCGATGGAAGATTATTTAGTGATTACAACGGAATATTACTGGCATTGGGATTTAAAAGGAACCGGTTTATCTGTTTGGGAATATAGGAATATGATGGAGAGAATGATGACTTCCGTCAATTTCGAGTATTATGCAACTGATGACCCTGAAATTACTTCCCATCCTGCCAACTGTCTAATGGCGCGTGTAGGGGCACGTGTGGGTAATGAGACATTGGAGAGATTTGACAGACTTCGCTTTAGAAATCGTTTCATGTATTAATTCTTATCACAAAGGGGAATGAACTATGATCGTCGAAGAGATTATGCAAAGAGAAATACATACACTCCTGCCCGAAAACACAGTGCGTGATGCTGTGCGTCTTATGCGGGATAAAAATATTCGCCATGTGCCAATTGTTAACGAAGAGAAACTGGTTGTAGGAATCATTACAGACCATGACTTGAAAAATGCTTTGCCTTCCCGGTTGCGCGAAGAGCCTGACTCTACGATTTATGATGCTCCAATTGAGAAAATTATGGTCAAAAATCCGATTGTCGGCCATCCGTTAGACTTCGTTGAGGAAGTGGCCATGACTTTTTATGATGCTAAAATCAGCTGTTTACCTATTGTTACTGCCGGAAAACTGATCGGCATCGTAACGACGACAGATTTACTATATACTTACATCGAATTAACAGGCGCACATAAACCCGGTTCTAAAATTGATATTCGGGTAAATGACAAACCCGGCATGCTTTTTGAGATTACGAAAGTATTCCATGAAAACAAAGCAAATGTACTAAGTGTTCTCGTATATCCTGATGGTGAAAATGTGAAGTCCCGAATTGTAAGTGTCCGTCTGCAAGTAATCAATCCGCTGCATATTATTGAAGAGTTGCGAAAGCAAGGATACGATGTATTGTGGCCAAACTTGCCTGGCGTTACATTATGAAAAAAGCTGTATTTATTTATTCTCCAGAACAACTCACTTACAAATTTTCGGACACACACCCGTTTAACCATAAGCGATTACACTTAACAATTGATTTACTGAAAAGTATAGGTGCCCTTCAGGATGAGGATATCGTCCCTGCTCGTATTGCAACTGATGAAGAAATTGCGCTGGCCCACGACATGCAGTATATTGAAATCGTAAAAAAAGCAGGTCATGGCGAGTTATCTGCGCAGCAAGGGGAACCATATGGTATAGGAACAGAGGATACACCGATTTTCAAAAATATGCATGAAGCAAGCGCACTGCTGGTCGGCGGTACTTTACAGGCGGTCGATCAGGTACTGCAAGGTAAATCACAGCACGCATTAAATTTAGGCGGCGGACTTCATCACGGTTTCCGTGGTAAAGCATCCGGGTTTTGCATTTACAATGACAGCAGTGTAGCGATTAAATATATTCAGGAAAAGTACGGGCTGCGGGTTTTATATGTAGATACTGATGCCCATCACGGTGATGGCGTCCAATGGTCCTTTTATGACGACCCGAATGTATGTACATTATCGATCCATGAGACAGGACGCTATTTGTTTCCGGGTACAGGCAATATAACAGAGCGCGGGAATGGTGAAGGGTACGGGACTTCTTTTAACTTTCCGATTGATGCGTTTACGGAAGATGAGAGCTTCCTGGAAATCTATGAACAGTCAATGCGGGAAGTTTTTGAATTTTTCAAACCGGATGTCGTACTGACACAAAATGGTGCAGATGCCCATTATTTTGACCCGCTCACACATTTATACGGGACAATGAACATTTATAAAGAAATACCGAAGCTTGCGCATAAATTGGCACATGAATACTGTGATGGTCGATGGATTGCAGTTGGTGGCGGCGGCTATGATATTTGGAGGGTCGTCCCGCGGGCTTGGTCACATATTTGGACGGAAATGACCGATCAGCCTGCTCCGACTGGACCGTTACCTCAGCAATGGCTTGATAAATGGCAACCGGAATCACCTGTTCCGCTAATCCCGACTTGGAATGATCCACACCCTTTGTATGATCCTATTCCGCGTAAAGCAGAAATTGAGGAAAAAAATGCACGAATGCTTGAAAAAGCACTACATATTATTCGTACGGAAAAAAATCGTTCGTAATTTTTGTTATAAAGAACTGACAACATTATAAAGATATAATAAAAGCGCCTGTCAGCTGTTGACAGGCGCTTCTGCTATTTACTCGAACCGCGCTTTTCTATACGGTGAGGCAAGATGACATGTTGCTGTTCAACTTCCTCTTTGTTCATATACTTCGTTAATAAGCGCATCGCGACTGCTCCAATATCGTATAAAGGCAATACAACACTTGTAAGTCTAGGTCGTACCATGCGCGCTAGTTTTGAATTTTCGAAGCTAATGATTTCAACATCATTCGGTACATTTTTTCCGCTATCTTGAATACCATGTACCAGTCCAATTGCAAGCTCATCATTCCCGACAAAAATGGCTGTAGGCGGCTGCTGCAGTTCACTTAAATTCTCCCAGCTTTCCAACCCGTCATCATAAGAGCCATCTCCGGCAACAATTAAAGCATCATCTATTTCAATATTTGCTTTTTCAAGCGCATCTTTATAGGCTGCAAGTTTATGCTGACCATTCACTGTATACTGCAAAGGACCTGAGACAAATGCAATTCTCGTATGTCCATTATCAATTAGTGTTTCTACAGCTTCAAATGCTGCATTATAATAGTCAATGTTTACAGAAGCTACTTTTTCAGTTGAACTGATAGAACCCGCCAATACAATCGGTACTGGACATGCCTCCACCGCGCGTTGAATATTTTCAGTTACCTCTTCACTCATCATCACAATACCGTCAACTTGCTTTCCTAGCATCGTATCAAGTAAAGACAACTCTTTTTCTTCGTTTTGATCTGAATTTGCTAAAATAATATTGTAGCGGTACATTGTCGCAATATCTTCAATGCCTCGTGCAAGCTCAGCATTTAAATTATTCGAAATATCAGGGATGATGACTCCTACTGATGTTGTTTTTTTGCTTGCTAAGCCACGTGCTACTGCATTTGGACGATATTCAAGACGCTCAATCACTTCCAACACTTTTTTTCTTGTTGCAGGCTTAACATTTTGATTTCCATTTACTACGCGAGATACGGTTGCCATTGATACATTCGCCTCACGTGCAACATCATAAATTGTGACAGTCAAAAGTTTCTCCCCCTTTAATCATAGTGATCCATTTTTTTATAAACGACTAGTTGAACTAATTGTTATGTATAGCTTCATCATATAATATTTTCATTTCTATTTTCAATCTAAAACCTAGTGAATACCTGGTTTTTTCAGCAATTGTCTTAAATTATTCAAAAAGTGTGCTATCAAAACGATAGCACTTGTTTAAATCTGCTATTTTTTTATTGAACAGTGTAGCCTCCATCCAATACTACTGCCTGTCCTGTCATTCCTTTTGCTGCATCACCGCATAAATAAATGACCAATGCTGCAATTTCGGAAACATCAATGAGCCGCTTTTGCGGTACTAAAGGATAGAGTACTTGTTCCAATACATCTTCAACCGGTATGTTTCTGGTTTTCGCTAAATCGTGAAATTGATTTCTTACTAATTTTGTATCGACATAGCCAGGACAAATTGCATTCACGGTTATCCCGTTTGCAGCCGTTTCAAGTGCCGCTACTTTAGTTAACCCAATCACACCATGTTTAGCGGTATTATATCCCGCTTTCCCTGCAAAACCGACCAAACCGTTAATGGAAGCGATATTAATTATTCTGCCGAAATTTTGCTTTTTCATAATAGGTAACACATACTTCATAAAAATAAAAGGCCCGATAACCATTACTTTCTGCATCAATTCAAAAATTTCCGTATCAAATTCCTCTATCATGGATACATGCTGAAAACCTGCATTGTTGATCATGATATGTAGTGCACCAAACTGCGAAATAACTGTATCGATCGTTTCTTTAATTTGGTCTTCATCGCTGACATCACATAATAGATACTCCAAATCCGGTCTTTCAGTAACGGCTTCTTTCAAACTTTCTTCATTTTTATCGGAAATGATAACTTTCATTCCACTATTTGAAAGTTCTTTCGCAATTTCAAAACCTATTCCTTGTGCAGCCCCTGTGATCAACGCAATTTTTTGCACTATGCCGTTCCTCCTTATATAAGGTATTTAGAAAAAATTGTAATTTACTGTGCTGCATTCGTCAAATTAAAGCACGCAGAAATACATAAAGGCCCATGTTGAAATGACTCAACATGGGCTTGTTAATGATTATTTTGACACTTCGTATTGTTTCATGAATTTTAAAAGTTCATCGTAGTAAGCATTGAATGTCGGGATATCCATTTGCTGCTGCTGATCCGATAATGCGATTGATGGATCTGGATGCACTTCCGCCATGACACCGTCTGCTCCGATAGCGATTGCCGCTTTTGAACATGGCAGCAATAAATCACGACGACCTGTAGAGTGCGTCACGTCTACCATTACCGGTAAATGTGTTTCTTGTTTTAAAATCGGAACTGCCGAAATATCCAATGTGTTACGAGTTGCTTTTTCGTATGTGCGAATACCGCGTTCACATAAAATAATGTTTTCATTACCTTTTGACATGATGTATTCAGCCGCATGGATGAACTCATCAATTGTCGCTGCTAAACCGCGTTTTAATAAGACAGGCTTATTCGTTGATCCAGCCGCTTTTAATAGTTCAAAGTTTTGCATATTACGGGCACCGATTTGAATCACATCAATGTAATCCAATGCATGGTCTAAATCAGCAGGTGTTACGATTTCTGTGATGACACCTAAACCGTATTCTTTAGAAACATCTTTAAGAATTTTCAGACCATCCAGACCTAAGCCTTGGAAATCATACGGAGATGTACGTGGTTTGTATGCACCACCGCGGATTAATTTTAATCCTTTTTCCTGGATTGTCGCAGCTACTGCAGCAACCTGTTCATATGATTCAACCGCACATGGTCCAAATACGAAAGAAGGAGCACCTTTACCGATCAATTCACCATTCACATTAATGACAGTATCTTCTGACTTTTCTTTACGTGAAACGAGTAATTCCTTTTTCTTTTCTGCTTCCAATTGTTTAAGCGCTGTTTTGAAGATTTGTTTAAAAATATAATCAACCGTCATTTGATTTAACGGACCATTGTTGTTTTCTTTAATTAAGTCAAGCATATGACGCTCGCGTAGTGGATCATAGCGATTGACACCTTGCTTCTCTTTAATCTTACCAATTTCTTCTACTACTGATGCACGTTCATTTATTAAACGTAAAATTTCTAAGTTCAAGCTGTCAATCTGGCTACGTAAGCTTTCTAAATCTTGTTGATGCATATTCCTCTACCCCTCTTCTTTGCGTATCCGGCACTTTCAGTTAAATAAAAAGTATGATACATTTTTAAGTAATAATCTTATTATAATCAAACTATTGTAGAATGTCACGCATTTTTAATTTAGCGCTTCAACTCGCTAAAGTATATTGTGATAGTAATAGAAAGGAAGCGTTTTCATATGGCAAACAAATTGTTCGCACTTGATATCGGAACACGCTCCGTTGTCGGCATTATTTTAGAACAGCATGCAGACACTTACCATGTCGCCGATATTTTAGTAAAAGAGCATAAAGAGCGTGCAATGGTTGATGGCCAAATACATAACGTCCTGTATGTAGCGGAGCTTATACAGGAGATTAAGACTGAATTGGAAGATACTCACGGTCCTTTGGAGAAAGTGAGTGTAGCAGCAGCCGGACGTGCCTTGAAAACCGAACAGGCCAGTGTTTCCATATCTATTAAAAACCGACCGATCTTTACGGAAGAAGATATTAACCGTCTGGAACTGCAAGCCGTTCAACAGGCGCAGCAGCAATTATTGCTCCATAAGGAAGATACAAAAAATAATCATTATTACTGTGTAGGCTATTCGGTTTTATATTTCCGTTTGGACGGAGAAGAAATTGGCAGCCTCCTCGATCAGCAAGGCGATGAAGCATCCGTCGAAGTGATTGCCACTTTCCTGCCGCGCGTTGTCGTGGAATCACTGCTTGCCGCATTAAAACGTGCCAATCTGGAGATGGAAGCCCTCACGTTGGAACCGATTGCCGCAATCAATGTACTTATTCCTCCGTCGATGCGCCGTTTGAATGTTGCACTTGTTGATATTGGGGCCGGAACTTCGGATATTGCCATTACAGACAAAGGTACGGTTGTAGCTTACGGAATGGTGCCGACTGCAGGTGATGAAATTACCGAAAGCTTAAGTGACCATTATTTACTGGACTTTCCGGTCGCTGAAATGGCAAAGCGTCAATTGCATACGAGCGAGGAAATTCTCATTCAGGATATTTTAGGATTTGACGAATATTTCCCGCGGGAAGAAGTGATCCAAGCAATATACCCTGCCATTGAAAATTTGGCTAACTCCATTGGAGAAGAAATATTACGGCTAAACAATAACACGCCTCCAAAAGCGGTCATGTTAGTTGGTGGCGGGAGTTTAACACCCCGCTTGCCGGAAGAAATCGGGAAAACATTAAATTTGCCGTCCAACCGTGTAGCTGTCCGTGATGTGAGTGCTATTCAGAATTTAACACGTGCACAGCATATTGCCGCAACGCCTGAACTTGTGACACCGATCGGTATTGCGATCGCCGCACAAAAATCACCGATCCATTACATGTCAATTCAAGTCAACGAACAAATAGTACGATTATTTGAGTTGAAGGAAATGACTGTCGGGGATGCCTTTTTGGCTGCGAACGTCAGAGCAAAACAATTGTACGGAAAACCAGGACACGGTTTGTCGGTTACAGTGAACGGGCAAAACGTTTTCGTGCCAGGTGAGCATGGACAGCCCGCACAGATTATACTGAATGGTAAAAATGCCTCGATTAAGTCCCTTATTAAAAATGGAGACCGAATTGAGCTGATGCCAGGAAGAGATGGGAAAGCCGCATCCGTTACTATAGAGGACATTATTGACCACGCTTCCGTAAAAAATGTGACGATCCAAGATAAGCAATACAATGTTGAACCGAAAGTTTTTGTAAACGGGAAAATTGTAAAACTGGATACTCCTTTACAGGATCGGGACGTAATTGTCGTAGAAACAGTCGAAACGGCTGAAGATGTATTGAAATCATTGCACCAATCCATCTGTATGCAACAGTTCCAATCATATTTTGTTCAGATTGACGGGAAACCTGTATCCTTCCCTGATTTTTCATCACAGCTTTTTATTAACGGAAAGCCGGGAAAACTGCATTACCCTATTCAAAATGGGGACATCATTACATTCGAAGAGCGCCATTTACCGACAGCTGAACAAATTGCAGCACATTTGAATTTGTTATTGGAAGAAAAGGCGATTGTAACGTTCCAGCATGAACAAGTCGAGCTTGTAAAAGTTGCACGAGAGTTCTCGGTAAACGGTCAAGTAGTGCAAAGTGAAGCAACAGTTCCAAATGGGGCGACAATTAATATTATCGCAAAAGATACAGGCAAATGGATTTATCAGGATGTCTTTCGTTTTTCAAACTGGCAGCTTCCTGCATCATTTAAAGGGTCATTTACGATTTTACGTAATGGACAGGCTTCTTCATTTGATGCTGAAATATTCGGTGGCGACCAACTTGAAATTCAGCTTAACGATCAACAGGTTGTTGAATAAAAAAACGGCTCCCAATACTTTTTGGGAGCCGTTGTTCTTATTGTACATCTGTATGGCGTGTTGAGTTTGGTGCGATATCCGGGTCTGTATTTACACTATCCGGATCCGGAGATTCAGCAGCAAGTACTTCTTCATCGACCATTTTATCCAATGGTAATGGCTCTTCACCTTCAGATGAAGCTGTTCCATCATCCATAACTGGTGGTTGTTTCGCTGTTTTCGCTTTAACTTTTTCAACAATTGAAGATGATTGTTCTTTTAACTGCGTCGAAAGCTGTGCTGTCTTCTCTTTTGCAGTGCCGGAAAGCTCAATGCTCTTATCTTTCAATGTGACAGCTTGTACCGCAACATCATTACGCATTTCACTGCCTGTCTTCGGTGTAAGTAATAAAGCTGTCGCTACACCAACTATGCCGCCTACCAATGCTCCGATAACAAAATCCTTAACATGAATTTTTTCATCATCATAAATCGAATCATTTAATCGGTTATAATCATAGTTTACGCGTTTTTCTTCCATTTTAAAAATTCCCCCTTGTTATTGAATGTTCTTTACCCTTTTACTTACGTTTTAGGAAACCAAACTTCGACTTCTGGCCTAAATTTGGTGGTGTTTCATTTGTTTTAGTACTCGTATAAATAATATCTTCTTCATTAATCGGCTTGCGCTGACGCCATTGGTCTGCAATCCCCATCGCTACATTACTCCACTGGACAACTTGCGCAATCTTATCTTCGTTTTTATGCACTTCTGTTGAAATCGATGTTGTAATACGTTGAACTGATGAATTCAAATTATTCACAGAATCCCCAACACCTTTTACAGCATGCATCACTGAATTTAACTTCTCCGATTTATCTGAAATATCATCTGCCAATGCATTTGTTTTTGTAAGCAGGCTTGTCGTCTCACGTGTAATGCCTTCCATTTGTCCTTCGATACCGGCGACTGTTCCCGCAATTGAATTTAATGTATTCTTTACAGAAAACAATGTCATACCAATACTTACACATAGGACTAAAAATCCGATTGCAGCCACTAATGCCGCAATATAAAGTAATACTTCCATCAAATATAACCTCCTCTATCTAGTTCCATTTATTACATTCGACAAAAATTGCGACAATCCTTTTCCTAGAAAAGCATTTTTTCCGTAAACCCATCTAGAAATACTAGCTTTTCCTGCGTGAATATTGTTAATTTGTTATTTATTTATTCACTAAAGATGAAAGGCTATTTTGTCCATGCTTTCATATTCCCCAATCTATTGATGAATAAAACCCTTTATGAATAGAAGTTCTATCATTTATCCTGCAAGTCCAATTATCACAGGATGTAATATGTTTAGGTAGTGTTCCCCAATCAGCAGGAATTGAAGAAAACCGTACTAATTGAAGTTCACTATATGTATGGAAAAACAGCTTATCCTTTTTATTTTAGGTTAAGCCGTTTTTCAATTAATTCAAAATTGCTTCAAAGGCATCTTGATATTTATGAACATCTCCCGCTCCCATAAACAGGTATACGGCATTTTCATGTTTTTTAAGTTGATCAACTGTTTCGATTGTTAACACAGTACAGCCATCGATTAAGTTTGCTAAATCATGAATCGAAAGTTCTCCCTGTTTTTCGCGTGCCGAACCAAAAATATCGCATAAGTAGGTTGCGTCGGCACCGCTCAAACTATCCGCAAAGTTTTGTAAAAATGCTTTAGTTCGAGTAAACGTATGGGGCTGGAATACCGCTACAACTTCACGATCAGGATATTTTTGGCGCGCTGATTGCAAAGTTGCCGCAATTTCTGTCGGATGGTGAGCATAATCATCCACTAAAATCGCATTGCCCACTTTTGTTTCAGTAAAGCGACGTTTTACACCGCCATAAGTATTAAGGCGTTCTTGAATCAGCTTTGCCGGAACCCCTTCATAATGGCACAGTGAAATTACTGCCAACGAGTTTAAAATCGTATGGTCACCGAATAACGGGATAAAGAATTTACTGTAAAACTCATTACGTACATAAACATCAAATTCCGTACCTTCTGATGTTTTTACGATATTACGCGCTGAAAAATCATTGGCAGGATCAAAACCGTAGTAGACTACTGGCACATTGGCTTGAATTTTCTGAAGCTGTTCATCATCCCCGCAAGCAATGATTGCTTTATTTACTTGTAAAGCCAGCTGTTGGAATGCATCGTATACATCTTCAATGCTCGTGAAATAATCAGGATGATCGAAATCGATATTCGTCATGATTGCATAATCCGGATGATACGCTAAAAAATGGCGTCGATATTCGCATGCTTCCATTACAAAATATGAAGCATCTTTTTTACCTGAACCGGTACCGTCACCGATTAAATATGATGTCGGCATATAACCGCCTACAACATGACTCATTAAGCCGGTCGTAGACGTTTTACCATGTGCACCTGTAATGGCAATTGACGTATAGCGATTGCTGTATTCACCTAAAAACTTATGATAGCGAATGACTTCAACACCTAACTCGCGTGCACGCACTAATTCTGGATGATCATCATTAAACGCATTCCCTGCGATAACTGTTAAACCTTCTTTAATATTGTTTTCATCAAAATTTAAAATTTCTATTCCTCGGTCACGTAATGGCTGCTCCGTAAAATAGTATGTTTCATAGTCTGAACCTTGAACTTGCTCTCCTGCATCAAATAGAATTTGCGCCAGGGAACTCATGCCTGAACCTTTAATACCGGTAAAATGATAGCGTGTCATTATTTATAAAACCCTCCTAGGATACGAAGACCCCATTGAATTATCAATTTATTGTTTCAAAGTATGCCTACATTATAGCACTAAATACACGTTACGATAATTGAACGACAATTCTAATTTTTAAATTGTTCAACTAACTGATGCTTTAGCCTCCGAATTGCTCAAACAGCTCTTCTTCTGTAATATATACATCTCTCGGTTTGCTTCCTTTTGGTTCAGAAACATAACCATGTCGCTCTAACATATCGATTAATCTAGCTGCTCGATTATAGCCAATATGATAACGGCGTTGTAAAAGTGATGTCGATGCTGAGCCTTGTTCATAGACAAATCGGCATACCTCTTCAAACAACTCGTCTTGTTCCTCTATTGTTTCTGAGCGTTTTAGTAATTCTTCCTGTTTAAAAATATATTGTGGCTCGCCTTGTTCACGTACATACTCGATAATTTCTTCGATTTCATCATCTGTTACAAATGTACCTTGAATACGGGTTGGAGCCGACATTCCATTTCCTAAATATAGCATATCTCCGCGTCCCAGCAATCGTTCCGCGCCCTGTGAATCCAAAATTGTGCGAGAGTCGATTTGTGATGATACCGAAAAGGCGATACGCGTTGGAATATTGGACTTTATCAGACCAGTTATAACATCTACGGATGGGCGCTGTGTAGCAACAATTAAATGTATTCCTGCAGCACGGGCCTTCTGTGTAATTCGGACAATGCTGTCTTCCACATCCTGTGGGGACATCATCATTAAATCCGCCAACTCATCGATGACAATTAATAGATATGGAAGCTTCTGTGCATACATACCATTTGCATCACACATTTTATTATATGCTTCTATTTTACGTGCACCGCTGTGCATAAATAACTCATAACGTCTTTCCATTTCCTCTACTGCCCATTTTAACGCTGCAGTTGCTGCTTTAACATCGGTAATAACAGGGCTGACTAAATGCGGAATATGGTTAAATGGCGCAAGTTCTACCATTTTCGGGTCAATCAGCATAAGCTTTAGTTCATTCGGATTTGCTTTATACAGCAGGCTGACTAAAATCGAGTTAATACATACTGATTTACCCGATCCTGTCGCACCGGCGATCAGCCCATGCGGCATTTTCCGTAAGTCGATTGTGACCGGCTTCCCTGTTAAATCCAAACCAAGTGCTGCCTCCAATGGTGAATCCGAATCTTTAAATGATGCTGATTCTGTCACTTCCGAAAGTCGCACCGAACGGGAAATCCTGTTTGGAATCTCAATCCCGATTGATCGTTTCCCCGGAATTGGCGCGTCAATTCGAATATCTTTTGCAGCCAATGCCAATTTAATATCATCCGTTAAATTGCGGACCTTGCTTACCTTCGTCCCGTGCCCTACTGTAATTTCAAATTGTGTAACAGCCGGTCCTTGAACGATCGATTCAATTTGCGCCTGAACTTGGAAATGCGATAGTGCTTCCACTAAATTTTCGCCTTGTTCATCCATCCAGTCGCGGTCTTCCACCATTTCCTCCGGCGGTACTAAATATTCAAGAGGTGGTTTTACATAAGGTATTCTTTTAACTGGAGGTGCTTCTATTACGGTCTCAGCTTCCTCTGCTATCACTTCTTGCATAGAAGGTCCTTTTACATCTGCCGTTTCTTCAACAATCGGCTCTTCCTCTTCTTTAACTGCCGGAAGTTCTGTCACCTCTTGGATTTCAGGCACTTCTTGAACGTTCAACGTTTCCGGAACTTCTTCTACGACAGCTTCCGTAGTTGAGGCTACTTCTAATAGCTCTTCTACTTTTGCAGGTATATCGGATTCTCGTTCCAGCAATCCAACAGATGTAGAAGTCGTTGTCCGCATCGTTTGCTCTTCAAACTGATTAGTCGGTTCATGCTTCACAACCTGCTCGTTAAAAGTAATGACTTCAGCATTTACCTGTTCTTGTCGTGCTTCATTTTGAGATCGCTCTATTTCTTGTTTAACAGTTTCTGTTTCATCATTGTGCTGCGCTGTATCCTCTTGTTCTGTATGAACTTCATCCGTCTCTATGGCCGGATGAATAACGGTTTCCTGCTTTACTTCGTCTACTTTATTTTTTTTACTTCGCATGCGGAGCTGCTGTTCGACGAATTGCTTCGTCATCAGTTTTTCCTTGTCTGACTTCAGCATCACTACATTAAAAGGAACACGGCTTCTCGTACTGATCGGCTGTACTGGATCCATTTCTTCCTTCTGCTCTTCAATTACAACCGCTTCTTCAGATGGGGGCATTTGCTCCACATTTAATTGACCGATATGAATGGTCGAATTTTCAATCGTTACATGCTTTACTTGTACGTCATTGATTGTTTCAGCAACGGAAGATTCGTCTTCTACAGCCTCTTCCACTTCATTGTCCACCTCGATAACCGCTTCCGTACGTTGTTCAAGTACCGCTTCTTCAACGGTTTGCTGTTCTTCCTCGGCTGATTCTTCCTTTTCAGCTAAAATCACTTCTTCTTCTGGTTCAGGTGCAGGTTCAGTTTCTGATTCAAATAATTCAGTTTGTACAATATCTTCTTCCAATAACGGCTCGTGTATTTCTTGTTCAGGCTCTGCAACAACCTGTTGTTCTTCCTCGATTGATGGTATAACAACCGGTTCAGTCGGCTGTTCTGCCGTTTCAATATTTTCTTGTTCAATTATTGATGGATGTTCCTGGTCTTCCTTATTAAGCTTTTCATCCTGCTGCTTTTCAATTAATTTTTCTATTGAGGACGGCTTTTTAAAACCATGTACAGGCGACGGAACATCTGTAGGAATAAAACGTTTCCTAATTTCGATCGGTTTTAAAATTTGTTTATTTTCAGTTCTTTCTGCACGGACAGGCTTATTATGACGTATTGCTTCCCGTTCTTCTTTTAAATTCGGTAAACGGCGGACAGGATCCCTTGTATGCACGACATTTGTGTGGCCCTTCCCTTTACGGCGGCGTTCCAGTAAATCTCGTATACCGGATACTTCGACATCATATACTTCCTTGGCTGTATGCTTTTGCAAATAATTTGGTAATGTCAGTTCTTCTTTATCGTCATCATAAAAGCGCGTCGTTTGCCGCTGCTCATCTTTTTGCTTTGCTGCTTCATCATAATCATCTTCTATTAAAGGGAATCGGAATGCTTTTTTCGGTGCGTCAGGTTCTTCATAATAATTTCCCGTCGCCTGTGATTGCTTTGTTTGATCTATTTCATCCGATTTTGGTGATTGTTCATATTCATCATATTCTTCTTCTGAATCCATTTTAAATAGTTTATTAAATTTATTTTTAATCCAACTCATAAATACCACTTCTTTCCTTAAAAACATTGCCGTACAAATTCCACTATTTGCAACGGTCTTTATTCTTATTTAAATTGCTGTGTATAAATAATATACACCTCAAAAGCATATCATATTTGCCGGGTAAATGCGCTTTGTCGCTGATATTTTTAAGGATAAAAAAAAGTTAGTATGAGAGACTCACCTCAACATACTAACTTATCGTACTTATTAACGAGCTGGTACTTCGAATGGGCTTCCTACTTCTGCAGAATCTTCCAGCACTAAAATGCCTTTTACTTCAGGTGCGCCAGGAATTGCCAGTTCACGTGCTGAGCAAAGCATACCGAATGAATCTTCACCACGTAAGTTGCCTTCTTTGATCAATAGACCAGAAGGCATCACAGCGCCGACTTTAGCTACAACTACTTTTTGCCCTGCATCTACATTCGGAGCGCCACAAACGATCTGCAATGTTTCATCCCCGACGTTTACTTTACAGACACTTAGTTTATCTGCATTTGGGTGCTTTTCTTTTGATTCTACATAGCCAACTACAAATTTTGGTGAGAAGTCTACATCTAGAGAAATTTCTGCGCCATTTGCCTTTAAAGCCGCTTCTAATTTTTCTACAAGTTCAGGTGTTACCTCCACATTCCCTGCAACATCCAGTTCTACATACTTGCTGGCATTAAAAAGGTTAAATGCTTTCACTTCACCAGTTGTCTCTTCTTTTAAAATGGCTACATCGCCAGCGCGATCCATCGCTGTTTTTACGATCGGCTCCATTGATAATTGAACTAATAGGACATCTCCTACATGTGCTTTGTTGTAAGCTACTTTCATTTTTCTTCTTGCTCCTTTTTCACTTTGTTTTTCGCTAAAATAAATATTGGTTCTAAATGACCGTTTTCATATACAAATGACAAGCTCGTAATCGGAACTGCACCAACTGTAAAGAAATGCATCGTCATCTGCGCTAATACATCATACCCTACTTCATTCCGAATATCACCAATAATCAGTACATCCTGATGCGGAACAGATACCGTCATTTCGCCTTCAATTTGACTTTCCATTTCCTTTAAAAAGCTTTCGTTTAAAATACGGCTTGCATCATAACCGTCATTCTGATTTAAAAAATAATAAACATTGCCCGAAACTTCATCACGTTTCACAGAAGTCGGCAATTTTTTTACAGAAAAACGTGCAGCTTCGCGTATATGTTCCTCTGTTACATTTAATTTCGATAGCATTGACTCGTCAATTAAACGATATGTTGTCCCTAGGTCAAGCGCATAATAAATACGTGTTTCCGCGGTATGATCTGTCATGACAAATGCATGTCCTTCATTCGACTTTTTAGGGAAAGATGTTGAGCGGATGATCGGATACACAGATGCAAGTCCGCCGAATCCCTGTTCTTTTTCCCGTTGCATTGCTAAAAATGTTTGCTCGATTGTATAAATGACTTCATCGATTGCCTGCTGTTTTTTCTTTTCGTACTTCGTTAAAATTTCGGGTAAAGAGATATCCATTCCCCGCCCGATTTTTTTATGTTCAAGACGTAATTTATCATGCTTTTCATCGAATGTGAATGTAAAGTTCGCCTCACCTAACTTAGCCTTCAGTTCAGCTACTAACTGTTTCGATTCCATTCAACCACTCCTTTATCTAATCAAAAACGGTTCACCAATGTGAACCGTTCCATTTACTTCATCTATTGTAACAAAAAAGCTAGGTGATTACTTTACTCAACGCTCCAACTAGTTAACCACTTTCACCGATTTTACAATTTCCATCATTTCCTTGATTTTATCATCAATTTTTTTATCCTCGGAAATAGTCGACAACTTAACTCCGCCTATATTGACGATCAGTTCATATTTCTCTTCAGGAAATTTTGTAACAGCAGAAAATCCGAAATGGCCATCCGATTCGAATGTTTGCTCTTCAACAATTTCATTTTTGCTTTCCTGCTTTAACAAGTCATACTGTAACTGACTGTCTTCCGGTTCATTTTGATTAACAAATAATATATAAGAATCTTTACCATTCAGAATCGTATAATTCAGTTCATCGATTCCTTTTTCAATGCTATATCCTTTTGGTAAGTATAGCTCTATATGTCCAATCGTTTTGTTTGCTTCGTTCGTTTCGCTGCTAAACGTTTTTTCAGCATTTTGCATCCCTGCTTGTGCCTGTTCTTCGACTGTTTGGCCGCATGCTGATAATATAACAACAAGTGAAGTTAGCAAAAACGCATGTATCCATTTACGACTCATTGTTTTCCCTCTCTTTCAATCGTTCCATCAGTATCATAATAATTTTACGAGCCGTAATGCAACGAATGTGCTCTACATCTGGTCCTTTTGCTCTTTATTTATTTTAAACAGAATTTGACCAACTAATAATTTGACGATATGTTCAAACATTTCTTGGCGGTCGATCAAATTATTTGAGAAAATACCGACTGCTCCCTGATGATGGCGAATATTTTCGCTATTTGTATAGACGTCCATCACTGGTCCAAGTTCCTTACCCATACGAAGCTCCTGAGCAATCTCTTCCGGTAGGGCAAACTGAGCACCGGAGCTGGCAATGACTGTCCCATCCTTTAAAACAGCAGCCCCCCAGTTACAGCAATACATTGTTCCTTCGATTTCATCGACGCCACCTTCAAGTCCAAATGTCATATCCGCATTTGTCAGCATCATTGTATGGCGTGCACGGTTGATCGCACCTTGTCTTGTTTCTTCATTTGAAAAGGGCTGAATCGATACATCTGAAGGTACTTCCATATTTTCGATTATGGCTTCAGGTAAATACTGTTTGACAATTGCTTCGACAGCACCTAATTTCGCCTTATTTTTCGATCCGACTGCTACTCTCATTATTTCATCTCCAAGCTGTTCGTTTTTAAACGGTCTCCACCTCAATAAATGGTTTACCGATTGTATGTAAGTCACGTTAGACTTATTGTCCGCAACTAAAAAACAAGAATGCGATAAATTCGCATCCTTGTATTATAATATAATATCGAATTTTTTTATACGTTTGCACGAATAGTTTCGACTGTAGAACGGTCTGCTGTTTGAATTAATTTCACTAACAGTTCTTTAGCTGCTGCATAGTCATCCACATGAATAATAGAAGCAGATGTGTGAATATAACGTGAGCAAACCCCGATTACTGCTGAAGGAATGCCGTCATTTTGAGTGTGCACACGTCCTGCATCTGTACCACCTTGAGAGACGAAATATTGGTATGGAATATTGTTTGACTCAGCTGTGTCCAGCACAAATTCACGCATACCACGGTGTGTTACCATTGAGCGGTCTAAAATCCGCAGTAATGTTCCTTTACCTAGTTGACCAAATTCATTTTTATCGCCAGATGTATCATTCGCAGGTGATGCATCCAATGCAAAGAACAGATCAGGCTTGATCATATTGGATGAAACTGCAGCCCCGCGTAAACCGACCTCTTCCATTACATTTGCTCCGGAATAAATATTGCTCTTCACTTCCTGACCATGAATCTCTTTTAAAAGTTCGATGGCTAAACCGCAGCCGTAACGGTTATCCCAAGCTTTTGCCATAATTTTTTTCGGATTGGCCATCGGTGTGAAAGGACATACCGGAATAATGGATTGTCCTGGACGTACACCTAAATCCATCGCATCTTGTTTTGAATCTGCTCCGATATCGATCAGCATATTTTTAATATCCATCGGTTTTGAACGTTCCGCATCCGTTAATAGGTGCGGTGGAATTGATGCAATAACACCCGGAATTTCACGGTCTTTTGTATAAACCGTAACCCGTTGCGCAAGCATAACCTGATTCCACCAGCCGCCAAGTGTCTGGAAACGGATCATGCCGTTTTCAGTAATGGAAGTAACCATGAAAGCGACCTCATCCATATGACCAGCAACTAAAATTTTCGGCGCTTGTTCATCTTTTGCTTTACGCACACCGAATACGCCGCCTAAATTATCCTGGATAATTTCATCAGAATATTTTGCTAATTCGGAGCGCATAAAATTGCGGACTGCACGCTCATTCCCTGGCGCACCAGGCAGTTCTGTTAATGTTTTAAAAAGAGTAAGTGTATCTTGATTCATTCTGCAACACCTCTAAATGTAGATTTGCCTTCATTATATCACAAATTGCAAGCAATATTTCGACTTTCGAACCTTCTATTATTTTTACTCTATTTTCAGAATATGATAAAGTAAATGTAGTCACTATTTTGAGGAGGTATTTTGAAATGAATTTAAAAGACTTTACAATAGGGGTTGTAACAGGGATGGCAGCAGCTGTCATTGTTAAAGAAATGAGCAATCGTGTCGCACCTTTTGCGAATCCAGATCATATTTTAGCCAACATCAAAGATGAATTTAAAAAACATGCACCAATTGATGGTTCCTGGATTTACATGAAAACAGAAAACTTCAGCAATGGCTTTACAGAAACACCGGTCTATCGTGGAGGTATTTCCCGTACAATCAACGGCGAGCTTGAAAACTACGAGTTCGCAGCAGATGCCCGTTCCGGTGCCATTGTAGATATTAAACAAATATAGTGTAAAGGATGCGATGACATAATTTTAGTCATCGTATTTTTTCGGTCAATTATAAAAATATTTTAGTCATTATGACAAGAATACTTGTCAAACTGACTCAACTATTTTACAATCATATACAAGAGGTGAAGAAATGAAAACAAGACTAAAGGAGTTGCGGGCAAGGTATCAGTTAAATCAAACCGAATTAGCAAAACGCGCAAAAGTATCAAGACAGACGATTAGCCTGATTGAACGCGAAGAACTCGTCCCTTCACTATTAATAGCCGTAAGAATATCAAAAATTTTGAACGAACCGATTGATGAGATTTTTATTTTTGAAGAGGAGGAATTATAATGAAAAGAACGTTAAAACAGTTTTTATTTGGAGGTCTTATTGGGGGACTTATAGGATCCTTTATCGTAACAGGCGAATTTACTCTGCCTTTATACGAAATTGCCACAGAAATGACCATTGTATTTTTAGGCATTGCGCTTCTGTTAGCTGTTGGGGGCTACATCAAATTAGCCCAGTTAAAAAGACAATCATTGCAGCAGCTTAGTGGTGAAGACGAAGATTTGCACGAAGAGAATTTATATAAGCTATACAGTGATGCTTCATTGGCAATTAATATGTCATTAATTATCAGTATTGCAGGTGCTTGCGTTGGTATCATTACAGAACAGTCAATTGGTATTCAAATTCTTTCAGTTCCTATTATTTTAATAGCTATTATCGCTATACCATTAGTAGGAAATTATATAAAATATGTGTATCCGTACCGTGAAATCCCTTCTTATAATGATAAACACTATACCAAAAAGATGTTTGAAATGTCCGATGAAGGCGAACGCCATATCATGTTACAAGGTTTATATTCCGCATTTAATTTGACGAATATTTTATTACTTTGTTCATTGTTACTATGCATGTTCTATTCAGTCGCATCCGGTGAATCCCAGCTTTTTGCCATTCTGATCATTGCTTTAATTCTGATCACGGTGAATACAAAATATATACTGAAAGTACGTAACCGATAGTAAAAAGCACCTGCATCGATCATCATGCAGGTGCTTACGTGTTTACTTAATTAATGCCGGTTTCGAACGTTCCAGGCTGTCTGTTACTTCCTTGCCTGTTGTATCCCACTGAATCATGCGGTAATACGCATCATGATAAAAGATAAAGCGGTAGCCGTTTGACAGCGCTTCTTTCATCAACTTTTCCTTCGCAAATACGCTTGTCATTGGGTAATCATCATACGCCAGTACCCACAGCGGATTCTGGTGAGCATGTGTCGGCATAATATCCGCCATATGTAGTGCTACTTCACCATTTTGTTCAAGGCGAATGATCGCATGTCCTTCACTATGGCCGCCCGTATGAATCATTTTTAAGCCCGGAGCCACTTCCAGCTCCCCTTCGTACGTTGATACTAAATGCTGTACAGGCTCCCAGTTTTCTTTCCAATACGTATTTTTTGAACGAATATTCGGATTGCGCATCTCGTCCCATTCAATCTGCGTCGTGTGAATAACTGCATTCGGGAAAACCGGAACAAGCTTGTCCCCTTCCCACTTCGTTAAACCGCCGGCATGATCAAAATGGAGATGCGTCATTAAAATCACATCAATATCGCCTGGCTGTAAACCGGCTTCAGCTAAGCTTTTTTCAATTGTTGATTCTTCGGAAACACCGAAATTGCGCAGCTGCTTTTCATTTAACTTACCGGCACCTACACCTGTATCGATCAAGTAATTTTTACCCTCGTATTGAATTAAAATTGGTTCACATGCTAATTCAATCTGGTTCAATTCATTTACCGGATATTTACGAGACCAAAGTGCTTTTGGCACTACCCCAAACATAGCCCCGCCATCCAGTGCTGTGACACCTCCATGTAACCAAGTCAGTGTCATGTTGTGAAATTCAAATCGATCCATTTTTCCATCCCCCTAAATCGTTGTTATTTCGTCTTGTATTGGCATTCTAGTCGATATATTGGCTGACCGAGTTTCGAGAATTTCTCCTCGTATTCTGTCATAATATTATCTTCCGGCATATTCGCATGTAAGTCTAGCGATACATAGTTTAATGCCATACCATACTCGTTCATACTTACGAGTGAATATTCAAAAAGACCACGGTTATCCGTTTTGAAATGGATTTCACCGTTATCAACTAAAATGTTTTCATAAATTTTCAAAAAACCTTCATGTGTAAGGCGACGCTTTGCATGTCGCGTTTTTGGCCATGGATCCGAGAAGTTCAGATAAACACGGTCCACATCCCCTTTTGTGAAAAACTCTTCCAATTTTGCGCCATCAACTTTTAATAAACGCAAATTCGATGGTTTGTTTTCTGCCTCGATTTTTTCAAGGGCACAGACGATAACACTATCAAATAATTCAATACCGATATAGTTAGTATCCGGATTTTGCAGCGCCATCCCCAAAACGAATTGTCCTTTACCTGTACCGACTTCGATATGAATCGGGTTATCGTTGCCGAATACTTCATTCCACTTGCCTTTATAATCTTCCGGGTTTGGAATAATGACATCAGGATGTTGTTGAATATATTCCGCTGCCCATGGTTTATGCTTTAATCTCACTTACTTATCCTCTTTTCTATTGTGTAGCTGCCTCATATTATAACGGAAAATAGCTTCGTTTGCTTTTATTTTGCTAAATTCCATGCTTTTTTCTGAACGGTTATTTCAATTCTATTTTGACCGGCTGCTAACTTTTGAGTTTCTCCGTCTGCATGTGCCATGACCGGTTCCTCAAAAATCAGCTGTGCATCCGTTGCTGCAAACTGTTCGACTTCCTTCAAAAGTGTATGCTTCCCTAAAAACACTGTCCCGAAAAGGAATAATAATTTCCATTTCGATAAATTGGATACGACGGTCAGTTCGAGCTGGCCATCGGATGTATCTGATTTTGGAGATAACTTCATTCCCCCGCCAAAATAAGGCTGATTGCTTGCCGTTACAAACCATACATTTTGATATTGCTTCTCTTTTCCTGCTTGGACTATCTTAAGCTTAAACGGTTTATATGTAAAAAGTGCATGAATAACATAATAAGGATAGCTCAGCTTTCCAAGTTTCCATTTATTAAGCGACCTTTTCAGTGTTGACTTGTTTGCGATATTCGCCACTAATGCATCAAACCCCACACCAAAATTATTAATAAAGTATTTGGTATTCCCGCCTTGCCGCACTACCCCGCAGTCATGTGAAGTACTATTCACTCTATTTACAAATTCCTGTAGCTGTTTGCCCGTTTCGAATGCTTGATACCCCCTGGCAAAATCATTGCCAGAGCCCGCAGAAATTGCTCCTAAGTAGACATTTCCGAAATGTACTGCGCCATTCAGCACTTCATGAATCGTCCCATCACCGCCAATAGCAATTAGACATACCGGGTTTTCCTTTGTTGCCCGTCCGGCAATTTCCTTTGCCAGCAGCTGCGAATGTCCTTCATATTTTGTCCAATGGATTTGATACGGGATTGTCAACTGCCGTTCAAACTGATGCCAACGCTTAACCCCCTGCCCGTTGCCCGCATAAGGATTAATTATAAAATGAACTTCCATTATTTAATCTTCCTTATTTTCCGTATTCCAAATATCACGCTGGAAAGATGTTGTCTGAACTGTATTTAAAATCGCTTGTGCTCCACGTATTTGCATATGCTTTATCGGTGAAACAGAACGCGCTAATTGTCCCATCCATTCTGGGAATTTCCGTTTATCCACAAATGAAACGCCATACATTGTTCCAGGATAATCAATATAGCCATTTCTTGTTAACAACACTTTACGAATTGGCAGTTCAATATGATTGTGTTCAAAAATCTGTTCGACAACTTTTTCCATCCGGTTTAATTGAATTAAAGGGCTTAACACTTTCTTTTCGTATTTTCCGACCTTCTTCAACCAGAAGCGTTCGCTATTTGCGATATATACCGCCTGACTTTCCTGTTCCAAAACCGTAATACATAGACATTCTGTCGGTGTCATTATAATAATATCCAATTCGATCGGCGCTTTTTTCACACGTATTATCGGATAATAGAAAACTAAGTAATTATCCGGCAATGTTTGGAGCATGGAACGCAATAATGTATCACGCATAAATTTTGGATCTACATAAGATTTTTCACGCAATGTCGAGCTTGCCCATTTCATTTGAAAATGAAAAAACTGGTCGATGAACATTTTCTTAAGTTCTTCCAATGTTTTTGGCGTATAGACAAGATTCGGTTCGAAAATCAGCGTCGAATCGTCTTCCTGATATGGATTTTCTTCAACTGCCCAATCATTGGAGATCGACACTTTTTCGATATCTTCTTGTTCTTCTTCGATTGCCTCTACTTCTTTTTTGAATGGGAAAAGTTTTTGAAACAGTGATTTTTTCTTCTCTTCCTTTACTTCTTCCTCTATATGTTCCCAACGTTCAATTGCTCCACCTGTCTGCCATTGATACTTTATTCGCTCCCACTGATTTTGCTTTAAGCGGATAAACTGTGTTGGATAGCGTGCCAAGTCAATTTCGTATCGTGAAATATAATCTTGAAGTTTTATTAACTGAGCCATTTTATCTACTCCCTAAGTTCTTTCCTAATCTTCATTACGTTATATTTTACAGGTTATCCGCAAAAAAAAATAGCGCATTGCCGTTAAGCAAGGCGCTATTATAATAAATTATATGAATTAAGCTTTAATCCCTTTTGGAATTTTTGTTTCAAATTGTGCTTGTAATTTACGTGTCCATTCGCCCGGTGTACCATTGCCGATAATTGTACCGTCAATTTCAATAACCGGAGTTACTTCTGATGTCGTTGAAGAAACGATTACTTCTTCCATAGCAAGCAGCTGCTCTTTCGTCATAGCCTGTTCGTTAACAGTAAGACCGATTTCTGCTGCACATTTAATAATTACTTGACGAGTAATCCCATTTAAAATGAGATTGTTGGCCGGGTGTGTATATAGTACACCTTCTTTAATCCCATAAATGTTTGAAGATGAACCTTCTGTAACAATCTCATCACGGTGTAAAATTGCTTCATAGCAGCCTTTTTCATATGCTTCCTGTTTTGCAAGAACCGCACCAAGCAAGTTAAGTGATTTAATATCACAGCGCAACCAGCGAATATCTTCCACAAATGTAGCCTTTACACCCTTTTCAAAGTTCTCCAATGGTCGTGGATTTTCTTTCGTATTTCCTGTAATTACCGGTATCACCTCATCACCCGGGAAAATGTGGTTACGAGGGCCGGCACCACGTGTAATCTGGAAGTAAACATGACCTGTGTCGATATTGTTTGCTTCTACAAGCTGATGAAGTAATTGATGTAACTTATCCTTTGTATAAGGAATCGTAATGCGGATTTTTTCAGCACTGTCATAAAAACGGTCAATATGCTCAGTCGCTGTAAACAGTTCCCCATTATACACTTTTACTACTTCATACACACCGTCGCCAAATTGATATCCGCGGTCTTCCTTGTCCACCAATACTTCTTCATTTTTTACAATTTGATCATTCCATAAACTAAAGCTCATCTCAAATACCACCTTTTTATTAGTTAGTTGCTAAATTTACGATTGCTTCTGCGTAAATGGCAGTCGCTTTTATCAAGTTATCAATATCAACAAATTCATCGGCCTGATGGGCAACATCTAGTTCGCCTGGGAACAGCATTCCGAATGCGACCCCCTTTTTCATAACGCGAGCATATGTCCCCCCTCCAGTTGAAAGTGGCTTCGAGTAGTCATTGCTGTATTTTCGATATACTTGCAGCAATGTTTGAACCAATTCATGTTCCTCGCTCACATAATGCGGGACTGAATTACTCACTACATCTAATGTAAATGCTTCATGCTGCAGTAATGCCTGTGCTTTCGTTATTTTCTCTTCAAACGGATATGTCACCGAATAGCGCATACTTACTTCAATTGATGCACCACGCTCATTAAAAGTGACGATTCCAGGATTTAGAGTAGTCGGTCCTGACATTGCATCTTCAAATTGGAAATCCAATGCTTTTCCAAAATGATCGTTGTCAAAAACATGGACAATGAATTCGATAAACGACTTACTTTGTGTTGTTTCCACAATACTTTGTAAAAATTTCGCTAAATAAACCGCTGCATTTTTCCCCTTTTCCGGTTCCATTGCATGGGCTGATTTACCTTTCACAACAATTATAATCCCATTATCGTTATTAGTGAAAGTGCCTTCAACATCATTTTCTTTTAAATATTTCAGAAAATTCTCACTTGTGCTTTTTTCGGCATATTTTAAAGTAGCTGTTGCTTCATCCGGCACCATATTTGTTCGGCTGCCTGCATAGAATGACAGTAATTGCTCGTCGCCTGATCGTTTTTCTTTACTGGAGAACGTTAAATGAGCAATACCTTTTTCAGCGTTGATTAGCGGAAAATCTGCATCAGGTGCAAAACCAATTGTCGGCATTTCCTCTTTTTCGAAGTAGCGCGTTACACATTGGAATCCGCTTTCTTCATCTGTACCAATAATCATACGTACACGTTTTTTCAAAGGGATTTTCGCATCGTGGATCAGTTTCATCGCCAGCCAAGCTGCCATTGTTGGACCTTTGTCGTCTATCGCACCACGGCCAAACAATTTACCATCTGCGACTTGTCCTTCAAACGGAGGATATGTCCAGCTTGCAGCATCTCCGGCAGGTACTACATCTACATGACAAAGCACACCAACAAGTTCTTTACCTTGCCCCATCTCAATATGGCCGGCCATATGATCCACGTTTTTTGTAGTCATCCCTTGTTCTAAACCTTTTTGAAGCATAAATTCCAATGCTGCTTTCGGACCAGCACCGAAAGGCATTATATCAGAAAAATTATTTTCATCTTTTACACTTTCTATTTGAATTAATTGCTGTAATTCTTGAATAAGCTCTTCTTTTCTTGCCTGAGCCAGCTGTAACCAATCCATAAATACACCTCATTTTTATAATATTGTTATTGTACTCCTTCTTGTTAAAATTACAATAATCATTTGACAAAATCATTACAACCTATATTTCTAGGAATATTAAATATATGAATTTTCTGTAAAAATAGTGTTTTTCGTCTCTCATTTCTGGAAATCTGTTTGGTTTTCCGCTATAATGTATGTGTCAGAACATCTATTCTGACCAAACTTTCAGAAAAGGGGATGTCTAAGGCAAACTATTAAAGCCTAAGTGCACTCCGCACATATTTTGTCGTCCGCTAGTCTTATGCCATGAGAATTTAAGATCGAAGGAGTGGTTTTTAGAAATGAAGCCAACTACTGATAGAATGCTTAATCGTATTAAAGACGTGTATATGTTTATCCTGAATAAAGGAGAAGTGACTACACAGGATTTAGTCGAAGAGTTTAACATCACTCCTCGCACCATTCAAAGAGATTTGAATGTGTTAGCCTTCAATGACTTGGTAATGAGTCCAAGTCGGGGTAAATGGACAACGACGAAGAAAAAAGTAAAAATGACATCTTAGAATTCTTGAAAGCGGCTGATTCTTTATTTTGTGAGAAAGGACTAATTGTCCCAACATAACGTAAGGTGTCGATCAGTTACACATGAAATATTATGAACCTTGCTGTGTCAGCAAGCGTTCACTTAGTTCTTGACACAAGAACTAAAAGAAGCGAATGCCTTTTCGTCGGGGCATTCGCTTTTCTATTGTTTATGATTTTGACGCTAACAGCTCAAGTTCCTGTTCTGTCAGCTCGCGGTATTCACCTAATGCCAGTTCTTCATCAAGGTGCAATGTTCCCATAGACAGACGTTTTAAATACGTAACCTTCTTGCCTACTGCCACAAACATGCGCTTCACTTGATGGAATTTCCCTTCCTGGATCATCAGTTCAATTTCCGATTGCTCGCCGGACACTAATATTTTCAATTCTCCCGGCTTTGTATGATAACCATCTTCCAATGTTACACCTTGTGCGAAGGCTTCGATATCAGCTTCCGTTACTACCCCGTCAATTTTGGCATAATACCATTTTGGGACATGCTTTTTAGGAGAAAGCAGATTGTGTGCTAAATTACCGTCATTTGTAATGAGCAGCAGCCCTTCCGTATCTTTATCCAAACGTCCGACAGGGAATGGCTCAAAGTGCTGATGAGCGGGATCGAGTAAATCAATGACCGTTTGATCGTAACGATCTTCAGTCGCTGAAATGACACCCGGGGGTTTGTTCATCATTAAATAAATAAACTCAACATATTCCACACGCTCGCCAAATACCGAAACATTTTGTTTTTCAGGATTCACATGCATTGCTGAATCTTTTACTGTAACACCGTCCACTGTTACAGCTTTTTGCTTTAATAATAGTTTAACTTCTTTTCTTGAGCCGTAGCCCATATTAGCCAGTAATTTATCTAAACGCATAAAGTCCTCCATGAAAAAAAGGGGACGCCTACGATGCGACGTCCTCAATTTTATTTTACTAATCTTAATTTACGTGCAATTTTTGTGAATTTATCACCTAATAATAATTGGGCTAACCCTAGTCTATAAGAAATCGCGCCGTAAAAGACCGCGCCGACCCCTGCACAAATAATTGCATATAGAAGTGCCAATATCTTCGTATCAGCCGGTGCAATCGCTGTTAAAACTATATGTGTAATCCATACCGCTAAAGCCATCACGATTGTCAGGATAATAATTAATAGAATACGTCTTAAAACAACAGTCGCATTGTAATCTGTCACTTTCTTCAAGACAAAAATATTAATTGTGATTGTCGCTCCATAGCCAAGTGCTGTCGCTAATATAGCTCCATCAACCGACATGAGGTGAATAAGCGGTGTATTAAGTATCGTTTTTGTAAGCAAGCCGACAAGTAAACTGAAGATGACCCACTTTTGGTAATTGACCCCTTGTAACATAGCAGCGGTTACTGAAAATAAAGCAAAGAAAATTGCAAGCGGTGCATAATGGCTTAATACTTGTGTACCCATTTCGCTGAAGGAATAGAAGAAATGATATAAATCTTCCGCTAAAATCGAAATTCCGATCGCTGCCGGTACCGTAATAAACAACAGCACCTGGTACGTTTTGTCCATCGCACTATGTACTTGACGCAAATTACCTTCCGTATAAAATTTCGTCACCGTCGGAATGATTGCCATTGAAAAGCCTGTAGCCAAAACAACAGGAATCATAACGATTTTTTGTGTTAACAAGTTGAGCATCGTGAAGTACAGATCATAAATTTCCGCTGGTATTCCACTGGCTGCCATCGCACGGTTAAATGTCAGCAAATCAATAAGCTGGAATAATGAACCACCCAGCCCGACGAACACTACAGGAATCGAATATTTAAAAATCTCTTTGTACATATCCGAATAAGGAAGTCTCTGTTCTCTCGGTGCTACAACCTGAACAGCCTTAATCTCGGGACGAAGTTTTTTCCAGTAATAAAACAATGTCAAAAGCCCGCCAAGCGCTCCAATAAATGCGGCAAATACCGAGAAATTAATGGCCGTAATCTCATCACCGTCCATCACATTGACAACGATGAATGCCCCGCCTAGTAAAAAGACGATGCGCACAATCTGCTCGACCAACTGAGAAACAGATGTCGGCAAATAATGCCCGTATCCTTGCAAGTAACCGCGTATCAAACTCATAAAAGGCACAACAATTAATGCATAGCTCACCCACTGGATGACATTTGCAACTTGCTCCACAGTAAATGCCTGTTCATCACTATTAATCACTATATTTGCGAGCGGGGTAGCAAGCAGATTCATTAAAATAAACGCTACAATTCCTGTAAGCGTCATCAGTAAAGCACCTGTTTTTACCAGTCTGCGGCCGGCATCAAAATCCCCGAGCGCATTATATTTCGATACGAATTTTGATACTGCAATCGGCAGTCCCGCAATGGCAATACTTAACATAATGTTATAAGGAATGTAGGCGTAATTGTATAAAGCAATATTATCTTCACCTACAATGGCGTAAAACGGGAAAATATAGATTAACCCTAAAAGCTTTGATAGAAACAACCCGATCGTTAATATGGCTGTTCCTTTCATTAATGAAGACATGAAATAACCTACCGTTCTATATGAAATTCTCTCAGTATAACAATTCACTTACATTACGAAATCGTAAAGCAAGTTATTTATTTACATTATTTAACTTCCTTCTTGTGACGGTACTCTCATTAAAAAGTTCCCGTACATTTCCTTTTACAAGTTTACATGTGAAAGACCATTTACTCAAATAGTTTCTTCACTTCGTGTATAATAAGTAAGAGAAAAATCCGTTGAACGAAAAATTATTGCAAAAGAAAGTGAGAAATTATCTATGTATGATGTAATTGTAATAGGAGGCGGTCCATCAGGATTGATGGCTGCAATCGCCGCAGCCGAACAAAACAAAAAAGTGCTGCTCCTTGAAAAAGGCTCAAAAGTAGGAAAAAAATTGGCCATATCAGGCGGTGGACGATGCAACGTAACCAATCGACTATCAGCGGAAGAAATCATTAAGCATATTCCCGGAAATGGACGCTTTTTATATAGCCCCTTTACCGTTTATAATAATGAAGATATCATTGCATTTTTCGAAGGACTGGGCGTAGCATTAAAAGAAGAGGATCACGGGCGTATGTTCCCTGTATCCAACCGCGCACAGGATGTCGTTGATGCACTTGTCAATGAAATGAAACGATTAAAAGTGGAAGTCCGTTTACACACGGCAGTTAATAAATTGCTCATGGATGATGAAAAAATATACGGTGTACGTTTGGAGAGCGGCGAAGAAATCCGTACAAATGCAGTTGTTGTAGCAGTCGGTGGTAAAGCTGTTCCTCAAACAGGCTCAACTGGAGACGGTTATCCGTGGGCAGAACGTGCAGGTCACACCGTTACTACGCTTTACCCGACAGAAGTTCCGGTGACATCAAAGGAACCGTTCATTCAATCACGTGAATTACAAGGGCTGGCATTACGCGATGCCGCTGTTTCTGTTCTGAATAAAAAAGGGAAAGTTCTTGTAACACATCAGATGGATATGCTGTTTACTCACTTCGGTTTAAGCGGCCCTGCCATTTTACGCTGCAGTCAGTTTATTGTAAAAGAGCAGCTGAAATCAGGCAGCGCGCCCGTACAGGTCCGTATTCAGTCATTACCGGAGTATAACGAAGAAACATGTTTCCAAATGTTAAATAAAACAATTAAGGAAGAACCGAAAAAAGCGGTGAAAAACTTATGGAAATCACTTGTTCCTGAACGATGGCTTCTATTTTTAATGGAGCGTGCAGGTATTGACGCACAGTTAACAGGCATAGAATTATCTCAGGAGAAGATTCGCAACTTTGCACGTGAACTTGTTGCATTTACGATGGACGTTCACGGTACCCAACCGATTGAAAAGGCATTTGTTACAGGGGGCGGTGTTTCGGTAAAAGAAATAGAACCAAAAACAATGGCTTCCAAGAAAAAACAGGGACTCTACTTCTGTGGTGAGATTTTGGATATTCACGGTTATACAGGGGGTTATAATATTACTTCCGCGCTCGTAACAGGACGAATTGCAGGTATGAGTGCGGGTCAACAGTAACGTTTCTGATTTTAATCGTAAAAATACTAGAACTGCTCATCATTCCCTAGTATCATAAGAGGTATGTACACTCAGGAGGATACGGCACGATGAATAATTCTCAAAAAAACCAGACTATGCTTTATTTAGCATCAGATGAGCTAATGCAAACGCATTTATCATGCACTAAAATAAGCAATCGTAATAAAGATGAATTCACCTTTTCCATTCGTGTTTTTTGCTATGTTGAAAAAAATAACTCCTATGCGAAAAGTGTTCCATTATATTTGATACTCGGCTTAAATAAACAAGGTGTCGGCATGACTTTAGCTGTCGATTTAGTCAATATCCCAAATGTTTGCCCGATGCAATTAAAAAAGATTATTGAACATTTGCAAAAAAGTCCGGCACTATTGCTGATCGTTTGTCAGCAGCTCGATAAAATTGCCTCTTCTTCATCAATTGAAGAGGCCGTGCAAGCTAAACTCGCAAAGCATTTCTTCATTGAAAATGCACCAAAGGGGATTACTAGCTTTACGACAAACCGGCAGGCAGAAGAACTGTACTGGCTCACGCATAAAAATCAGATAATTTCAGATATGGACTCGTTTAAATTGGATAGTGAAGGCGGACATATTGCATTTACCGTTCAAGTTGGCTTTAAACATGATTTTATTATGCAATGCTATGAAGTAGAGTGCATGATGCATATGTTTAATGAGGACGAAAAGCTCGGCTATTATTTTGAGCTTTATTTGGATCAGGAAAATTACCACCATCAGCTACTATATGAAACGCTGCCGGATCAGTTCATGAACAACAAAACATTTTTAAATCAGGTTTTGGAAGAAATGAAAAAGCGCAATGAAGAGCAATACGACGATTATTTGCAGGATTTAATCGAGAAGTTTACAGCGAGCATATAGAAAAAGAGTCAATCCCGGTATTGGGGATTGACTCTTTTGTTTATACATATAAGTAAATTGCGAAGAACATCGCGACACTGCCGCCCAAAACAAATAAATGCCAAATTGCATGGTTGTATGGAATGCGGTCATTTTTGTAAAAGTAAGTGCCGACCGTATAGGAAAGCCCGCCGATTAATAATACGGCAAAGCCTGCGAAGCCTATATGTGCGAATAACGGCTTGGCAACAAAAATGATCAGCCAGCCCATCCCGATATAAACAGACAGCGACAGTAATTTAAAACGGTAAACAAAAAACTGTTTCAGCACAATACCGATTGCTGCTAAAATCCATTGAACCGCAAAAATTGTCCAACCTAATTTGCCGCCAATTGCGACTAATACGATCGGTGTATATGTTCCTGCAATCATTAAAAATATTGAGCTATGATCGAGCTTTTTCAGAAATGTTTTATGTTTCGGCCATGAATGATACATCGTTGAAGCAAAATACAGGCAAAACATTGAAATACCAAAAATAATATAACTGACAAGCTCTAATGTTGTGCCTTGATGCTGAGCTTTGTTTATTAACAGCAATGTTGCGGGAATCGTCAGCAATGCGGCGACTCCGTGTGTCAGTCCATTCCAAAATTCTTCCTTTGTACTATATCCACTTTGTTCCATCATGATTTGTGTCATAAAGCCACCTCTTTCATATGTTCAATTATAAAAAAATATATCTAGTTGATATAGAAGAACTTGTCATGCTTTCCATATGATATTTATCATGGATTTGCTGGAAACTTTTATTATGACTAAATAATAAGTTCTGTTGACTAAATTCATTCTTATAGTGACTAAATTTTTTCATTTAATGACTAAATTAATTATTTCTGATGAATTGTGCAGGAAAAACAGACAATATCCGTATTGAAGATTCTTAAAAATAAAGTTTCGGCAATTCACTTCCAATCAAGAAATAGGCTAGATAGAATTGATTTGGAGGTGTTTTTGTGAAAAAATCGAATCATTATTTATTCATTGAAGCAGCCATCCAGCGAATTCTCCCAAATGATCCGGAAGCTGCCGCATTTCAGGAAGAATTTTACCGTATGAAAGCCGGGTTTGCGGGTGAAAAAAAGCTGAAAAATACCCTGAAAGATTTCTCCTTTAAAAGCGATTATTCTATTTTTTATAATTTTGAATGTGTAAATGACCTCGGTTTTACCCATCAAATCGATGCCCTGCTCATTACTCCGTATTTCATCCTCATTTTCGAGGTAAAACAACTGACAGGAAAACTCTATTATAAACCTGTTTTTCACGAATTTACCCGCATAACAGAAAATCAAACGCGGGACAACTTTCCAAATCCCTTTGATCAAGTGTACCGCCATAAACTTTTTGTCAGCCAATTTTTACAAAAATTAAATATAACGATGCCCGTTCTTCAATTAGTTGTAATAGCCAATTACCGCGCAGAGCTCGACATCTCATTGGAAGGTTTCCCGATTATCCATTTAAGCGGATTGCCCCATCATTTAGAAAAACTTTATGCGGAAAATGACCATAAAAAGGTCAATATAGCGTATATATGCTCCCAACTGAAAATGTTAATACACCCTTTGCCCGCCAGAAAAACGATTGCTCGCTGCCGGCTGAAATCGGGCGTGTTATGCCAAAAATGCGAGTATATGAGCCGGATGCATTACCAGCGCGGCATTTGGCAATGCGAAAAATGCCACTCAAAATCCCGGGTAGCTTTACTTGAAGCACTGCATCATTACCGGGTGCTGATCAGTCCTCGTATTTCAAATAAAGAATTTCGTGAATTTACAGGCATAAAAAGTACTTTTGCAGCTTCAAAAATATTAGCGAGGCTCAATTTAGAAAAGTATGGTGCAACAAAAGGCCGCTATTATCAAATTCCTGAAGATATTTATTATAAGAGCGATGATGACTAATAATAGAAGCATTGGCAAAATAATAACATCCGTTGGCTATATAAGCGTCCCGATTGACTAAATCATTACAGGCATTGGCTAAATTCCCTACACCTTTGACCAAATTCCCGGTACCTTTGGCTAAATCTCCCCGTCCTCCTATCTCGTTTACCTAAAAACCCCTACTGGAAATATTTTTCCGGTAGGGGTTTGTGGTAATTACGCTTGAATATGACGAGCGATTTTTTCTGTTAAGCGAGTCGTTACTTTTGGCAATAATACTTTAATAGCCGGATTCAATACTGCGCCTGAAAGACCGCCGGCAGTTACTTCTACTGTACCGGTCATATATGTATCGCCATCTTTCGGCTCGGCAGTAAATTCACCGCCGCCTTTAATATTATCCGATAGCCCTGTAATTTCAAATTTGATTTTAGAAGGCTCATTCATTTCGATAATTTTGATTTCGATTTCAACTTTTTTCTTTAAGCCTTTAAAGTTTCCTTCGAATGTCCAATGTGATGTTTGGGCATCCAGTTCTTTATGCTCTTTGTAAGCTGGAACCAATACAGCCCATTTTTCAATTTTACTTACGAAAGCCCATACTTTCTCCTGGCTAACTGGGATTTGTACTGAATGTGATGCTTGTGCCATGTTGTTACACTTCTTTCTTCAATTCATTAAATGTGACCATTTACTATTCTAGTATTACATAGAAATCAGTTACGCAACATAGTTATTTTTGCTTTTCATGCAAAATCTAAATAAAAAACATACTAACATTAGTAGTACAAACCAAGGCCATGGTTTGTGCTACTATTTTTTTATAGTAGAAGTGAAGAAAAGCCGACCAGCCCCTGGGACCATTTGTGAGTCCGTTTAAAAAAACCGGCTAACTTCACGCCCTTATATGAATCAGTTTAGTATGTTGGGTCCAAAGAGATCGTGTATAAGAAAGTGGAATCGATAAGGTATTGTGAAGGCTTCTATGACTGGCTAAAAAGGAGAATGAAATCATGAAACATGTCATTGCGTTAGATGTTAGTAAAGGCAAAAGTTCGGTCGTTATTTATGATCGGTATCGAAAATGTGAGTTTGAAGGCGAATTAAATCACACACGAATTGACTTTGAGCGATTACACGAGCGTATCGAAGAAATGAAGAAACTAGATGGACAAGCTCCTGAAATTGTATTTGAAGCAACAGGCGTCTATTCCAAATCAGTAGAAGCGTTTTTCAAAAATCATGGCTATACATATAGTCGGATGAATCCACTTGAAGCGAATTTACAGATGGCGAAAATGCGACGCCATAAAACGGATGTAAGTGACGCACATGAACTAGCCAAAACGCATTTTAGATTGGAACGTGAAGCGACTTACGTTCAAGATGATTATTATGAACAGATGCGTGCACTTACACGCTATTATGATGAAATCGATGAGGAAATGATTTTACTAAAGAGTCGGATGCATGCGATTTTACAGATGAGTTTTCCAGAGCTTGAAAAACTCATTACGCCAAGTTCCGCATTATTTTTAAATATCGTACAGCTTTACCCACACCCTACCTTTGTTTTGTCTCATTCAAAAACCGTCATAAAAAATCGGTTGAAGGCGAATACGAAAAAGAACCTTTCCCTTACTCGTGCAGAGAAAAAAGCCGTTGAACTGATGGAAGCAGCTCAAAATAGTTATCCGGCCATTAAGCCGACAGATGTAAGGTGTGATCAAGTAAAGGATTACGCAACTCGTATTGCAGAACTGAAGGAAAAGAAAGAGGCGCTTGTCCAACAGATGACGGAGCTATCAAAAGAACGTCAAGAATATCTTGTATTACGCTCCATCCCTGGTGTGGGTGAATCAACAGCTTGTCGCTTGATTGGTGAAATCGGTGATATTCGCCGCTTCCGAAATGCAAAACAATTAAACGCCTACGCAGGGATCGATATCATGCGCTATCAATCCGGGAACACACAATATCGGGATCGTATCAATAAGCGTGGGAATAAACATTTGCGGAAAATTTTATATTTCATGATGCAAGGGATGCTTATGTTAAAAGAGAAACCAAATCATTTTGCGGATTACTATTATAAATTAAAAACGCAACCTCAGAGAAAGCCTCATAAGGTTGCGATCATCGCCTGTGTTAATAAGTTTCTGAAAGTGACATTTCAGTTATTAACACGAGGCATCCTTTACGATTATGAGTCCGCACTACCAGCTCAGAAATCGTAATAAAACGTAACTCCACTATATCATACAGACCTCTCGAAAAAAATAAAAATCGTTAGGTCTTTTTGGCATATAAAAATATACGTGTAAAATAAAGAGAGAAACTATGCCCCTACACTCAAATCTAAAATAGCTACTAAAGTTGTAGAATACACTTGACTAATCGTAAGAAAGGGGTTGGGACAGAATTAGTTCCAGTTTACGCAAAAAGAGAAATTGCACAATGCAATTTCTCTTTTTTGCGTTTTATAAAGAAAATATTGGAAGAGGTGTTATCCTCTTACCGCATACTTCCTTAAATTTGTGGCCATTAATGCCAAACCTATTTCGTTAGTAACTTTCGATTTTCCACGAACAGAAAATCGACGGAAACACAAATTAGCCTTCAAGAATCCAAAAACTGGTTCCACGTCGATTTTACGTCGACGATAAATGGCAGCCGTTTTTTCTTCTGAAAGCTTCACTCTTACTTCTTCTTTTTGTTTTTCCCATTTCTCATTAATCATGAGTCTACGATTTTTACCTTCTGCAGCTTTTGTACATTTTGTACGGAAAGGACACCCTGTACATTCCTCACATTCATAGATTTTAAATTCTCGTTGGAAACCCGATTTATCTGTACGAACAGAGTTATATTGGAATCGTAATCTCTTTTCATTTGGGCAAATGTAGACATCGTTTTCTTTCTCATACACCCAATTACTTGTCTTAAAAGGATCATTTTTATATTTTCGCTTCTGTTCGTTCAAGTATTGATTAAATGTAATGAGTGGAGTTCGTTTGCGTTTGTTAAGAATATCATGGTAATTCTGTTCACTGCCGTATCCGGCATCCGCTACAATATGTTTTGGTAACTCGAAATAATTTTCTTCAATTTGACTAAGAAATGGAATAAGTGTTTTCGTGTCTGTTGGATTTGGAAATACATCGTACGCGAGTGTATATTGACCTTCTGTAGCGATTTGTACATTATACCCTGGCTTCAATTGGCCGTTTTGCATATAGTCATCTTTCATCCGCATAAATGTTGCTTCATGATCCGTCTTTGAATAACTGTTACGTGTGCCAAACACTTCAAAATCTTTTTGGTATTTCTGCTTTCTTATGATCCAATCATGTACTTGTTTGAGGATTTGCTTCGGTGTTTTTCGTTCGCTACGTAATCTTTTTCGCTCAATGACATCTTCAGAATGTTCTATTTTGCTTGTATAGTCGTCGACTACTTCTTCTAGGTGATGTGCTACTTGAGTTAACTCTTCTATCGATAACTGCTCATCACTTTCACGTTTGATTTCAGGAATAATTTGATGTTCCAATAACTCATCGTAAAGTTTATTTGATTTTTCTACGAGGTTGGTATGATGTTTTTCCACTGATTTTTTCCAAACAAATGTGAACTTATTGGCATTTGCCTCAATCTTTGTGCCATCGATAAAAATCGCTTCTTGATCGATGAGTTTTTCTTCAACTAGCTGACAGCGGAATTGTACAAAACATTGGCGAATGAGTTCCTTCATATTGGGATGTACACGAAAACGGTTAATAGTGCGATAACTTGGTTCATATCCTTGGGCAAGCCACATCATACGGATACTGTCTCTTGTCAGATCCTCTATTTTTCTTCCTGAAAAAGTGGATTGTGTGTAACCGCATAAAATCAGCTTTAGCATCATACGTGGATGATATGATGGACAACCAGTATGGTGAATAAAAGGAGCGAAAGCTTCGTTCGGAATGCTTTCGACCAAATGATGGATAGAAAAGGCAATATCATTTTTATGTAACTTTACTTCTAAATCTAGCGGTAATATAATTTGATTCATGTTATAATCTTTAAACATAGGGACACTTCTTTCGTTTGAAATTTGGTTGTAGGATACTTAAATTTTAACAGAGAATGTCCTTTTTTCATGCCTGAAATTATGCAGAGATTTACTTGATATAGAAGAAAAATTAGTTGTTCGGAGTGAAGGCGGCGACTCCCAGGGGACAAGCACGTGGGAGAGACTACAGGCTCGAGCCGTGCCCCCAGGAAAGCGTCCGCCGTAACGGAGAACAACGACTACATAGTAGACACATAATAATAAAGCCGTTCAAACTTTACTCATCGTAAAATTTGAACGGCTTTTGATTTTGAGGCGGGTTTTGTCCCACCCCCTTTTTTTGCTGAGCGTTAAAATTGATTTCCATTCCGGGACGCTTTCCGCGGGCGTGGCCTGAGCCTGTAGTCTCAGGCGTCACGCTATTCCCGCAGGAGTCGCCCTGCATTCCAATCAATTTTGCAAAATATCCGTTTCTTAACAAAGGCTTTCCTATTATTTAACGGTCATTCTACTTATGTCCCTGCCTCATTAATTTTATTTCAATAATTATTTAACAACGATATTAACTAATTTACCTGGGATGACAATTACTTTCACAACTGCTTTTCCTTCGATAAATTCTTGTACTTTGCTGTCTGCTAAAGCAACTTTTTCTAACTCTTCTTTAGTAATATCTTTTGCAACCGTTACTTTTGCACGTACTTTACCTAAAACTTGTACAACAACTTCGATTTCATCGTCTACTAGTTTCGACTCATCGAATGTTGGCCATGTTGCATACGTAATTGTGTCTTCATGTCCTAAAATTGACCAAAGCTCTTCGGCAATATGCGGTGCGATCGGTGATAAAAGCTTCACGAAGCCTTTTGCATATTCTGTTGGAATTACTTCCGCTTTGTAGCAGTCATTAATGAATACCATCATTTGTGAAATCGCTGTGTTGAAGCGAATGCCTTCATAGTCTTCTGTCACTTTTTTCACAGTTTGGTGATACACTTTTTCCAATGTCGTATCAGAAGAATCTTGAATTTTTGCAGCTAGCTTTCCTTCATCTGTTACGAATAGACGCCAGATACGATCTAGGAAACGACGTGCCCCATCAAGGCCGTTCGTGCTCCATGCTACAGAAGCTTCCAGTGGACCCATGAACATTTCGTATAAACGTAATGTATCTGCACCGTGTGAAGCGATAATGTCATCCGGGTTTACTACATTGCCTTTAGATTTAGACATTTTTTCATTACCTTCACCTAGAATCATCCCTTGGTTAAATAACTTTTGGAACGGTTCCTTCGTATGAACTAGCCCTAAATCATAAAGCACTTTATGCCAGAAGCGTGCGTATAGTAAGTGAAGTACCGCGTGCTCAGCACCACCGATATAAATATCGACTGGAAGCCAGTGTTTTAATAGTTCAGGATCTGCAAGCGCCTGATCATTTTTCGGATCGATATAGCGCAGGAAGTACCATGATGAACCAGCCCATTGCGGCATTGTATTCGTTTCACGGCGTCCTTTTTTGCCTGTTACCGGATCAACTACATTTACCCATTCTTCAATATTTGCAAGTGGTGATTCACCTGTACCTGAAGGTCGGATGTTTGTTGTTTTCGGTAATTCCAGTGGCAGCTCTTCTACAGGGATCGTAGTCATTGTGCCATCTTCCCAGTGAATTACTGGAATTGGTTCACCCCAATAACGTTGACGGCTGAATAACCAGTCACGTAGACGGTAAGTGATTTTCTTTTCCCCTACACCATTTTCCACTAACCATTCAATTGCCTTCGCAATACCTTCTGCTTTATTTAATCCGTTCAGGAAGTCCGAGTTAATGTGCGCACCGTCACCAGTGAATGCTTCATTCTCGATGTCTCCGCCTTCAAGAACCGGAATAATTTCCAAGTTGAACTCTTTAGCAAATTCATAGTCGCGCTCATCGTGTGCAGGAACAGCCATAATTGCACCTGTTCCGTATGTTGCCAATACATAATCCGCAATCCAGATTGGCACTTGTTTGCCGTTAATCGGGTTCACTGCATAAGCACCTGTGAATACACCTGTTTTTTCTTTTGCTAAGTCTGTACGTTCTAAATCAGATTTTAACGATACTTTTTCCAAGTATGCTTCTACCGCTTCTTTTTGCTCTGCAGTAGTAATGTCAGCTACTAATTTATGCTCTGGAGCTAATACACAATAAGTCGCGCCAAATAATGTATCCGGACGTGTTGTGAATACTTCGAAGTTTTTGTCTGTGTTGGCAACTGTGAATTTCACTTGTGCGCCTTCAGAACGGCCGATCCAGTTACGCTGCATTTCCTTGATCGATTCAGGCCAGTCAACATCAACTAAATCATCGACTAAACGGTCTGCATATTTTGTAATACGCAGTACCCATTGTCGCATCGGACGACGAACTACCGGGTGGCCGCCGCGCTCAGAAACTCCGTCGATTACTTCTTCGTTTGCAAGTACTGTACCTAATGCTTCACACCAGTTTACTGCCACTTCATCCACATACGCTAAATCCATTTCCACTAACTTAGTGAAAATCCATTGCGTCCATTTGTAGTATGACGGGTCAGTTGTATTAATTTCACGATCCCAGTCATAAGAGAAACCTAGTTCGTTAATTTGACGTTTAAATGTTGCGATGTTTTTTGCCGTAAATTCAGCAGGGTCATTTCCTGTATCAAGTGCATATTGCTCTGCAGGTAAACCGAATGCATCCCAACCCATTGGATGAAGTACATTATAGCCTTGCATACGTTTAAAACGAGATAAAATATCTGTCGCCGTATAGCCTTCAGGGTGTCCTACGTGCAGACCCGCACCTGATGGATACGGGAACATATCCAATGCATAAAATTTCGGTTTATCCATTTCATTTTCAGTTTTGAATGTTTTATTGACATCCCAAAACGTTTGCCACTTTTTTTCAATTTGCTGATGATTAAAACTCACAATAATTCCTCCTTTAAATATATTCTTGCTGTGGTTTATGTATTTTAGGCGCATCATCAATGATTTAACAGAATATTTAAAAAATAAAAAAATCCCGTCCCATCTTATGATAAGAAGGGACGAGAGGTATTTTATACTCCCGCGGTACCACCCAAATTAGTGACGCAGCACTCAGCTTCATTTCTTAACGCGAATACACGGCCATTAGCTACTATTACTTCACTAAAGCAAACTCCGAGGCGAGTTCAACTTGACACTTACCGGCTTCCACCTGCCGCCAGCTCTCTATAAAGTGCGTCCGTTTACTATTCCTCATCACAGTCAATATTATTATTTCATTCATTTTAACGAATTCAACACAAAAGTACAAGTAACTGTTTTATGTTTGTTCTTTTCCCAGCGTCCGATCAAAGACCAGACACGGAATAATAGCCATGACAATGAGCAGGGATAATATTAGCATCAAAATTTGCATGCCATATAAATCTACCATTAACCCGCCAAACACAGGACCAATCATCCGTCCCATTGTTGATGCACTGTTGACTAGCCCTTGATAGAAACCCTCTTGTCCATGAGGCGCCAATTTATTGGCAATCATCGGAATTACCGGTGTAAAGAACACTTCGCCGAACGTCAAAATGACCATCGCTGCAGCAAACATCTTAAAGTCCTGGGCAAAATAGACGACGATATAAGATAGCGACATCAATATGAGACCAAGAACCAGCTGATGTTTTATTTTGTTTTCCCAGCGTGTGACAAGCGGTCGGATAATCGGTTGAACTGCAACGATCATAAATCCGTTAATCGTCCATAGTAAACTGTATTCGGACAGGCTCATTCCCAGCCCCTGCGTATAAGAAGAAATGGTCGCGCTCCATTGAGAGTAACTTAACCAGCAGACGATTAATGATATACTTAATATACTGATCGCCACAATCGGTCCCCTGTTTCTTCGTTTTGTCTCATTACCTGAGAACGGCTTTGTTGTCAGTCCCTTCATATCAAACCGCTTATATGTCGTGATGACAAGCACAAAAAATACAGCGTAGAAAAATAGATTCGCACTAAATACATAGTCAAATTTAATATCGGCAACAATGCCTGCCAATGCCGGTCCAATTGCGACCCCTACGTTGTTCGCCAAAAAGATCGAATTAAACGCACGTCGCCCCCCTTCTGGCCAGGCACTCCCTGCTATCGCATAAATCGCCGGGTACACAATCCCCCCGCTAAAGCCCAACATCGTCAAAAATATGATGTATTGCGGCCAGTCATGCCAAATGGTTAACAGTGTGATTGACAATAAATTAAATACAACCCCAATTAAAATTGCTTTATAGCCACCTAATCTATCAAATAAATAACCACCTACCAGATTGCCGAACACACCTGCCAATGAATTCAGCATGAGGACAATTCCAGCGGTAGTTAAAGATTTTCCTAAATGATCATGAATATAAATACTATTTAAAGGCCATAAAAATGAATTTCCGACCGTATTTACGAATGTGCCAATAATTAAAAACCATACTTGTTTCGGCACTCAACTTCCTCCTTCAATATTTGCTCAATTTACTAGTTTATTCTGTAACAGGAATTTGTACAAGAAAAAGATTTCTAGTAGGACACGATGTTCCGTCCGTGTTAGAATAATACGTTAGAGGAGTGAACTAGGAATGACTGAAACAAATTTCCCTTTCCCGTCAGACGGGAAACGTTATTATACATGGAATCGCTATCTGCGAAATGAATTCGGAAAGAAAGTTTACAAGGTTGCTTTGGATGCAGGTTTTGATTGCCCAAACCGTGATGGTACAGTCGCTTTTGGCGGTTGTACATTCTGTTCGGCAGCAGGTTCAGGAGACTTTGCGGGCAGTAAAGTCGATCCGATTCCCGTACAGTTCGAAAAGATTAAAGCAAAAATGGAGAACAAATGGAAAGACGGCTTAACAATGGCGTATTTCCAAGCGTATACAAATACGCATGCTCCACTTGAAGTATTAAAGGAAAAGTTTGAAGCAGCACTTGCCTGTGAAGGAGTAATGGGGCTTTCAATTGCAACGCGTCCTGACTGTTTGCCGGATGATGTTGTAGAGTATTTGGCAGAGTTAAATGAACGTACGTATTTGTGGGTGGAACTGGGACTTCAAACAGTTCATGAAAAAACAGCAAATTTAATTAACCGTGCACATGATTACGCGACATATGTGGAAGGTGTCAATAAATTGCGCAAGCATGGAATTCGTGTCGTGACACATATTATTAACGGATTACCTTTAGAGGATTACGATATGATGATGGAAACAGCACGTGAAGTGGCGAAACTGGATGTACAAGGCATCAAAATCCATCTGCTGCACCTTTTAAAAGGGACACCGCTTGTGAAGCAGTACGAAAAAGGCATGCTGGAATTTATGGAGAAGGATGCTTATATTCAACTGGTGGCAGATCAGCTGGAAATTATTCCTCCTGAAATGATCGTCCACCGTATTACCGGTGATGGTCCGATCGATTTAATGATTGGTCCAATGTGGTCTGTCAACAAATGGGAAGTTCTGAACGGAATTGATGCAGAGCTGGAACGCCGCGGTTCTTACCAAGGAAAGTTTTATAAGGCGGATGTGAAAAAATGAAACTAGAACGTGTTCTTCAATATGCCCAAACCTTATTGGAAATGTCAGTTTCCGAGGGAGATATTGCAGTCGATGCAACTGCAGGAAATGGTCATGACACGCTTTTTCTGGCAAATCTCGTTGGAGATGACGGCTATGTGTATGCGTTTGACGTACAAAAAGAAGCGGTTGATGCGACATTACACCGTCTGCTCGATCATGCACTTGAGCATCGGGCGATTGTTTTAAAAGATGGGCATGAAAATGTAGCAAACTATATTCACAAACCTGTTTCAGCCGCAATTTTCAATCTCGGGTACCTGCCGGGCAGCAATCATGATATTGTAACGAAGCCGAACACTACGATCCAAGCAATCGAAAGTTTGTTGAAGCTGTTAAAAGTCGGAGGAATGATCGTTTTAGTCGTTTATTATGGTCATGAAGGCGGAAAAGACGAGCGCGACGAAGTGATTCGCTATGTAAGTGATCTACCGCAGAAACATGTACATGTTTTGCGCTATGAGTTTATGAATCAGAAAAATGATCCCCCGTTTATCATTGCATTAGAAAAAGTAAAAGAATTTCCGATAGAGGGCTAAGTTTACTTAGCTCTTTTTCATATCTTTCATGATTCTTTAAATGAGGTGAAATGATGCGTTTATGGCATACCGAGCTAATCCCTTTTATTCCGAAAAGTCAGCTGCTTGCCCAGTGGCGCGAGCTGAACAGCATTTTCGTGAAGGAAGACAAACATGTACTGATCAATTATATTTACGAATACCCGAAAGAGGATTTATATATTTATACCCAAATTGTTCTGGCGGAAATGCGCGCCCGCGACATTAAGATTCGTACAATCGATAAGATGAATCGTTATTTTGACGGTCTCCATATTCCCGAAAACTATCCGCCATACAGCCGCCATCATAATGATGAATATTTAACAATTTGCTACTACAATTTATATGAAAAATATATTCGCGGCCAAAAGGATTTTACTACTGAACAGTTCGAATTATTACAGCAGTATTATTCATTGAAAAAAGGAGCAGCTTTTTAATCAGCTGCTCCTTTTATTCTATTAATCTCTCTTATATGTCTCCCAGAAATCTGCATTTTTAATACCGAGTTTTTTCGGATCAAATACCGGGTCTTTTCCTTCTTTTTTCTGTTGCTCATAATCCTTCAGTGCAATGAGGGCCGGCTTCATGATGAACAATAGCATAATGACGTTAATCCATACAGTTAATCCTAATCCGACGTCACCGAATGCCCAAGCTAAATCGGACGTTTTAACTGTACCGTAAAATGCCGAAGCCAATAATACGAACTTCATCAGGAATATCCCGATTCGTCTTGCACTGCCATTGAACATATATGAAACATTCGTTTCAGCGATATAGTAGTATGCCATTAATGTAGTGAAGGCAAACAGGAATAACGAAACTGCGACAAACCCTGAACCGAAGTTATTTAAAGCAGGGAATGCATCATTTACCGCCGCTTGCGTAAAGCCTGAATACGTAATCGACTCATCCATTTTTGCTTCGATCAGCGCTCCGTCTTGGCTACCCTCATGGACATTGTATGTACCCATGAATAAAATCATTAATGCTGTTGCAGAACATACTAAAATTGTATCAATATATACAGAAGCTGCCTGCACTAAGCCTTGCTTTGCAGGATGCGAAACTTCTGCCGCTGCCGCCGGGTGAGGACCTGTACCCTGACCTGCTTCGTTTGAGTAGATGGCACGTTTTACGCCCCAGAAAATCGCACTACCGATCATGCCGCCAAATACAGCGTCTGTAGCGAAAGCACTACGGAAAATTAAACCTAATACTTCAGGCACAGCTGTAATATTCATAATAATAATAATACCTGCTACTAACAAATAAGCTAATGCCATAAATGGTACTAAAATTTGCGCTGCATTTGCAATTCGCTTAACACCACCAAAAATTATGACTGCTAATAAAAGAACTGTAATAAGACCTGTAATCCATGGTTCAATACCAAATGCATTATCAACTGCACCAGCAATGGCATTCGCCTGAACACCAGGCATTAAAAATGCAACAGATGCAATCATTGCAATGGCAAAAATAATACCTAATGCACGAATACCTGTTGTCTTTTCAATATAGAATGCCGGACCACCACGATATAGTCCATCTTTTTTCTCTTTGTAGATTTGCGCTAATGTCGACTCCATATACGCCGTTGATGCTCCGATAAAGGCTGTCACCCACATCCAGAACACTGCACCCGGACCACCGAAAGCGATTGCTGTTGCTGTACCTACGATATTCCCCGTACCTACACGACCCGATAACGCGATCGATAGTGCTTGGAACGAAGATACACCTGCTTCCGACTTTTCTCCCTTAAACATTAATTTGAACATGTCACCAATTAACCTGACCTGTGCAAATTTTGTAAGGATTGAGAAGAACAAACCAACGATTAAAATACCGTAAATCATTACTGGACCCCATAAAATATCATTGGCCCATCCTACAAAATCATTCAAAAAATCCATATTATACCCCCTTGTTGAAATAATGTATTAATTCGAAATTTAGTATATTACAAATATTCCAAAATTTCGATATATTTTTTTATTTTAAAAAAATAAACCTAACAAATTGCAATTTTGTTAGGTTTATTTCTACTCAATAATATAGCCTAAATCTCTTAAAACATTGTTAATATAATCGATCGTAAATTTGAATACATCTTCCCGTTCCAATTCAAAATACAGGCTATGAAGGCAGCCTTTCCACTGCTTGTAATGAAACTCGGAAAGCGTATGCTCGGTAATCCACTTTCTTGTTGTAACGATATCTGTTACTCTATCATTTTCACCCGTCATTAATAACACCGGAATGTCCGGAAACTTCAATTCAGGGTTACGGATTGTGCGGGTCATCTGCTGCCAGTCGCGATACCATTTTACTGTTACCATACTCGTTAACGGCAACTGTTCTTTCAGCTCCATCAATACATCTGTATTACGTGTAAGATGGTGAGGCTCCAACTCATGCTTCAGCTTCACATTCGATGTAATGGCGCTGAAGCTTGATAAAGCATTCGACAATTTCCCCGGCGCCAGCTTTAAATTAAACCAAGGTGATGTTAAAACAACACCCGCACATTCTATTTTATTGTTTTGGAGCACATACGTGGCTATTGCTGCACCCAGCCCATTTCCGACGATAAAAAGCGGTAAGTTATATTCCAGTGCCACTTTCAACAACACTTTTGTGTACTTGTAGTATTCTTTAAAATCCTCATCATGATACTTTGTATACTTTCCCTGTTCTCCATGTCCCGGCAAATCTCCCATTACAACATGAAAGTGGGAACTGCGGAACTTTTCGATTAACCATGCGTACCACCGATGATGTTCATATGCGCTATGAAGAATAACGACTACGGCTTTCGGTTGTTGCTCTGTTTCCCATTTCCACATGGCCATACTCCTTACATATAAATTATTTTTATGTCATACTCATGAGACCTTTAAATTATGGTCAGATTTTGCCAAGCGTCAAAAAATTACGATATTACTCTTTCTTTAACTTCGGCATCATTATATTACTATTTATTTGTTTAATTATAATACAATCCAGTTTAAAAGAAATGTTAATTGAAAAATCTTCACGTTTTGTTACGATATCTATAGATTTATCTACAATTTTATAGAAGAAATGAGGAATTGAAAATGATTTACCCTTATAAGGATAAAATACCGACGATCCACCCATCTGCATTTATTGCCGACTATGCCACAATTACCGGTGATGTAACAATAGGAGCCGAAACTTCAATCTGGTTTAACACGGTTATTCGCGGTGATGTCAACAAAACAATAATCGGCGACCGTGTCAGCATCCAGGATTTGAGCTGTCTTCACCAAAGTCCCGCTTACCCTCTCATTATTGAAGATGAAGTAACAATAGGTCATCAAGTAACATTACATAGCTGTACAATTAAGAAACGCGCTTTAGTTGGTATGGGTTCCATCATATTGGACGGGGCCGTAATTGGCGAGGGCGCATTTATCGGTGCCGGCAGTCTTGTACCACCGGGAAAAGTGATTCCTCCCAATTGTTTGGCGATGGGACGCCCGGCAAAAGTTGTTCGTGAAGTAACTGCAGAAGACCGCGCGGATATGGATCGGATTATTTCCGAATATGTGGCGAAGGGTCAATACTATAAATCACTTCAGAAATAATTACACACTCATATATTGTTTAACATAATCTCTACCTATTATATAGGAAATTCAATGGAAATTATAAAAAAGGAGCACTCCATCTAACTGGATGCTCCTTTATTTTATATTAAATTCCTGCTTTTTCTTTCAATTCAGCTGCTTTATCCGTATTTTCCCATGGCACATTTAAATCTGTGCGACCGAAATGTCCGTAAGCGGCTGTTTGCTTATAGATCGGGCGACGTAAATCAAGCATTTTAATAATGCCTGCAGGACGTAAATCAAAGAGCTCACGAACCCAGTTTACGATTTGTGATTCTGCTACTTTTCCTGTACCGAACGTATCAACCGCGATTGATACAGGTTGTGCAACACCGATTGCATAAGCCAATTGTACTTCAGCACGGTCAGCTAAGCCAGCTGCTACAATGTTTTTGGCAACATAACGTGCTGCATATGCTGCAGAACGGTCAACTTTCGTTGCATCCTTACCAGAGAATGCCCCGCCACCGTGACGTGCATAACCGCCGTAAGTATCAACAATAATTTTACGGCCTGTAAGACCTGCATCTCCTTTAGGTCCACCGATTACGAAGCGGCCTGTCGGGTTGATGAAGTACTTTGTAGCTTCATCCAATAAATGTTCAGGAACTACCGGCTTAATAACGCGTTCTTTAATGTCTGATTGGATTTGTTCCAATGTTGCTTCTTCATCGTGCTGTGTTGAAATAACGATTGTATCCACACGAACAGGCTCATTGTTTTCATCATATTCGATTGTCACTTGTGTTTTACCATCCGGACGTAAATATTCCAATTCACCTGATTTACGTACTTCTGTTAAACGACGCGCTAATTTGTGGGCTAAAGAAATAGGCATCGGCATAAGTTCCGGTGTTTCGTTACATGCATAACCGAACATTAAACCTTGGTCGCCTGCACCAATTGCTTCAAGTTCATCTTCCGTCATTGAACCTTCACGCGCTTCCAATGCCTGGTCAACACCTTGTGCAATGTCAGGTGATTGCTCCCCTACTGCTACCAGTACAGCAAGATTCTCAGCATCAAAGCCGTACTTACCGCGTGTATAGCCGATTTCTGCTACTGTATCGCGGATAATCCCTTTCATATCTACATACGTAGACGTTGTAATTTCACCAGATACTAATACTAAGCCTGTTGTTACCGTAGTTTCACAAGCTACACGTGCATTTGGATCTGCAGCTAAAATAGCGTCTAAAATGGCATCCGAAATTTGATCACAAATTTTGTCCGGATGTCCTTCCGTTACACTTTCTGATGTAAACAGTCGACGATTTGTCATGTCATTTCCTCCTAAATCACTTTGGCAATTGTTTTTTATTGATACGGTACTCATTACCCATGTCCGTTATATTGCAGAATTACGCAAATGCGTATCCGCTTTTTTAACGTCAAGCTATATTTGCTTTAACACGAGGGTCTGAAAGGCTGTAACTATATAATTTTCGCTCAGTACGAAATTGTAAAACAAAATAAAAAAAATCCTTTCTCTCATAGCCGTGTTCATCACACGTGAGGAAAGGATATTACGTTTCGTTACCTTTCACTCTTATCGTTCAAGGGAAATTTTGCCCTTGCATCAGGTTGGCACCAACACGTATATAATATACGCAGGTTGCCGGGTTTCATAGGGCCTGCCCCTCCACCAGCTCGGGATAAGAGTATCCGTTCAATTAAACATCTTACGCAAAAAAACAAGTACTGTCAACAAATTTTGACTTTTTTCGAACCGCCAAAATTTACGAAAAAAATAATTTGCAATTAGTATAGATTATTTCGCTTAATGTGTTATACTATTTTTGAATTAGGAATCAACTCCCCTCTATAAGGGAATACTATAAAAAAGGATGGTATTTAATAGATGAATTCGGTAGAAATTGCTAACGAGCTGAAAGAACTTTTAAACGGGGAAAACATTAAAACTCAATTATCTGTTCCGCAATTAATTGAAAAAGCGACATCACGCGGAGAAGCAACGCTAACTGTTGAAGGTGCTTTGCGCGCTGAAACAGGCAAATATACTGGCCGCTCTCCTAAGGATAAATATATAGTAGAAGAAGAAATTTCAAAAGACAAAATCGATTGGGGTAAAGTAAACCGTCCGATCTCAGCAGAAGTATTTGATAAACTTTATGTAAAAGTTTTAAATTACTTAAAAGAACGTGACGAGTTATATGTATTCAATGGTTTTGCTGGTGCAGACAAAGAGTCTCAATTATCTATTAAAGTAATTAACGAATATGCTTGGCATAACCTATTCTGTCATCAATTATTCATCCGCCCAACAGCAGACGAATTGGCTAAACACGCTGCCGAGTTTACAATCGTATCTGCGCCAAACTTCAAAGCAGATCCGGAAGTAGACGGTACTGGATCGGAAACATTCATTATAACATCTATCGAAAAGAAAATCATCTTAATCGGCGGAACTGAGTACGCAGGTGAAATGAAGAAGTCAATCTTCGGTATTATGAACTACTTGTTGCCTGAACAAGGTATCTTCCCAATGCACTGCTCTGCCAATGTTGGTGAAGAAGGCGATGTAGCATTATTCTTCGGTTTATCTGGTACAGGGAAAACAACTTTATCAGCTGACAAAGACCGTAAATTAATCGGTGATGATGAGCACGGCTGGTCTGACAACGGTGTATTCAACATTGAAGGTGGTTGCTACGCAAAAACAATCAACCTATCTGCTGAAAATGAGCCTGAAATTTACAATGCGATCCGCTTTGGTTCAGTTCTGGAAAACGTTGCAGTAGACCCTGAAACACGCGAATGTGACTATGCAGACGGTTCTTTAACGGAAAACACACGTGTCGCTTACCCAATCGACTTTATCGACAATATTGTATTACCATCAGTAGCAGGTCATCCAAATACAATCGTCTTCTTAACAGCCGATGCATTTGGTGTATTACCTCCTATCTCTAAATTGACAAAAGAGCAGGCAATGTACCACTTCCTAAGCGGTTTCACTTCTAAACTTGCCGGAACAGAACGCGGTGTAACAGAGCCTGAACCAGTATTCTCTACATGCTTCGGTTCTCCATTCCTACCGCTTGCTGCTACAGTTTATGCAGAGCAATTAGGTAAGAAAATTGACGAGCACGGTTCACAAGTATTCCTAGTAAACACTGGCTGGACTGGTGGCGAATACGGTGTAGGCAGCCGTATGAAGCTTTCATATACACGTAAAATGGTTCGTGCTGCAATCGAAGGGAAATTAAATAACGTTGACACTACAAAAGATGCTGTATTCGGATTAAACATTCCAGTAACAGTGGACGGTGTACCATCTAACGTATTAAACCCTCGTGATGCATGGGCAGACAAAGCTGCATATGATAAAAAAGCTTCTGAACTTGCTGAACTATTCAAAAACAACTTCAAGAAATTCGAGAATGTTGATGAAGAAATCGTTCAAAAAGGCGGCCCATTAGTATAATTTACTAATCAGCTACTTTATTTAACTAAAAACAGCATTTTTCTCTTAGAGAAAAATGCTGTTTTTTTATTGTATGTTTATTGTCGTTTCATCCAGTCACACAAGTTTCTTACAGTGTCTCGGTTTAGGCTTGGGGGATAGTGATGCTTTAATCCGGATGAGTACCATGTCTCAACAGTTTTCCCTTCCTTTTTTAAGCACTGCTCCAGTTTATACGCATGCTCAATATCAACATGCTGATCTTCTGTACCGTGAATAATGAGAACAGGATTTTGAAGTTTTTCGATTTCAAATAATGGTGTACGGTCATCATAGTTTTCCGGTACTTTGTTTGGCGTACCGCCCACAATTCTTTTTAAGCCGCGCCGCATATCAACACGTTCCCAATACGTTGCTGTCGCATCCGATACACCTGCCCATGTTACGAGCGATTTAATATCATCCCGTAAAATTGCGGTCCATAATACCATTAATCCGCCGCGGGAAAAACCATATAGATTCACTTTGTCCACTTCAATAAATTGTTTCAGTACTGCTATGCCGTTAACCGCATCATAACGGTCAACACCGGCAAATTCATCCTTACCTTCTCCCCCTCGATTACCGCGGTAATACGGGGCAAATACAACGAAACCTTGCATCGCAAATTGGGCAATGCGTGCAGGTCTGACCATGCCGATTGACTGGAGTCCCCCACGCAAATATAAAAGCGCTTCATATGTACCAGGGGCTTTAGGACGCGCCAATAAACCTTTTACACGCAGTCCTTGTGACCAATACGTAATTTCATCTAATCGGATATGGGGATTTGGTGACGGGTAATTGCGTATCGAAAAAATCTTACCATTGTCGTTCATGATTTTTCACTTCCTGCAACATCTTTTTCATTCCTGCATCCCGCATATAGAAACTTAATTTAGGCTGCTGCCACAGCTCTTCTTCTGTCAGCCATAACATGCCTTCTGTTTCATGGTCTCCTGTAAAAGGTTCAATGTCTTTTACCTTAGCAGTAAAGACTGCTTTGCAAAAGGGAATCTCATCATGCACAATGTAGTAGGCAAACCACTTTACATCTTCTATGACCACATTTGCCTCTTCGTAAACTTCACGGATAGCCGCTTCGTATAATGTTTCGCCGGGCTCCTGCTTGCCGCCTGGAAACTCAACACCACGACGGTGATGAATCGTGCATAACCATTTCCCTTTATATTTTACGAGTGCCAATACATGCTTCGGTTCAACTTCGAAAGGACCTTCATCAAATCTTAAATCTACTTTTAAATTATTTTCATCGATAAATGTAAACATCTTTTCGCTCAACTCCTACTATATAGTGTAACGAACAGATGTCCCGCGTTCAATCAAATCGTCTAATCAGCGTGTAAAGTACGGCAGTTGCTCAACAAATTTTTTCGCTTCCTCATCACCGAATTCATGAATGAGGGCATAGACTTTTTTTAGACGGTGGTCGATCTCATGATTTAATATGTCCATATGATATGGAATAAACGGCATATGGGCACGGAATGCATTCGATGCCTCCAGTTGCTGCATCTGATTGAACAGTTTCATAAATACACGCGCTTTTAAAGGTTCCATTCTCAATACAAATTCATACGATGATCCTGGATGCAGATTGCATGTTAAATTGGCAACGGATACATAAACATTATTTTTTTCCATTATTCTCACCTCATAGTTAAGGTGGACTGCAATAATACCGATTATACATAGGAAGGATATCTTGCAAAGAGCCGTATCCAACATAACAAAAAACGACCCCGCATTTGGAGTCGTTTGTCAGATATTATTGGCCTAAATAAGCATTTAACATCCATGTATGTTTCTCAAGGCTTTGGAATTGAGCATTCAGTAAATCCTCTGTTCGATCATCGCCTTCTTCTGAAGCTGTTTCCATTGCTTTGTTTAAAGCTTCCATAATCGTATTGAAGTCTTTGATTAAGATAGAAACCATTTCCTCTGTTTCTTCTTTTCCTGAAGCTTCATCAATTAGAGATAGCTCTAAATGTTCCTTTAATGTTGCAACAGGCTTGCCGCCCTTTGTTAAAATACGTTCTGCAATTTCATCTAAATTTAATGTTACTTCGTTGTAAAGTTCTTCAAATTTTACGTGTAATGTAAAGAATGATGGTCCGTTTACATACCAGTGATAGTTATGTAACTTCGTGTACATTACCGACCATGTTGCTACTAAATCGTTTAATTGTGTGTTTAATTGTTTCTTTGCCATTGTCCTTCACCTCATAAATTATATTTAAAACTTCTTAGCGAAATTTTAATCCTGATATTACATCAGCTTACTATTTCTATTATTTATAGAAATGTATCATGCTTGTATTATATCCGTTCTCGCACATCTTAAAACATTTAGTTCAACCATTATTCACACTCTCTACAATTTTTTCCTGTAAAATGGAAGTAAGCGAGGTGAAAAAGATGAGCTTACCTATTGTATTGATTATTATCGTAACGATCATGGGGATATTCGCTTTCTCTATTATTTTACTTGCCCGGAAAAACAGCGTATCATTAAAACAAACCGTTGATGACAAACCAATTCGGACTTATAAAAATGGAGAGCAAAAATAGCAATGAAAAAACTATTTATCGGGTTAATTCGCCTTTATCAAAAATATATTTCACCTATGACACCACCATCTTGCCGGTTCCATCCGACCTGTTCCCACTATGGAATTGAAGCAATTGAAAAACATGGTGCAATTAAAGGATCGATCATGACTGTTATACGAATACTAAAATGTCAGCCGCTTCATCCAGGTGGATTCGATCCAGTTCCTGAAAAATGGCCTTCGAAAAAAAAGTAATTTTCGAAGGCTTTTTATATTGTTTTTTTTTATTGAATCCTGTATGATTGAAAATGTTCAAAAATACAAATCGTAATTATTACTATTTAAGGAGATTTACTTATAATGAAAAAATGGTTTACCATCATCTCGATGTTTACACTAATTTTATTATTAGCTGCTTGTAGTGCAGATGATACTAAAAAAGATACAAGCGAATCCCAGCAAAACACTGATGCCCTTTCGGTTTATACAACCGTTTATCCCTTGCAGTACTTCACGGAACAAATCGGCGGAGAGTTTGTTGATGTCTCTTCTATTTATCCGGCAGGTGCAAATGAACATTCATTTGAACCAACCCAAAAAGACATGATGGCTCTAGCAGATGCGGATTTATTTTTCTATATCGGTCTTGGATTAGAAGGTTTTGTTGAAAATGCGCAAAAAACTTTGGCAAATGAAGATGTAAAATTAGTTGCTGCTGCTGCTAATGTAACAGAAGATCAACTTCATATTTCAACAGGACATACACATGCTGAACATGAGGAACACGATGATCACGGAGAAGAACACGCACACGAAGAACATGATGCCCATGTGTGGCTATCACCGGTCATTTCACAGCAGCTGGCATTAACGATTAAAGATGAACTTGTCGCAGCATTGCCGGAACATGAAGAACGATTCAATTCAAACTACGAACAATTAGTAACGGAACTAGCCGCATTGCATGCAGACTTTGAAGAGATGGCAGCCGCTACGACGAAGAAAACTTTCTTTGTATCACATGCAGCATTCGGCTATATTGCAGGACATTACGGCTTCAATCAAGTGCCTGTAGCTGGTCTCAACTCACAGAGTGAACCTTCGCAAAAGGAATTAACGTCAATTGTTGATTTAGCAAATAAAGAAGACATCCAATATATTTTCTTCGAACAAAATGTTTCTTCAAAATTAACGGAAATCATTCAAAATGAAGTAAATGCAGAAACATTAACATTGCATAATTTAAGTGTTTTAACAAAGGAAGATATCCAAAACAATGAAGACTACTTTACATTAATGCGTAAAAATATGGATGTCCTCAAACAAGCTTTAAGCAATTAATAACACAACAGGTCCAAGCAATCATTTGCTTGGACCTTTTTCTTTCGGCATCAATCTTCCAGCAGCTGCATCAGCTTTCTTCGCAAAAGCTTATTGGAGCCGCTACGAGGTAAATGGCTGACGAAGTGAACTTGTTTCGGAACTTTATAATTTGCTAATTGCTGTGTGCAAAAGTCGATGATTTCCTGTTCTGTCATCTGTTCTTTTGCAACAATAAAGGCAACAGGCACTTGCCCCCATTTGTCATCGTCTAATCCGCAAACACCCGCCTCTTTTATGTTCGGATGTCCGAGGAGTATATTTTCAATTTCAGCCGGATAAATATTTTCGCCACCTGAAATAATTAAGTCGCTGCGGCGATCGACAACATATAAATACCCTTGTTCATCTAAATAACCGACATCTCCTGTATGAAGCCAGCCATTGATGGTCGTCGGTTTGTCTTTAAAGCGACCGATATATTTCGGTGTTACATGGGGGCCGCGGATTAAAATTTCACCAACGGATTCCCCGTCTTTTGCATCAATTTTAATTTCATTGAAAAACAGCGGTTTGCCGGCTGATCCGATATGTGTCATGGCATCTTCGTTTGCCAATGTCGCGGTTTGTGAAGATGTTTCCGTCATACCGTAAGTTTGGGCAACACGTAAATCCAGTTTTTCAGCACGCTTTAAATAATCGACCGGTACTGGACCGCCACCTGCCAAAGCGGTTGTAAAATGCGGGTGTGCTTTTTGACCTGCCTGCTCCATTTCGGAAAGTATATTTTCAAGAATGACCGAAACGACCGACATTTTCGTAACGGTACCTTCCATAATTTCCTGAGCACACTTTTTCGCATCGAATTTTTCATATAAACGTATTTTCATCCCATAGAGCAACGATCGGACGACAATTGAAAAACCACTTATATGAAAAATCGGAACAGTACAAAGCCATGTATCCTTCTCTGAAATACCTAGATTCAATGCTGAGCTGATTGCGCTGGAACTATGGTTTGAAACCGTTTGGCAAACCCCCTTCGGAAACCCCGTTGTTCCGGATGTATACATGATTGTCAGGGCAAAGTCCTCTTCCCACTGTGCTGCAATCTCATATTCCGATTCAGCTGTCTCGTAAAGCTTGGAAAATGGAATAATCCGGGCATCATCAGGAAGTTTTGCAAGCTCTTCATCCGCTACTAATATCGCATCCACTTCCGCATCTTCAACTTGATATGCAAGTTCCTGCTTAGCAAGCCTTCCATTTAGCAGCACCATCTCACACTGTGCCTGCATACATGCATAAAGCAGTTCGATTAAAGGCGGTGTTGACGGGGCTAATATCGCTATCCGTTTTCCGTGCGTTAAATGAAGTGTATTTAATTTATAAGCTAAGCTGACAGACTTTAAATAAAGCTCTTTGAACGTCCATTGCTCGTCATGAAAGCTCAGTGCAACACGATTCGGTGTTAAATAGGCACGTTGCTTTATCCAGTTTGGCTGCATCCCTTTTTCCTCCTATCGTAAAGAAAAGGGATGTCCAAAGTTTTCGGACATCCCTTTTGAATATTATAACGAACAAATCAAGGGAAACGTGGGAATTGACCGAAGTCTGGTTTACGTTTCTCTTTAAATGCATCGCGGCCTTCTTTTGCTTCATCAGTTGTGTAGTAAAGAAGTGTCGCATCACCAGCAAGCTGTTGGATACCAGCTAAACCGTCTGTGTCTGCGTTCATAGCAGCTTTTAGGAAACGTAATGCTGTTGGAGACATTTCCAGCATCTCTTCACACCATTTTACTGTTTCATCTTCTAACTGTTCATATGGTACAACTGTGTTTACTAAGCCCATTTCAAGTGCTTGCTGCGCATCATACTGACGGCATAAGTACCAGATTTCACGAGCCTTTTTATGTCCTACGATACGTGCCAAGTAACCTGAACCGTAACCAGCATCGAATGAACCGACTTTAGGTCCTGTTTGACCGAAACGTGCATTTTCTGCAGCGATTGTTAAGTCACATACTACGTGCAGTACGTGGCCGCCGCCGATTGCATAACCTGCTACCATCGCTACAACCGGTTTAGGAATTTTACGGATTAACGTTTGTAAGTCTAAAACGTTTAAGCGAGGAATTTCGTCATCGCCTACATAGCCGCCATGACCGCGTACTTTTTGGTCGCCGCCTGAGCAGAATGCATGCTCGCCCTCACCTGTTAAAATAATTACACCAACACGTTCATCATCACGAGCACGTGTGAAAGCATCGATCATTTCCGCTGTTGTTTTTGGACGGAAAGCGTTGCGAACTTCTGGACGGTTAATCGTAATTTTTGCGATTCCGTTATAGTATTCATACTTAATATCTTCGTAAGTATGTAAAGATGTCCATAGACGTTGCTTTGTCATATATATTGCCTCCTAATTCGGTTATGAAATCGTTTCCTTTACTATTGTAGCAAACTTTGTCGGATTTTCCACATGAATTGCGTGGCCAACTGCTGGAATAATAAGATGATTTACTTTTTCGATATGCTCTTGCATTTCATTGTTTAATTGAACGAATTTTTCGTCAAGCTGTCCGGTAACGAGTGTCACAGGCATTGTTAATGTTTTAAGCTTACCCCAAAGTTCCGGCATTACACCTGTCCCCATACCACGCAGACTATTTGCCAGACCGATTTCTTTTTGCTGCATGCGCTCTGATCGAATTTCCTGCTGTACTTCTGCAGGAAGACTTTTTTGAGATGCAAACAGAGGGATATTTCCCCACTTGTTAACGAATGATTCAATTCCATTTGCAAGTATCTTTTCCGCGAGTATATCATCTGCCTGTTTTCGTGTAGCACGCTGCTGTTTATCCATCAGACCGGGAGAAGCACTTTCCAATAGCAGATGCCCGATTCCGGAAGGATAACGCACTGCATAGCTCAATGCCACACGTCCTCCCATCGAATAGCCCACCAGCGAGAAGGTATCAAGCTGTAATTGTTGAAACAGTTCATACAGCAGTTCCACTTGAAATGCCATCGAGTAACATTCAATAGAAGTCGGTGCCGCTGTTTTACCATGTCCGGTCAAATCAACAGCGATACACCGGATGTGTGACGGCAGTTGCGAAACAACCTTTTTCCAAGTATTTGTGCTCCCTGTAAAACCGTGGAGAAATACAATCGTTTGAGGTGAATGTTCATTCCACTGCTCAATATGCACATCCAACCCTTTTACAGTGAATCGAGCCATTGTTCCATCACCTCATGAATCCGCGCCCATAGCTGACGGTGCTGCTTCACATTCTCTTCCCGATCTGTGAAAGCTTCGATTAATTTGATCGATGTTTGTTTGTCCGCAGACAATGCAGCCGTAAACTGTTCCAATGATGTTGCTTTTACGTAATCCAGCTCATACATTTTGGCCATTTGTTCGAATGTCAATGCAGTCGGTGTTCCAAAAAGATCTTCATAGTGCTCCTCTACCTTCGATTGCGGTAAATAAGAGAAAATGCCGCCACCGTCATTATTCATGACAATTACCGTTAAATCGCACTCCTGATAACGGCTTGCTACAAATGCATTGGCATCATGCAAAAATGCCAAATCGCCAATCAATAAATATGTTTTTCGGTTTTTGCGGCCATTACTGAAGCCAAGTGCTGTAGATGTTACACCGTCAATCCCATTTGCTCCGCGATTTGCGAAAATTTGAACAGGGCGATTTTGTGTAAGTAAAAACGTGTCAATATCACGGATCGGCATACTGCTGCTGACATAAATGTCGGAGTCTTCCTCAATACTTGCAAGGAATGCCTGCACCATGGCCCCTTCTTCATCGGCAAATTGACTGTACTTTTCAATAACATCAGCTGCAAGCAGATCCGCCATTTTCCAAAATTGAACATATGCCATTTCTGCTTGGGAATGCGCAATCTTCATATCCGAAAGCCATTCTCCTGGTAATGCATGTATGAAATGTGTCGACATATGAGTAGAATCTCTATACATCGGATCTTCATCGATGACAATGTAGCTTTGCGGGTTTGCCTGTACGATAAACTGCATTAAAAATTTAGAAACAGGCTGTGCTCCGAAGCGAATGACCGTTTGTGGGCGAACATTACGCTTGAAGCGCTCATTTTTCATCAATGCATCATATGTAGTAATCGCATATATTTGGCAATCTTCCGGTATTTCTGTGCGCAGGTTCGACAAGCTTTCAATCATTACCGGCCATTTCACTTCACGAATAAAATCCCATAAATATTCCGTGTTCGTTCCTAGCGGCATTTCCCCTACGATCATGATTCCGTTCGTTGTTTGTTCAATGATTTCCGACAGTTCAGCCATCGCTTGCTTGGCAGGCTGAAGCTCATTTGTATAGCTTTTAATATAACTTGCAACCGGTAATGTTTCCGCGAAATCAATGATTAACGGTTCACGGAACGGTATATTTAAATGGACAGGTCCAAACGGTGCTGTCGTAGCAATATTTACCGCACGAACTGTATGGCGTTCGATAAACGGAAGCGTTTGCGGTGCCTCGTCCGGAATCGGAAATTCTGCCGACCACTTCACGTTTTCACCGTATAAACGCACTTGATTAATCGTTTGCGGTGCCCCTACTTCCCGCAATTCATGCGGACGGTCTGCCGTTAAAACGATCAGCGGCACTCGTGCATATTTTGCTTCGACAATGGCCGGATAGTAATTGGCCGCCGCTGTTCCCGATGTACATACGAGTACAACTGGTTTTGCAGTCGATTTAGCTAAGCCCAATGCATAAAAGGCTGCTGCCCTTTCATCGACCTGGCGATGCATTTCGATTTCCTTTGTAGAGGCAAATGCATAGGCAAGCGGTGTGGAGCGGGAGCCGGGACTTACGACAACCTGCTCTACACCAGATGCTACTAACGCTGACACAATTGTATAAACATATTTCGATAATACTTCACGATCATTCATGTAACTGGCCTCCTAAAGCCCGAAGCATTGGACGGAATTTCACGAGTGTCTCTTCATATTCCGATTGTGCTTCCGAATCTTCGACAATGCCTCCGCCTGCATATAAATACGCTTTATCCTGTACTAATGCAGCCGAACGAATTGCTACTGCAAACTCACCATTCCCATCAGCATCCAGCCAACCGATTGGTGCCGCATACAGTCCTCGGTTCATCGGCTCATATGTCCGTATGATTTCCATTGCCTGTTCACGCGGAACACCGCCCAAAGCTGGTGTTGGATGCAAATGTTTCACAAGCTGCAAAATAGTTGCATCTTCATTCAATTGTCCTTCAACAGGTGTATATAAATGTTGAATATCACGGATTTTTAATAGCTTCGGTCCATGAGGGACTTTTACTTCCGTACAATTTTTGTTAAATGTATCGGTAATCATCTCAACAACATAATGATGCTCACCAAGGTTTTTCAGATCGCTCAGCAACGTTCTTCCCAATTCCTCGTCCGCTTCAGCTGTTGTACCGCGCTTTATCGAACCTGCTACACATGAGGAATAGGCACGCCCGTTGTCTACTTTTACTAAACGTTCCGGTGATGCACCGTAAAACAGTAAATCCCCGTGCTCCAAGCCAAACAAATAGCTCTCCGGCTGCTCATGCACGACATGCGACAGAATTTGCGGAGATGTAATCGTTTCCTCAAACTGCAATGCTAAAGATCGTGCAATGACAACCTTTTGCGCTTCATTTGCTTTGATCAGGCTTGTCACTTTATTGATGGAATTCAAATATTCCTGCTTATACGGTTCCATATAGCTTGTCATTGTCGGTTTCGGATAGGTTTTCACTTCCTTCACCTGTGCTGCATGAATGAGCTCATCACGCTCTTTACGAAGTGCTTCAAACGTTTTCGCGCTGTTTTCCTCATCCGTAATATAGTTAATTGTGACATATGCTTTATCATTGCGAATAACTAACTGATGTGTTGCGACAGTAAAGTAGCTTTGCGGGAAGTTTGTCCATTCTGCCGAAACTTCATTTTGCGGATCAAAAGTAAAGCCGCCGAAAAGGATTGGCTGCAGATGCTGATCTTCCTGTATGATTTGACTCGTCAGTTTTTTCCATTCACGTTCCACTAAATCGAAACGAGCGTCAGACGCATTGTTTTTAATTGTGTAGGCATGTCCTAAACCAACCAATGTGAAGGTTTTTTCACGGTTTTGCCAGTAGTTGCGTTTTCCTTTATACTTCAATTCGCCCGCCGCAAAAAATGCCAATGCGGATAATCGGCTTACTTCGATCGTTTCCATATAAAAAATTTGCTTTGAATTTGAGCCTACTTCTATTTCAGTGGCGTTGTACCACTTGTGTTGCATGAAAATTCCCTCCGTCATGTTGCAAATTCACTAAGTATGATGCAAGTATAGCGTTATTTTAATACGTGCCTGAATTTTTATATAATTTGCTCATTTTTTTTGCGTTCGCGCAGTAAATAATACCATCCTATCATAACATTTTTCGAGCAAACGTTACATGTATTGTCCCTTCGCTCTGTTCAATTTGTTTTATTTGCATTACAATAGTTTAGATAATTGTATTTAGTTAGGAGCGTTTTTTTATGACAAAAGTCGTTGAAGCGGACAAGGGATTTAAAGTCTGGTGGCATTTAACACGCCCCCACACATTAACAGCTTCATTTGTACCTGTATTGTTAGGTACGTCTATGGCACTTTCAATAAATCATGAAACAATTCATTTCGGGCTATTTTTTGCAATGCTTATTGCCAGTATGCTTATACAGGCAGCGACGAATATGTTCAATGAATATTATGATTATAAACTTGGCCTGGATAATGAAAACTCAGTCGGTATCGGAGGCACAATCGTCCGACATGGTGTAGCACCAAAAACAATTATGGCCATTGCGTTAAGCTTTTACGGTATCGCCATGCTATTAGGCGTTTACATATGTGCCATGACATCCTGGTGGCTTGTTGCTGTCGGTCTTGTATGTATGCTGATCGGCTATTTGTATACTGGCGGACCGTATCCGATTGCTTATTCACCTTTCGGGGAGCTGGTTTCAGGAGCAGTAATGGGTATGGGGATTGTTCTAATCGCTTTCTTTATTCAAACAGGAGATGTAACAGCTGATGCTGTAATAATTTCTGTGCCGAGTATGATTTTAGTTGGGGCTATCATGCTTTCAAATAATATTCGGGATATTGTTGGAGATACAGAGGGCGGGCGTAAAACGATGGCCATTTTAGTTGGTCGACATAACGCTGTAACAGTGCTTGCCGGTTTCTTTATCGTTTCGTATATTTGGATCGCGGTTCTTGTAGTTATTGGTCATTTGTCACCTTGGGCACTGCTTGTACTACTAAGCGTGAAGAAACCGATTGAAGCGATTAAATTATTCCGGGCGAAAGAAAAACCGCTAGAAGTAATGCCGGCAATGAAATATACAGCCCAAACAAACACGATTTTCGGTTTCTTGTTGGCTGTAGGTCTATTAATTTCATATTTCATTTAAAACATAGTAGAGGTATGTTGAATATTCAACATACCTCTTTTACTATTCTGTCACTTCTTCTACATGGTCAATACATGTTAAAGCTGTCGGAACCGCTTCTAAACGCTCAAAAGGAATCTCTTTTCCACATACGATACATTCACCGTATGTGCCCTCATCCATGGCATTTAAAGCTGTTTGAATTTTTTCAATTTCATCTTCCTTCAGCTCACTTAATGTTTTTTCTGTAACAATTGTCGTTAAATCGGTTGCTGCATCTGCCGGATGATTATCAACTGCAGTTATTTCTGTTTCATCTAAAGGCGGCTCTTCATTAACATGCTCCTGCAATGTCGCAAGCTCCTCTTCCAAAATGCTACGTAATTGTTGTACTTGATTAATATCCATATTAAATCCCCCTTTTTCCATTAATAAGATATTACCTTTATGGGGATTTCTAAAACATCTTTTCTTATTTGTTTGCTGCATAAACGGTGATTACATCATGCAGAAATTGTGTAGCTCCGGGAGCGACACGCTCATCATAGTAAGCAGTAAACCGTTCATCGGATACATACATCTGCGCCAGGCCAATATGTGCTTCCGGGGTATATTTCGCCCAGGAGAAGCTTAGCCAGCGTTTATGAAGCTCCGCTGCTTCCATTGCTACGTCTGATGTTACGTCTCCGAACACAAGCGCTTCTTTTAAACGTTCAAACAATTGTTGTTCCAATTGCTGCATTGCATTATATTGCTCTTCTGACATATCCCTGAATTGTTTATTGCTCGCTTCCACTTGATCTTCGCCGTACTTATCTCGGATTTCCTGGCCATAGGTCTTTTCGTTTTCTTCTATTAATTTATTTTTAAACACATTAAACTTTTGTTCATTTGTCATCTTAATTTCCCCTTCCATCGTTTGGATTGTTTGTTCTATCGTTATTAGTAAGTCGTCGATATATCTTCTTTTCTTTTGTAATAGCTCGGATTGTTTCTTTAGTGCTTCTTTTACTTCATAATCAGGATGATCGAGCAATTTTTTTATTTCCTCTAACTTAAAATCAAGCTCCCTGTAAAAAAGTATTTGCTGTAACCGGTCAATATCCCCTTGGCTATACTGCCGGTAGCCATTTTCCGCAACAGCAGAAGGCTTCAGCAAACCGATTTCATCATAATAACGCAGTGTGCGTGCACTCACACCTGATAGCTTGACCAGTTCGTTAATCAGCACATGATCACCTCCTATTTAGTACTATAAAGGTTGACGCAACGTGAAGGTCAATAGTTAATTATATTTCCTTAATTAATTCTAAAAAAAAAGCTAACCCAATTTTTCAGGTTGCTTCAAATAATATTTTTTTCAAACTTGGGATAAACTCGAGCAAATAGCTTTCAGGCAGTGCAGACATCTGTTCTAGTCCAATATGTTTCACTTCATAATGACGTATATCATTTTCATAATGATAACCGGATACTTCAATTTTCTTTACTTTATGTGTCGCAAGCAATATAAATTGATTTAAGTTAGCAGAGTAAATACCGTCGAGTTCTTCCCGTTGAAGTGTAAACTTCTCGATTCCTCCTGTTAACTCATAAACAAATACATTTGCAAACTCATAATCCTTTATTTTTTCATTGTCTATACTGTACGGGATGACTCCAAGTGATGTTAATTGCGAAAACTTTGCGTTAATCCCTACTTCTTCCTCTAATTCGCGTACACCATCTTCAATCGTCTCCGTTGCCAGTATATGACCAGCTGCGGTAATATCAAACTGGTTTGGATAATCCTTTTTAGTTTTGTTTCTCAACTGTAAATAAATACGCCATTCAGAATTTGTTTTTTCAATAACCCAGCAATGAAACACTTCATGCCAATAACCTTTTGCATGAATGAGATCACGTTGTTCAATGCCCTTTTCCTTATAATATTGATCAAATACTTTTAATCGTTCATTCACAAGATCCGCTCCTTTTATACAAAAAAACGCTAAGTACATGTAACAGTACTTAGCGTTTTCCGTTTTTCTATGTATGACCCGTACGGGATTCGAACCCGTGTTACCGCCGTGAAAGGGCGGTGTCTTAACCACTTGACCAACGGGCCGATGGCGGAGACAGAGGGATTTGAACCCTCGCGCCGCTTACGCGACCTACACCCTTAGCAGGGGCGCCTCTTCAGCCTCTTGAGTATGTCCCCAAAAATAGAAAAAATGGCTCCGAAGGCAGGACTCGAACCTGCGACCTGCCGGTTAACAGCCGGATGCTCTACCAACTGAGCTACTTCGGAATAATACTATGGTGGGCCTAAATGGACTCGAACCATCGACCTCACGCTTATCAGGCGTGCGCTCTAACCAGCTGAGCTATAGGCCCTATTTAAAAACTGGAGCGGGTGATCGGAATCGAACCGACAACATCAGCTTGGAAGGCTGAGGTTTTACCACTAAACTACACCCGCATATGGTGGGTTTGGACGGAATCGAACCGCCGACACTTAGAGCTTCAATCTAATGCTCTACCAACTGAGCTACAAACCCACAAATGGCGGTCCCGACCGGGATCGAACCGGCGATCTCCTGCGTGACAGGCAGGCATGTTAACCGCTACACCACGGGACCATTTGGTTGCGGGGGCAGGACTTGAACCTGCGACCTTCGGGTTATGAGCCCGACGAGCTACCACTGCTCCACCCCGCGATAATATAATGTTTGAACCTGTTTTAAGTACCCAGTTTGTAAAAATGGAGGAGGTAGAGGGATTCGAACCCCCGCGCGGTGTTACCCGCCTGTCGGTTTTCAAGACCGATCCCTTCAGCCAGACTTGGGTATACCTCCATTATAAATGATTTGTACGTTAACTGGTGGACCTTACAGGACTCGAACCTGTGACCGGACGGTTATGAGCCGTCTGCTCTAACCAACTGAGCTAAAGGTCCTTTAAGATGGCGGCAGAGGGAGTCGAACCCACGACCTTTCGGGTATGAACCGAGTGCTCTAGCCAACTGAGCTACACCGCCAGGATCTTTATTTTGGTTACAAAAAATATGGTGGAGCCTAGCGGGATCGAACCGCTGACCTCCTGCGTGCAAGGCAGGCGCTCTCCCAGCTGAGCTAAGGCCCCAATAATGGTCGGAATGACAGGATTCGAACCTACGACCCCTTGGTCCCAAACCAAGTGCTCTACCAAGCTGAGCTACATTCCGAAATAATATGGCGCGCCCGGCAGGAGTCGAACCCACAACCTTCTGATCCGTAGTCAGACGCTCTATCCAATTGAGCTACGGGCGCATATTGTTTATAAAAGATGGTGCCGAGGGCCGGAATCGAACCGGCACGGTGATCACTCACCGCAGGATTTTAAGTCCTGTGCGTCTGCCAGTTCCGCCACCCCGGCATTTTTGGAGCGGAAGACGAGGTTCGAACTCGCGACCCCCACCTTGGCAAGGTGGTGTTCTACCACTGAACTACTTCCGCAAAATGCTTAAGATATTTTTACTCTGACAGTAATATGAAATTAAAATGGTGCGGGTGAAGGGAGTCGAACCCCCACGCCTTGCGGCGCTAGATCCTAAGTCTAGTGCGTCTGCCAATTCCGCCACACCCGCTAAGCAGTATTTAACTATAAAAACTGGTGAGCCATGAAGGACTCGAACCTTCGACCCTCTGATTAAAAGTCAGATGCTCTACCAACTGAGCTAATGGCTCTCTAAATGGTGCCGGCGAAAGGAGTCGAACCCTCGACCTACTGATTACAAGTCAGTTGCTCTACCAACTGAGCTACACCGGCATTTAGAAATGGTGGAGGATGACGGGCTCGAACCGCCGACCCCCTGCTTGTAAGGCAGGTGCTCTCCCAGCTGAGCTAATCCTCCTGGGTATTTGCTGATTACTCTTTCGTAACCGCATGTCCTTTCTCTTAAGGACAAGATTTATATTATCATTACTTTTTTTATAATGCAATACCTTTTTTGAAATTATTTTTATAAAATATATTTATTTCTAATTTTTCCATTATTCAACCGAGGTTGCGGATGAAAACGTTTACTTAGTATAACGAAATTCTAATATGTTTTACTAACTTTATCAAGACTTGTTTTTAATATTTATAAATCATTCTGATATAATTATTAATATTACTTATAGATATCAAGTGTTTTGGAATATACGACTACTTATTTATACATTTTATAGAGTAAAGCTGTCAAGAAAATGTTCGTACATTTATCATTGTTTTTAAAGTATTGATAGAATCCGTTTTTTAAAGAATTCCCACCTATTGGTTTCTCAATATACTCTTTATCCTTATATTATTTCCATTATTATCGAGGTTTTTTGTTATTCTATAATAATAATTTATCTATTTAAGGGCGCTTACAATTGCCTATTTCATTATATGGTGTTAATGCATACGGCAACTTTATTTGGATTATAAGATTCGAGCGTTAAATCCTTATTATTATCTATTAACTGCTTTTTACGGTGTTTTTTGATGAACCGGGTATTTTTATATCCCTATTTACATTAATGCTTGGAAATCGGTTTAAACACCCCTCTAATATAGCAGCAACTAAGCTTGTATACTCATAATCTCTACCATGATTAAATAACCGTAAACTCTCTGCTTCTTTTCCGCTCCTGCCTACTTGTATTGTTCTTTCTTAATCCCTGCACCTTCTAGTATAGTGATCCGGCGGGGAATTCTGCTTTTACAGGCAGTACCATTAAATAATATAAGTTTAAAATTGATTACCCTTTTGGGTTCATTATTATAAGACAGCATAATATTGTGTCAGAAATTATTCAGCCTTTAAATACAGCAGCATTGTTTATTATCTTAAGAGAGCTTTAACGCACAAAAAAACGCTAAATACCGTAACAGTACTTAGCGTTTTCCGTTTTTCTATGTATGACCCGTACGGGATTCGAACCCGTGTTACCGCCGTGAAAGGGCGGTGTCTTAACCACTTGACCAACGGGCCGATGGCGGAGACAGAGGGATTTGAACCCTCGCGCCGCTTACGCGACCTACACCCTTAGCAGGGGCGCCTCTTCAGCCTCTTGAGTATGTCCCCAAAAATAGAAAAAATGGCTCCGAAGGCAGGACTCGAACCTGCGACCTGCCGGTTAACAGCCGGATGCTCTACCAACTGAGCTACTTCGGAATAATACTATGGTGGGCCTAAATGGACTCGAACCATCGACCTCACGCTTATCAGGCGTGCGCTCTAACCAGCTGAGCTATAGGCCCTATTTAAAAACTGGAGCGGGTGATCGGAATCGAACCGACAACATCAGCTTGGAAGGCTGAGGTTTTACCACTAAACTACACCCGCATATGGTGGGTTTGGACGGAATCGAACCGCCGACACTTAGAGCTTCAATCTAATGCTCTACCAACTGAGCTACAAACCCACAAATGGCGGTCCCGACCGGGATCGAACCGGCGATCTCCTGCGTGACAGGCAGGCATGTTAACCGCTACACCACGGGACCATTTGGTTGCGGGGGCAGGACTTGAACCTGCGACCTTCGGGTTATGAGCCCGACGAGCTACCACTGCTCCACCCCGCGATAATATAATGTTTGAACCTGTTTTAAGTACCCAGTTTGTAAAAATGGAGGAGGTAGAGGGATTCGAACCCCCGCGCGGTGTTACCCGCCTGTCGGTTTTCAAGACCGATCCCTTCAGCCAGACTTGGGTATACCTCCATTATAAATGATTTGTACGTTAACTGGTGGACCTTACAGGACTCGAACCTGTGACCGGACGGTTATGAGCCGTCTGCTCTAACCAACTGAGCTAAAGGTCCTTTAAGATGGCGGCAGAGGGAGTCGAACCCACGACCTTTCGGGTATGAACCGAGTGCTCTAGCCAACTGAGCTACACCGCCAGGATCTTTATTTTGGTTACAAAAAATATGGTGGAGCCTAGCGGGATCGAACCGCTGACCTCCTGCGTGCAAGGCAGGCGCTCTCCCAGCTGAGCTAAGGCCCCAATAATGGTCGGAATGACAGGATTCGAACCTACGACCCCTTGGTCCCAAACCAAGTGCTCTACCAAGCTGAGCTACATTCCGAAATAATATGGCGCGCCCGGCAGGAGTCGAACCCACAACCTTCTGATCCGTAGTCAGACGCTCTATCCAATTGAGCTACGGGCGCATATTGTTTATAAAAGATGGTGCCGAGGGCCGGAATCGAACCGGCACGGTGATCACTCACCGCAGGATTTTAAGTCCTGTGCGTCTGCCAGTTCCGCCACCCCGGCATTTTTGGAGCGGAAGACGAGGTTCGAACTCGCGACCCCCACCTTGGCAAGGTGGTGTTCTACCACTGAACTACTTCCGCAAAATGCTTAAGATATTTTTACTCTGACAGTAATATGAAATTAAAATGGTGCGGGTGAAGGGAGTCGAACCCCCACGCCTTGCGGCGCTAGATCCTAAGTCTAGTGCGTCTGCCAATTCCGCCACACCCGCTAAGCAGTATTTAACTATAAAAACTGGTGAGCCATGAAGGACTCGAACCTTCGACCCTCTGATTAAAAGTCAGATGCTCTACCAACTGAGCTAATGGCTCTCTAAATGGTGCCGGCGAAAGGAGTCGAACCCTCGACCTACTGATTACAAGTCAGTTGCTCTACCAACTGAGCTACACCGGCATTTAGAAATGGTGGAGGATGACGGGCTCGAACCGCCGACCCCCTGCTTGTAAGGCAGGTGCTCTCCCAGCTGAGCTAATCCTCCAAATTTTTTTGCGAAGCGACGTCCTACTCTCACAGGGGGAAGCCCCCAACTACCATCGGCGCTAAAGAGCTTAACTTCCGTGTTCGGTATGGGAACGGGTGTGACCTCTTTGCCATCATCACTTCACTATTACGGCTTCCAATACACGGCGCTATCCTTCGTCAACTTCCCTCGTTCTTTCAGTCACGTACTTGAGTACGCTCCTTCAATCACTCAGTCGTTTCCTCGACTAGCTTGTGTCTTGAAACCCTTGGAAAAAATTTCCATTCTTTCAAAACTGGATAAACGGTTCATTGAATTTGTGCAATAAAATGTGGTTAAGTCCTCGACCGATTAGTATTCGTCAGCTGCATGCGTCGCCGCACTTCCACCTCGAACCTATCTACCTGATCGTCTTTCAGGGGTCTTACTTACTTGCGTAATGGGAAATCTCATCTTGAGGGGGGCTTCATGCTTAGATGCTTTCAGCACTTATCCCGTCCATACATAGCTACCCAGCGATGCCTTTGGCAAGACAACTGGTACACCAGCGGTATGTCCATCCCGGTCCTCTCGTACTAAGGACAGCTCCTCTCAAATTTCCTACGCCCACGACGGATAGGGACCGAACTGTCTCACGACGTTCTGAACCCAGCTCGCGTACCGCTTTAATGGGCGAACAGCCCAACCCTTGGGACCGACTACAGCCCCAGGATGCGATGAGCCGACATCGAGGTGCCAAACCTCCCCGTCGATGTGGACTCTTGGGGGAGATAAGCCTGTTATCCCCGGGGTAGCTTTTATCCGTTGAGCGATGGCCCTTCCATGCGGAACCACCGGATCACTAAGCCCGTCTTTCGACCCTGCTCGACTTGTAGGTCTCGCAGTCAAGCTCCCTTATGCCTTTACACTCTACGAATGATTTCCAACCATTCTGAGGGAACCTTTGGGCGCCTCCGTTACTCTTTAGGAGGCGACCGCCCCAGTCAAACTGTCCGCCTGACACTGTCTCCTACCCCGCTAAGGGGCATGGGTTAGAAGTTCAATACAACCAGGGTAGTATCCCACCGACGCCTCCTTCGAAGCTGGCGCTCCGAGATCTCTGGCTCCTACCTATCCTGTACAAGTTGTACCAAAATTCAATATCAGGCTACAGTAAAGCTCCACGGGGTCTTTCCGTCCTGTCGCGGGTAACCTGCATCTTCACAGGTACTATAATTTCACCGAGTCTCTCGTTGAGACAGTGCCCAGATCGTTACGCCTTTCGTGCGGGTCGGAACTTACCCGACAAGGAATTTCGCTACCTTAGGACCGTTATAGTTACGGCCGCCGTTTACTGGGGCTTCAATTCACAGCTTCGCTTGCGCTAACCGCTCCTCTTAACCTTCCAGCACCGGGCAGGCGTCAGCCCCTATACGTCACCTTACGGTTTTGCAGAGACCTGTGTTTTTGCTAAACAGTCGCCTGGGCCTATTCACTGCGGCTTCTCTAGGCTATGCACCCAAAGAAGCACCCCTTCTCCCGAAGTTACGGGGTCATTTTGCCGAGTTCCTTAACGAGAGTTCTCTCGCACACCTTAGGATTCTCTCCTCGACTACCTGTGTCGGTTTGCGGTACGGGCACCTCTCACCTCGATAGAGGCTTTTCTTGGCAGTGTGAAATCAGGAACTTCGCTCATACGAGCTCGTCATCACAGCTCAACGTTATAGTATGCGGATTTGCCTACATACACGCCTTACTGCTTGAACACGCGCAACCAACGGCGTGCTTACCCTATCCTACTGCGTCCCCCCATTTCTCAAACGGTGAGGAGGTGGTACAGGAATATCAACCTGTTGTCCATCGCCTACGCCTATCGGCCTCGGCTTAGGTCCCGACTAACCCTGAGCGGACGAGCCTTCCTCAGGAAACCTTAGTCATACGGTGCATGGGATTCTCACCCATGTTTCGCTACTCATACCGGCATTCTCACTTCTAACCGCTCCACCAGTCCTTCCGGTCTGACTTCAACGCTGTTAGAACGCTCTCCTACCACGCATACTCAAAGTATGCATCCACAGCTTCGGTGAATCGTTTAGCCCCGATACATTTTCGGCGCAGCGTCACTCGACCAGTGAGCTATTACGCACTCTTTAAATGATGGCTGCTTCTAAGCCAACATCCTGGTTGTCTAAGCAACGCCACATCCTTTTCCACTTAACGATTACTTGGGGACCTTAGCTGGTGGTCTGGGCTGTTTCCCTCTTGACTACGGATCTTATCACTCGCAGTCTGACTCCCGTGTATAAATATCCGGCATTCGGAGTTTGTCTGAATTCGGTAAAGCGAGATGCCCCCCTAGTCCAAACAGTGCTCTACCTCCGGTATTCTCAATCACGAGGCTAGCCCTAAAGCTATTTCGGAGAGAACCAGCTATCTCCAGGTTCGATTGGAATTTCTCCGCTACCCACACCTCATCCCCGCACTTTTCAACGTGCGTGGGTTCGGGCCTCCAGTGAGTGTTACCTCACCTTCACCCTGGACATGGGTAGATCACCTGGTTTCGGGTCTACGACCACGTACTAATTCGCCCTATTCAGACTCGCTTTCGCTGCGGCTCCGTCTTCTCAACTTAACCTCGCACGTAATCGTAACTCGCCGGTTCATTCTACAAAAGGCACGCTATCACCCATTAACGGGCTCTAACTACTTGTAGGCACACGGTTTCAGGATCTATTTCACTCCCCTTCCGGGGTGCTTTTCACCTTTCCCTCACGGTACTGGTTCACTATCGGTCACTAGGTAGTATTTAGCCTTGGGAGATGGTCCTCCCGGATTCCGACGGAATTTCACGTGTTCCGCCGTACTCAGGATACACTCTGGAGGGAATGAACTTTTGACTACAGGGCTTTTACCTCGTTTCGCGGACCTTTCCAAGTCGCTTCGTCTAATTCATTCTTTTGTAACTCCGTATAGAGTGTCCTACAACCCCAAAGAGCAAGCTCTTTGGTTTGGGCTCTTCCCGTTTCGCTCGCCGCTACTCAGGGAATCGAATTTTCTTTCTGTTCCTGCAGGTACTTAGATGTTTCAGTTCTCTGCGTCTGTCTTCAACACGCTATGAATTCACGTGAAGATACTATCCGATTAAAGATAGTGGGTTCCCCCATTCGGAAATCCCCGGATCAAAGCTTACTTACAGCTCCCCGAGGCATATCGGTGTTAGTGCCGTCCTTCATCGACTCCTAGTGCCAAGGCATCCACCGTGC